>JAEYUN010000003.1 GCA_023432475.1 Candidatus Parcubacteria bacterium | reverse complement strand
GCTTTAGATAGCGTCCAAAGCTTGGGATTTCGCCCGGATGGTCAGTGCCTAGTTCCTGTACGACAACGTCAACATCTTTTTCGCCGTTAATCCGTAGGTTCATTGCCGAAAAAACTTTGAGCCATTCGCCAATCGAATGA
Organism: Candidatus Parcubacteria bacterium; assembly: GCA_023432475.1. Lineage (GTDB taxonomy): Bacteria > Patescibacteriota > Saccharimonadia > Saccharimonadales > Saccharimonadaceae > JAPUDS01. Next base: position 12,862 of record JAEYUN010000003.1, on the reverse strand, counting down.
ACCTGTCCTGGATAGTCGATACCCAGCAAGGCCAGCGGTACCGACATGACATCGTTGTGGTTACCCTCGTGTGCCCTAACTCGTAATTTCTCAGACAGAACAGTGGCAATAGCGGCTTTAGTACTGGTCTTGCCAACACTGCCTACTACTACAACTAGTTGGGTGCCGTGTTTCTTGAAATAGCGTTTGACTTTGTGCTCTAAGACGAATCGGACGATTTTTTTGAACATGGTTATCCTTATAGGGTTGATTATACAAGAAAACCGGTCTTTTGGTTATGACCAGTCTTCCTGTTCATGAGCTGCTGCGCGCCCACCCGGGTTTTTCGTTTTTGGATAAATCGTTTTTGTTTTCCGCTGCGCCAAACCCGTTAGCGCATCAGCCATAGCTTATTTATAACACAAGCGTTTTTACTTGGCAAATGAGCGGTTTTACTTAACACTATCGCTTTTTGGTGCCAAATGTGCTTAACTAGTGCTGTTCAGGATAGCGTATAGGTTACTTCGTAAGATAGAAAACATCGCTGGTCGAACTGACATTTATTGGTAACGAAGGAAATATATACGTGTCCAAAAAACTTTTTGTAGGTAGCCTCGCATGGACTACTACTGACGATACACTGCAAGCTCATTTTGCAACCGTTGGTACAGTCGCGAGCGCCAAGGTAGTAACCGACCGCGACAGCGGCCGCTCACGCGGTTTTGGCTTCGTCGAATTCGACGATGACAAAGAAGCTGACGCAGCCATCGAGAAACTGAACAACTCAGAACTCGACGGTCGCACTATCACCGTTAACGAAGCTCGTCCCAAAGAGGACCGACCTCGTGACGGCGGCGGTTCATTCCGTCAACGCAGCTGGTAATCCAGCTCGTAAACTTTAAAACTCCGGGTTCGCCCGGAGTTTTTTGTATGCTATTTTCTAACAAACCTATTTTTATCGCGTCCATTCACTTTTTCGATTGATTTCTCGAGCGCTTTATCTAGGTCGATATCGTGCAAGTTAGCCATACAAATAACATTGAATACTATGTCAGCTAGTTCATCTGGTAGTTCTTGCTTGGCCTCTTCTGGTTTTTTAGGCTTGTCGCCGTACATGTGATTAAGTAAGCGCCCCAGTTCACCAACTTCCTCAGCTAGCCGTGCAAACTGGCTCAGCGGATGCCAGTATGGTTTGGCTAGTGACTGGAGAGCATCATCTACTTGTTTTTGATATCGTTTCAGGCTCATGAATTAACTCCTTTGAGATATGTAAATCGCAACGTTGGTAAGCCGTCAACATCAACGGTTTCAGTAAAATTAGCATAGGTTCGCACCCAAATACTCGGTGCTTCGCCAGTATCATAAAGTGCCCTGTAGACAACTAACCATTCATACGTTGCTTCGTCGCAGGCCAGTTCAATAACTTCATATTCCCCACCTTTGTAGTGACGATATCTGCCTAGTGGTAGGTTTGGTCGTGGTGTGAACTGGTCTCGCGCGGGCATATTTTTATAATAGCTCCAAAAATTCTTGCTCGTTAATAACCTTCGTGCCGTAGCTTTCAGCTTTTTTCAGCTTGCTGGCGCCCACTTTTGCCCCGGCGACCAGATAGTTAGTGTCTTTAGCAACAGCGGTTTGGAAAGTACCGCCGAGCTCACGAATCTTATCAGCCGCTTCGTCGCGGCTCATACTCTCGAGCGTACCGGTTACCACAAAGTTCTGTCCGCTTAGCTTGCCGGATTTTTTAACGTAAACCGGCTGCACGCCAAATTCCTTGAACTTAGCCAGCAGAGCCAGGTTATCCTCGTCGGCAAACCAGGCGGCTATGCTTTCGGCCACAACTTCACCGACACCTTCAACATTTTTGAGCTGGTCGATTGTAGCCTCCGCCAGTTTATCTAGACTGCCAAATACATTGATGAGGTCGAGTGCTGTCTGGACGCCTACGTGACGAATCCCCAGCCCATAAACAAACCGCTCAAGCGCTGGATGCTTTTTATCAGCGATAGCGTCGACCAACTTCTGGGCGGAAATCTCAGCAAAGCGCTCGAGTGTCAGTAGTTCGGCTTTTTGCAGTCGGTAAATATCGGCCAGGTCGGACACCAAACCGGCATCGACCAGGGCTTCAACATTTTTTTCACCCAAAGTATCGATGTCGAGCGCACTGCGTGAAGCAAAGTGTTGCAGAGCCCGTTTCAAAATCAACGGTCCGTTCAAGCCTTTGACGCGGTAGACCACCTCACCCTCAGGGCGAATAAATTCTAGCTCTGGATACTGGCGAGCTAGCTCTTTTTCGTACTCAAAGGCTACGGCGCCCGTTGGTCGTAGCTCGCTCACGACACTCTCAACCTGCGGAATGATATCGCCGGCTTTGAATATTACTACCGTGTCGCCTATTCGGACGTCCAGGCGAGCAATCTCGTCGGCGTTATGCAGACTAGCATGCTGGACGGTGGTGCCAGCCACAACCACCGGGTCGAAAACCGCAACTGGCGTAGCCGCTCCGGTCCGCCCGATCGATATAACTATGTCCTTAACGACTGTCGTCGCCTGTTCGGCGGCGTACTTATAGGCGACAGCAGCTCGTGGCTGTTTACCAACTACACCGAGCTCACTGAATAATTTGCGGTCGTTAACTTTGATAACCAGCCCATCGGTGTTGAACGGTAGCTCATGACGCTTCTCCGCCCACTCGCCGACAAATTTCATGACATCGCTAAGGTTAGTAAAAACCCGGGCTTGTTGGTTACGACGAATACCGAGAGCGCTCAGCGCTTCGTATGCAAAACTGTTGGTCGGCACTTCTTGGACGTCTTCACGCAGCAGATCGTAAGCTATAAACGTCAATGGCCGCTCAGCCACTAACTTCGGGTCCAGCTGACGCATCGTACCAGCTGCCAGGTTACGCGGGTTAGCAAACTCTGGCTTACCGGCCGTGCGCTGTCTAGCGTTCAGTTTATCAAAGTCAGTCTTTAACATGACAATTTCGCCGCGTACTTCGGTCAGACCGCTCAGGAAATGTTCGAAGCCCTCAGCTGGCTGCAAGCGCAGTGGAATGTTTTTGATAGTACGCGCATTGGCCGTAACGTCTTCACCGACAAAACTATCTCCACGTGTGATGGCCTGTGTTAAAACGCCGTCTTCGTAGACCAAGGCACAGGCTAGGCCATCCATTTTAATATCGGCGAAGAATTCATGGCTGCGACCGGGCAATAGTTTGTCCATGCGCTTAACCCAGGCTTCAACTTCAGCGACATCAAAAACGTCATTGAGACTGAGCATGCGGGAACTGTGACGAACTTTGGCAAAGCCGCCTTTCAACTCATGACCCACCCGTTGAGTTGGGCTATCGGACGTGATCAGTTCAGGATGGTCAGACTCGAGTTGTTTTAGCTCACCGAACAAGCTGTCATAAACCGCATCGCTAACGCTAGGCGCATCGAGGACATGATACTCGTAGCTATAGCGGTTAAGCAGTTGGCGCAGTTCGGCAACGCGTTTATTTGGCAACAGGGTCATCTATCATCCTCCGGTAAAGCAAGTAAATGTAACTAGCGCCGTAAATCAGCCCAAAACCAGTCACGAGCTGGACAAAAACCGGCAAAACGTAGGAAGACTCCCAGCCGAAAGATTGAATTATTAAAGCAACTGGTATAAGCACCAAATACCACACCAAGGCTATTACAAGGGCTAACCATAGCAGGCGCACCAACAACCTAGCCCGTTGGCCAACGACAATTTTCTTAGCAGTCCTATAAGCTTTTAGCGGATAAGTCCCTGGAATTGTCGCGATCATCATGGCAAACATGGTGGTGGTCAGGAAATAGAGTGTCAGAGCAGCTAGCAGTACCAGTGCCCCGACGAATAAACCGGCCTCAATCCCATCACCAATAAAGCCGCCTGCTTCGGCAACTGTATATACAAGAGTCGCTAGCGCAAACGGTAACATCTGCATTATCGCCACCAGAACCAATACGAATATGGCAATCATTGGCGCCCCGGCACTATAAAGTCCGTCGCGCAGTTTGACGCTTTTGTCGGCTAGTCGTTGACGCAGCAACCAGACAGCAGTTAAAGCGACAAATATATAAAGAGCTAGCATATAAAACTGTTGAACTTCGCTGAGGTTGCTATTTAGCGCCCCTCCCAAACTAGAAGTTACAACTATGAAGGCTTTTGAAAACGGTCCGCTACCGGTACCTGTTTCTTCACCTATGACACCCACTAACTCATTGACAGTTGTGAGATTGTTGCCCTGAATAATTCCTATCATCATGACCGACAAAGTCAAATAAAGTAACAAAAACCTGAGAAAAAGCCCTTTCGAACCCCACAGGGTTTGGAAAACTTTAACGGTAAACGGTATAAAACCTTCGAGACGGGGTTTTTTCGGCTTGTCCCGACCACGGGTTAGTGAGAAGCTCCTGTGCGGTGCCGCCTTACTGGTTTGCCGAGCCCGCTTCCATTGCCGCTTGATAGCCGGCCATAAACCAGTTACCCAAACTTTTACTGACGGTTTGGTTTTAGCAGACCTAGCCATAAAACTACATCGAGCTTCCCATGTTACGCAGCCGAGCCACCCGTTCTTCGAGAGGCGGATGCGTGCTGAAGAGACTTTTCATACTCTTACCCTTCAAGGGGTTGGCGAAAAACAGGTGCGCTGTCGACGTATTTTGACGACGAGTTGCCGTCGATACGGTGGCTAGTTTTTCGAGAGCACTGGCTAAACCTTCCGGGTGACGCGTCGTCATAGCGCCAGTAGCATCGGCCAGGTATTCACGCTGACGACTGACAGCCAGCTGGATCATGGCGGCCACTATTGGCGACAGTAAAGCAGCAACGAGACCTACTATCAAAAATACACCGTTCGAAGAGCGGTTATTGTCTGAGCCGCCAAACCACAGCATGCGAGCAAATATATCGGCCAGCAGACCGATAGCACTAACTAGGCCGAAGACTATCATACTGACACGAATATCATAGTTTTTGACATGCCCTAGTTCATGGGCCATAACGCCCTCAAGCTCATTGTCATCCAGCAAGTTAAGTAACCCGGCCGTAGCCGCCACGTGAGCGTGCTCCGGGTTGCGACCGGTTGCAAAAGCGTTTGGCGCTGGATCATCAACGATATAGACTTTCGGCATCGGTAAGCCTTCGGTAATGGCCAGGTTTTCGACTATGCGGTATAGCCGCGGGTTATCACGTTTTTCTATCTGGTGGGCGCCGTTCATAGCCAGGGCCAAACGGCTGGCGGCAAAATACTGAATCAGCGTGTAAATGCCGGCCCCTACTAGCGTTCCCCAGAATATACCGGTGCTGCCGTAGTATTCCGAAAACAGCCAACCGATCAGGGCGATCAATGCCAGGAAAACCAGCATGATAATCACGGTGTTGCGTTTATTGGCAGCAATAGCTTTATACATGGGTAGATTGTTTGCTCCGAGGTTTTATTAGAACTTGACTTCGACTGGCTTTTCAACGCTGGCCATATCTTCGACTTCGAAGAATTCGCGGCTAGTAAAGCCCAGCATGCCGGCAATCATGTTGGTTGGGAAGACTTGAATCTTAGTATTCAGGTCACGAACACCGCCGTTATAAAAGCGGCGTGAGGCCTGGATTTTGTCTTCGGTGTCAACCAGCTCTTGCTGGAGTTGTAAGAAGTTTTCGTTGGCCCGTAGCTGCGGGTAAGCCTCGGCGACAGCGAACAGGCTTTTCAGGGCTGATTCGAACTGGTTTTCAGCCTTAGCGGTCTCAACCGGACCTTTTGAAGTGGCGGCTAGAACAGCAGCCCGAGCTTCGGTAACTTCTTTGAACACACCCTTCTCATGTGCGGCGTAGCCCTTGACCGACTCTACAAGATTCGGAATCAAGTCAGCCCGACGCTTCAGTTGCACCGTTATATCGCTCCAAGCTTCTTGGACGCGGACGTTGAGTTTGACTAGACCGTTATAGGTCGCCCAGAAGAACAGGCCGACGAGCACGACGACGGCAATGATAATAATAAGTGCTAGTTCCATAGTTGCATGACCCCTCTCATATATTTACCCTTCTAGTATAGCAAACAAGCTCGTTTTGCACTAGTGATATTTACCCCTGTTGTGGTGGGTATTTTTAGCACTCTTGACATGTGAGTGCTAGTTTTTTAAAATAGAAACGGAAGCATTATGGCTTCTCCAATAACTAACAAATATAGGAGGAATCATATGAACAAACTCGTTCGTTTCGACCCATTCGCCGAACTTAACGCTCTACAGCGTCATTTCTTCGGTGATGACTGGGCAACCTCATTGCATGGTCACGGTATACCGACCACCGACGTCTATACCAAAGATAACCAGCTGGTTGTCGAGGCTCACCTACCCAACTTTGAGCAGGACGATATCGACATTCAAGTCGATAACGGCGCTCTAGTTATTAGTGCCGAGCGCCACGAAAAAGAAGAAGACAAATCTAAAAAGTACGTCGTGCGCGAAAGTTCCAGCAGCTTTTACCGTCGAATTTCCTTGCCGGAACGAGCCGACGGCGACAAAATCGAAGCTCACCTGGACGACGGTGTCCTGAAAGTTTCGGTGCCGTTGACGCCGTTACCCGAACCAAAAAAGATTAGTGTCAGCTCAAAGAAAAAGTAGTTAGCTTTTAGATATAAAGTAAAACCCCGAACACTCGGGGTTTTTCTGACTCTTATGGTGCGCGGGGCGGGACTTGAACCCGCAAGCCTTGTGGGCAAGAGATTTTAAGTCTCTCGTGTATACCAATTCCACCACCCGCGCTGGAGGCACGTATGGGAGTTGCACCCATCTAAACGGTTTTGCAGACCGTCGCGTAACTGCTCCGCCAACGCGCCATCAGAATTATTATATCGTACTCTCCGTTATATGCTTGCAAAATCACCCCTTATTTTCTATACTGGTGTCTGTTCGACACCGCGCGGGTGTAGCTCAGTTGTTAGAGCGCTTCCTTGCCATGGAAGAGGTCCAGAGTTAGAGTCTCTGTACCCGCACCAATTTAGACACGTCACAAAACACACCCAGCCGGGTGTGTTTTGCTATAATTAGCCTATGCAAAAAACAACTACTTTCTTAATGTTCGTCGGTGAGCGGTGCGGGAAAGCTGAAGAAGCAATTAACTTTTATGTTTCCCTGTTTCCGAACTCGGAGGTAAAGAACATTGAAAAGTGGAAGCAGGGTGAACCGGGCGGCGAAGAAGGTTTGGTAAAGCAGGCTTCGTTTGTGCTAGCCGGTCAGGAATATATGGCCAGCGAAAATCGGATGGACCATAAGTTTTCATTTACTCCTGCAATTTCAATCTATGTGAACTGCGACAACGAAGAAGAGTTGAATCAGCTTTTTGAAAAACTATCCGAGGGCGGCCAAGTCATGATGCCGCTAGATAATTACGGCTTTAGCAAAAAATTCGGCTGGACTGCAGACAAATACGGCGTATCGTGGCAGATTAATCTCGCGTAATAATTAAATTACGAACCTAACTTTAATATGGAGGGTAGATAAATGTCTAAATACGTAGATGGATTTGTATTGGTAGTACCGAAGGGCAAAGAAGCAGAATATGAGGAGATGGCGAAACAAGGGCGAGACTCCTGGATGAAACACGGCGCGCTTCAGTATTTTGAATGCCGAGGAGACGACCTGAAGCAGCAGGAAGCGGGCGACATGAAGTCTCGGGCTTTCCAAGAAATGACCGGCGCCTCCACGGAAGAAAACGTCTGGTTCTCTTTTATCGTTTTTGAGTCGAAAGAACACCGCGACGAAGTTAACGAAAAAGTTATGGCGGAAATGGATGAAGCATACCAGGACCTAGTAGATTTTGAAATGCCTAACGACATGAGAAAAATGGCCTACGGCGGCTTTACGGTGGCGGTAGAAGGTTGAAATAACTTACATGAAACCAACCACAGTCGATGAGTATATTGAACAGTTTTCCGGCGAGCAAAAGGCTAAACTAGAAGAGTTGCGCGGCATTGTCAACGCCGCCCTGCCCGGCACGACCGAAGCTCTCAAATGGGGTGGCCCAGCCGTGCTCGACCAAGACGGCATGATACTGGTCGTCTACGGCGGCTTTAAGCAACACATAAACCTAGTCGTAACACCGAGCGCCAAACAAGCTCTAGTGAGTGACCTCACAGACTACGTCACTGGCAAGGGTTCTGTGCAGCTGAGCTACGACAAACCTCTGCCAAAACAGCTGATAGAGAAAATCGTCACCTACCGCGCCCAGGAATACCGCGAACGTGGCGTCAAGTGGATGTAGTCATTTGGTATGATGGTTAGGTATAACTGGAGGAAAAATGAACATCAATAAAATGGCCGCTACGGCTACATTGCACTGCTTGAGTGGCTGCGCTATCGGCGAGATACTCGGTATGGTTATAGGTATATCACTAGGCCTAAGCTCCGGGGTAACGATACTGCTGGCTGTCGTGTTAGCTTTTTTATTTGGTTTTACCCTGTCGACTATACCGCTTCTCAAGATGGGTGTTGGTTTTTTCGCCGCCCTATCGGTAGTATTTGCCGCCGATACTTTGTCGATAGCCACCATGGAGCTGGTCGACAACGCCGTCATGGCAACCATACCGGGCGCCATGGACGCTGGACTGACCTCTCCCCTGTTTTGGATAGCCATGTTTGTTAGCCTGCTGGCCGCTTTTATAGCCGCCTATCCTGTTAACCGTTACCTGCTGAGCCGCGGCAAAGGTCACGCGCTTATTATGAAATATCACAACCACGGCTCGCATGCAGAGCATAGTCACGAGCATCACGACCACCACGGTCATCACTGAGCTTTATAGTTGGTGCGGGTAGAGTTCGGGCGGTCGCCTGCAGCTCCCTATTTCCGCTCACTCTGTTCGCTTCACGAACTCTCGCCCTTGTTTTGCATACGCAAAACTACGAGGTTTCGACCATTTCGATAAGACCATATAGAATGACCCACAGCTAAGTGGGTCATTCTATATGGTGCGGATAGAGGTAGTCGAAACCTCGTCTCTACCTTGGGAAGGTAGCATAATAGCCGTTATACGATACCCGCTCGGAAGGACATCATGCAGTATAACAGATGAGGCTACTGGTTTTCTAGTTCGTTTATCCGACCGTGGTCTAGTCCGTAATGGTGAGCTATCTCATGCCAAAGTGTCCGCTTAATCCTAACGTATAAATCATCTAAATCGCGCGCCAACATGAGTAGCGGTTTTTTGAAGATGGTTATTTTGTCTGGCAATACCAGGTTATAACCTGAACCGCGGGCGGTTTGGGGAATACCTTCGTATAGGCCTAACAGCAGTTGGCCTTCACGAACACCTTGTTTGGTTAATTGCTCGCGGGTCGGTTCGTCAGCATAGGTGATGGCAACGTTGTCTAGACGCTTAATAAAGCGCGGTGGCAGTTCATCCATAGCCCGGGAAATAAGCCCAGCAAATACCTCGTCCGATATATCCATACTACTAGTATACCTTGCTCGTTTTCCCCTGTTCTTATATAATCGTTGAGTACTTCGTCCCAATTCGACCTACGCCGAAGGCTATCGTGAGAATTGAGAGGAAAAGACGGTGACGCAAGACGAAGCAATGAAACTTGTTTCGTTGCAAGTACCAAGTCCCGACTTTGACGAGGCTCTTTAGCTCAGTTGGTAGAGCAGAGGCCTGAAGAGCCTTGTGTCCCCAGTTCGAGTCTGGGAGGAGCCACCAAACAAGAAATTGACCCTTATAGAGGTCGATTTTTTGTTTGGGACCTTCAAAATAGAGTTTGCCACCTGGGGAGATCTGATAATCAAAAAGTGCCTACTGTATAAATACAAGTCGGCACTTTTTTATAAATTAACTAGAACTAGTCTTCTTTTTTAGCGACCCAAGTTACGGTCTTCCAAAGAGCTGCTAGACCGACCAAACCGTAAACAACGCGCGAGGCTACTGAGCCTTCACCGAAAAGACTATCTACTAGGTTGTAGTCGAAGAAACCGACTAAGCCCCAGTTAAGACCACCGACTAGCACTAGTACTAAAGCTACTACACCGATCACCTTCATGCTCGCACCCTCCTTTTGTTAATACCATAAGTATCTTACAAAACGTTGTTAAATACAATACGTCGCCTCAAACTGGGCTATTTTTTGCCTAAATTATCGCCAATGGTTCGAACGGCATCGAGTAGCTCGATAGGAAACAGCAGGGTAGTTTTTTGGCTGGGTTCGGTTGAAATACGCTCAATAGTGTTGAGTGTACGCAGGTTAATGGCGCCTGGTTGAGTAGCTATGATTTTGGCGGCTTCGGCTAGAGTCTCGGCCGCAGCGCGCTCACCCTCGGCGTTGATGATATTACTGCGCCGCTCGCGTTCGGCCTCAGCCTGTTTGGCCATAGCCCGTTTCATATCAGTCGGCAGTTCAATGTTCTGGATTTTGACATTTTCGACATCTATACCCCACTGATCAGTTTGCGAATCAACTATCTCTTTGATTTTGCTGCTAATCTCTTCACGCTTAGAAAGCAGTTCGTCAAGTTCGAAGTTGCCAGTGACGTCACGCAATGCCGCTTGAGCAAACTGGCTGGTAGCATAAACATAGTTAGTCGTCTCTAGTACAGCTTTCGGGGCATCGATAACCCGGAAATACACTATTGCGTCCACCCCCGCAGTCACATTGTCTTTGGTGATGATTTCCTGTTTTGGTACGTCAATAGGCGTTGAACGGACATCGACTCGCAACAAACGTTGGAAAATAGGTACCACCACGCGAAGACCGGGCTGACGCAGACCGGTAAAGCGCCCGAGGGTCAGCACAACGCCGCGCTCGTACTGGTTAATGACTTTGATGCCGCTCAGTACAAAGCCGGCAATAACTAGAAATAAAAACCAAGCCAGTTCCATATTTACCTCCATTTATATGACTATTTTAACTTATTTTCCGTAGCTAGATATATAAGTTTATCGACTAGAGCGCTATAGGTCATACCTGAAGCATGCATCAAGCGAGGATACAAACTGATACTAGTAAAGCCGGGAATAGTATTAACCTCACCGATATAAATTTCTTCCTTTACTGTTAGAAAGAAGTCGACCCGGGCCATACCATGACCACCGACTGCTAAATAACTCTTGAGTGCTGCGTCATGAAAGCGCTCCTTCAGTGGTCCAGGTAAGTCAGCCGGAGCCATGATTCGAGCTTTCGACTCAGCGCTATATTTGTCGTCATAATCATAAAACTCGCTGCCCGGAATGATTTCGCCAGGCACCGATACTATCGGATCATCGTTGCCAAGTACGGCAACTTCAATTTCCCGCCCAATAATAGCTTGTTCGATAAGCACTAAGTCGTCATGTAACAAGGCTGCTTCCAATGCCTTACCCAGTTCGTTGGCATGACTAACTTTGCTCACACCGACTGACGAGCCAGCTCTGGCTGGTTTTACGAACATATTATCGCCCAGCTGATTACGCAGTGCCTCATAATGCGGTTTGGTTTGGTGGCGCCGCCAGGTTACCCACGGCACTACCGGTAAACCAGCATCACGCAGTAGCCGCTTGGTGATGTCTTTGTTCATAGCGACGGCCGCACTGGTAGCGTCAGGCCCCACATAAGGTATATGCATCAGCTCCAACAAACCCTGCACCGTACCATCCTCGCCATTTCTGCCGTGCAACATGGGAAATACTACGTCAGGTCGGATGGCGTGGTTGTTTGGCAAAGTAATAAACTGGCTGTGGCCCAAAACCGGTACAAGCTGAGGATCACCGACATGATGCCCATCCACCCCAGGCGTGAGCCACCAACGACCAACTTTATCGATAAAACACAGACTGACCGTGTAGCGAGAATTGTCAAGCGCGGCATAGACGTTACGAGCACTCTGAATCGATACCTCGTGTTCGGATGAATCGCCGCCGTAGAGAAGCAAGACATGGAGCTTACTCATGACTCCATGATAGCATGCGGTGTTACACTGGATATATGAGTAGAGTGCCGCTAGCGGAGAGAATGCGCCCCAAGACGCTCGATGAAGTTATCGGGCAGTCTCACCTTTTGGCCGACGGCGAGATATTAAAACAGATCGTTGAGCGGCAAGAGCCAGTCAGTCTGATTTTATGGGGACCACCTGGCACCGGCAAAACGACATTAGCCCGGATTATTGCAAGCGAGGTCAAAGCTGATTTCGTCGAGATATCGGCTGTCACTGCCGGTAAAAAAGATGTTCTAGCCACTGTCGAGCGGGCCCGTACCAACTGGAACCTAAAACAGCGGACCGTACTGTTTGTCGACGAGATTCACCGTTTCAACAAAGCTCAGCAAGACGCTTTTTTGCCGCATGTCGAGTCGGGACTAATAACCCTAATAGGTGCAACCACTGAAAACCCTAGCTTCGAAATTATCACGCCGCTGTTGTCACGTTCGCGGGTTTTGGTACTTCAGCCCTTGAGTAAATCAGAAGTTATAAATATCCTAAAACGAGCCCTAAAAACCCTTAAAAAAACTAGAAACGTCACGGCAAAAGCTCTAGATTACTTAGCCGAACTATCTGGCGGCGATGCCCGAGTAGCACTTGGTAACCTAGAACTGGCACTTGACCTTAACCCCAAAGTCACCCCCGAAGTCGTCAAAGTGGCTGCTCAGAAGAAAGTCCCCGGCTACGACAAAAAAGGCGATATGCACTACGACGTGATATCGGCGTTTATTAAGAGTATGCGCGGCAGTGATGTCAGCGCTACCCTTTATTACTTGTCACGCATGATCGATGCCGGCGAAGATCCGAAGTTTATCGCCCGGCGTATGGTAATCTTCGCCAGTGAAGACATTGGACTAGCTGGTAACGGCGCTCTGGCTCTGGCTACGGCCACTTTCCAGGCTATCGAACGGGTAGGTCTGCCGGAAGGCAACTACAC
>JAEYUN010000024.1 GCA_023432475.1 Candidatus Parcubacteria bacterium | reverse complement strand
GCCCGGTCTCAAGAAGTCAAAGCTCTTGGCGTCCCAATGGGCATACCACTTTTTAAAGTCAAACCGCTGGTTAAAAGCGCCGGCGTGACACTGTTTTCGGCCAATTTCGAACTGTATGGCGATATCTCCGAGCGAATTGTGACTGTGCTGCGACAAATAACGCCACTGATAGAAGTTTATTCTATCGACGAGTGTTTTTTGGACTTATCCGAACTTGACATAACCGATCCACGAGCTTGGGGGCTGAGCGTAAAAGCACGACTCCAAAAAGAAGTTGGCGTACCAGTATCGCTAGGGATCGCTCCAACCAAAACGCTCGCCAAAGTTGCTACCAATCACGCCAAGAAGCACGACGGCGTCAGTGTTATTGTCGCCGAGGATGAACGCGAACGCATACTGAAGGAAGTGCCGGTCGAGGATATTTGGGGCGTCGGTTGGCGAACAGCACCAAAATTAAAAGACCGTGGTGTCTCGACTGCGCTGCAGCTAATCCAGACTTCTGATGCTTGGTTAAAAACTCAGTTCAATATAACTGGACTACGCATGGTTGACGAACTGCGTGGACGACCGCGACTGAGGTTCGGTGATAGCCGTGACAAGCGACAAAGCATTATGGTATCACGAGCTTTTGGTCATAAAGTGCGCGAGTATCACCAACTGGAAAGCGCCCTAGCTAACTTTACTGCTCGAGCTTCAGCTAAGCTGAGAGGGCAGCGCTCAGTTTGTTCCCGAGTGATGGTTTATTTGACTACATCTAGACACGATGAAAGGGTGCGCAGTGTTTCCAGGAGCACTATACTAGCAGAACCTAGTAGTGATACCGGTACCTTGATGGCTAGTGCCCTAGGGCTCTTAGAAGAATTGTACGACCCGGAGTTTGCTTATAGTAAAGTGGCGGTTATACTGCTTAACCTAACCGACCTAGAAGCCTGGCAGCTGTCGTTAATGCAACCACCTCAAGCTAGAGAGCGGAGGGTGAGACTAATGAACGGAGTCGATAAGATAAATGCCCGTTACGGCAGCTCGACTATATGGCACGCTGCCGAAGACCGCGCCCACGCTAACTGGCACAGTAAACACGCCCTGCGTAGTCCGCGCTATACTACCATTTGGTCTGAGCTGCCAAAAATTCACGCCTGATACGCTATGGGTGGAAATAGTAGGCAATTTATAAGGTCTAAACCCTATATATAGTGTAGTGACTCAAACACGAACACTACACATGACAATAGTTGACTTTATTTGTCAAGGGGAGTATATTTCAGATATCACGTGTTCGGGGGTGTTCCCCGAGCGATGCTTATGGCATAAACGTGCGAACAGAAAGGTCTGCTCCATGTCGCAGCAGCCCAAGTATTTCAATCCCTCGGAATACGTCCCAACGCCCCCGCCTCCGAAGAACCCGCCGCCGCCACCGTGCGTCAAGCGTCCGCGTGACGGGCACGCGGGAGCGGGAAGGACGGCTCGGCGATGAGGAGCACGCCCACTGCAGTCTCGCCGGAGGCCGAGAAGATCGTCTTCGAGTTCTTGGCGAGTGACGATGCTCTCCACGCCTGGTGTTTCCGCGACCTAGCGGTGCGCCTCTGCCGTGAGGCGAAGCAGCCTCAACTGGTTGATGAGGTCGCTGACTTCTTGGCCGCCGCCTGGAAGGACAAGCTCGTCTGCTGCGAGCCTCGCAGTGGTGTTGTCCAGCCAACAGCACGAGGGAAGTGGTTCGCTAGGGGAGCGAGCCAGTAGTGACGTGAGTAGCCGACCTGGCGAAAGCGTAAACCCGTAGAGCCCAGCCGGCCCTATAGGTATGCGACTTACTGTTGGGTGGGGCCCACAAAGCCCCGCCCAACAGGCACAACACTGTCGATTAGAGCCAAGTAGCTCTTTTTTTATGTCTTTTTCTCTGTTATAATCTACCCGTCCTGGTCCCGTCGTCTAGCGGTTAGGACACCAGGTTTTCATCCTGGCAATCGGGGTTCGATTCCCCGCGGGATCACCATAGTAAAAAGCTCTGCCTTTCGGGTAGGGCTTTTTACTATGGTAGGTTTCCATGAGAAACCGAACGCCGAAGGGGTTCGTGAAGCGAACGAGGTGAGCGGAAATAGGGAGCCGTAGGCGACCGCCTTCCCCCTACTATTACTAGCTAATCTTTCGCTATTTTATACAGGGCGTCTATGATATTCTCAGTTACTTTTTTGGGCTCGGGCGTACCGTCGATTTCAATGAGCAGACCCTGGCTGCGGTAAAAGTCGATAACCGGGAGGGTTTGAGAGTTGAATTTGGCTATACGGTTTCTTAAGATTTCATCATTTGCATCATCGGCTCGGTTACCTCTGTCATTGAGAGCCTGGGCTGCTCGGTGGCGTTGCCAAATAGTCTCTTCTGGTATCGTAAGCAACACTACGGCTCTGATGGGATGATTTGACGCATTGGTCGCCTGGACGATGGGGAGTTCCTCTCCTTTCATGCGACCAACCGAACTAAGAACCAGCGGCTTATCAGTCAGTTCCGGTTTGCTGAAAAATGGCAACATGATGTCGAAGAACATTTCAGAAGGAATTAAGGCGCCTGTCGCCATAATTTGCTGGAGCTCGACGTTATTTTCTTGCTCTCTAAAAATTGCTCCGCTACTGGCCATAGTTGCCCCGAGCAGTTCGGCAATAATCTCGCATTGAGTGTCCTTGCCGGAAAAAGGTAGGCCGAAGATATTGATAGTGCCGGTACCAAGCCAGTTTTTGATGGTGTTGATTTTGTCTTCCATGGCTCCAAGTATATCAGACGTTTCTAGCGCTGTTACGCTTATGGTAATATGGAGGATGAAACGGGCATCACTTTTAAAATGGGGAAACTATGTATAAACATTTAAAATTTTTCGACGAAGTCAATCTTAAAGATATTCCACAGGTTGGCGGCAAAAACGCCTCTTTGGGTGAAATGCGTCAACACTTGGCACCTAAGGGTGTTAATCTGCCCAATGGCGTAGCGACGACCGCCGACGCTTACCGATATTTCCTGCGCGAGACAGGGCTAGATAAAAAGATAGGTGATATCATAGCCGGTTTGGACGTCAAAAACGTACGCGACCTAGCGGTGCGCGGAGCTAAAATTCGTTCGTTAGTGGTAAAAACACCCTTCCCAAAAGATTTCGAAGCCGAAATCAAACAAGCCTATCAAGAGCTGTCGTTGCGCTGCGGTTCGCGCAAAGATATTGTCGTGGCCGTACGTTCTAGTGCTACCGCCGAAGACCTACCTAACGCTTCATTTGCTGGTCAGCAAGAAACTTACTTGAATATCAAGGGTGAGCGTGATGTTCTTAAGGCCACCAAAGCTTGCATAGCCTCGTTGTTTACCAACCGCGCCATAGTTTACCGAGTTGAGAACGGTTTTGACCATATGAAAGTTGCTCTGTCGGTCGGTATTCAGCAGATGGTCGCCGTCCGTTCTAAAGCCGCAGGTATCATGTTCACTATCGATACCGAGTCAGGTTTCAAAGACGCCGTCATTATTAGTTCGATATACGGGTTGGGTGAAAATATAGTTCAAGGGCGTGTCAGCCCGGATGAGTTTATTGTTTTCAAGCCGACCATGGCTATACTCAAGCGTAAACTCGGCACTAAAGAACTTAAAATGGTGCCGATAGCCGGTAGTAAAACTAAAAACCTGAAAGTTAAGCAGTCGGACCGTGACCGTTTTTCTATCACCGACGACCAGGTCAAAACGCTAGCTAGTTGGGGCATGGAAATCGAAAAACATTATGGCAAACCGATGGATATGGAATGGGCCCTAGATGAAGATAACAACGAACTTTATATTGTCCAGGCCAGAAGTGAGACCGTTGAGTCGCGCAAGAACGCTAACATAATAGAAGAATACAAGTTGGTTGAGACTGGTCCGCTTTTGGTACGCGGCACGAGTGTTGGCAGTAAAATCGGCAGCGGGCGGGCGAGTCGTATTATGGGCGTCGAGGATATCCATAAATTCAAAGCCGGTGATGTTTTGGTGACTAGCATGACTGACCCCGACTGGGTGCCTATCATGAAGATTGCCAGTGCTATTGTAACCGATGAGGGTGGTCGGACCTGTCACGCAGCTATCGTCAGTCGCGAACTAGGTATTCCGTGCGTGGTTGGTACCGGTAACGCGTCGGAGAAAATTGCCGACAAAAGCCTAATAACTGTTAGTTGTACCGAGGGTGATGAAGGCTCGGTTTACCAGGGTATATTGAAATACAAGATCGAACGGACCAATATCAAAGATCTCAAACGACCCAAAACCAAGATCATGATGAATATTGGCTCACCGGAACACGCCTTCGCTTATTCGCAAATTCCTAATGATGGCGTCGGCTTGGCCCGTGAAGAGTTTATTATTGACTCTCATATAAAAATTCACCCGCTAGCGCTATTGGAGTTTCATAAAGTGCGCGACCCTGAGGTCCGGGAGACTATAAACGAACTAACTAAAGGCTATAGCCGCAAAGAAGAATATTTCGTCGACAAACTGGCCGAGGGTATCGCTATGATCGGGGCGGCCTTTTACCCGAAAGACGTTATTATTCGTTTCAGTGATTTCAAGACCAACGAGTACGCTAACTTGATCGGCGGTAAGCAGTTCGAGCCGGTCGAGAATAACCCGATGCTGGGATGGCGTGGTGCGAGTCGCTACTACAGCGAAGAATATCGTGAGGCTTTCGAGCTGGAGTGTAGGGCTATTAAAAAAGTTCGCGATGAATTCGGTCTAACTAACATCAAAACGATGGTTCCGTTCTGTCGAGACCTAATAGAAGCTCGCAAGGTTCTGGCGATTATGAAAAAAGCCGGTTTAGTCCAAGGCGAGAATGGTTTCGAGGTCTATGTCATGGTGGAGATTCCTTCCAACGTTATTTTGGCCGATCAGTTCGCCGAGCTGTTTGACGGTTTTTCGATCGGCAGTAACGATTTGACGCAGCTGACCCTTGGTGTTGACCGCGACAACCGCACGGTGGCGCATATTTATGACGAGAACAACGAGGCCGTCAAAGAACTGGTGCGACGCATAATTAAGGTGGCTAAACAAAAGAAGGTTAAGATAGGTATTTGCGGACAAGCTCCGTCGGACTACCCGGAATTTGCTCGTTTTCTAGTTGAAGAGGGTATAGACAGTATATCGCTGTCGCCGGATACGGTGGTTAAGACGACTATTGATATCGAGCAAACTGAAGCTAAACTCAAGCGTTAATTGACTGTTTGTATCTGTTAGTGTATAGTTGAGCACTTATGAAAAGTACTACCCCAAAAGTACCGCTGACTTTCAAGCGGACAAAAATACTGGCCACGCTCGGTCCGGCCACTAACAGTTACGAAATGATCGAGGAGATGATACGTTCCGGTGTGAATGGATTTAGGTTGAACTTTAGCCATGGTAGCCATGAAGAGCGCGCCGAACAGATTAAATGGATTCGACAGGCGTCTGAGGTTTGCGAGAAACCAGTAGCCGTTCTGCAAGACTTGCAAGGTCCGAAGATTAGACTAGGTGAGATTTATAACAACCACTTCGATGTCCATGCCGGCGACGAGCTGTACCTGGTGTACGGAGTTGAACACGAAGGTGCGACGCTGCCAGTCCAATATGACCTTAGTCAGAAAGTTCAGCCGGGCGAGCGGGTTTATCTGTTTGACGGCAAGATCAAGACGGTAACTAAGACTGTCGATGCCGATAAGCATTCAATAACCGTACGCGTCGAAAACGACGGCTTCGTTATGAGTCGGAAAGGCATTAATCTGCCCGATACTGATTTTGGCGGTGATGTCCTAACTCCAAAAGATTACGCCGACCTTGACTTCGGCGCTACCCAAGATATCGATTTTGTGGCGCTGAGCTTTGTTCACCAAGCCCGAGATGTTGAAATATTGCGGGGTTATCTAGCCGATAAAGGTTCTGAGGCCCAAATAATCGCTAAGATCGAGACTAAAACGGCTATTGAGGGTGACGAACTAGAAAAAATCATCGATGCCAGTGACGGTGCTATGGTGGCCCGTGGTGATTTGGCGGTTGAAATTGGAGCCGAGATTGTACCGACTATTCAGCAGCGTATCATCGGTTTGTGCCAAAAATACGGCAAGATTAGTATCGTTGCCACTCAAATGATGAGTAGTATGGTAGATAACCCCGAGCCGACTCGCGCTGAGGTTAGTGATATTAGTCATGCTGTCAACGCCGGCGCTGACTGTGTTATGTTGAGCGATGAAACGGCCAATGGCTCCTACCCGCTCGAGACCATTCAAAGTATGAAACGGGTTATTGTCCAAACTCAGGAACACACTATAGTCCACCACATTGATAGGCCGGCCAGTCCGGATACGCATTCGATGGCTATTAGTGAAGCTGCGGTTGGTTTGTCGGACCAACTAAAGGCAGATGCAATTATTGCTGAGACTCGTTCGGGTGCGACGGCTCATCATATCGCCGCTTATCGTCCGCTTCGACCGATAATCTCTGTAACCAGCGACCGACGGGTGGCTCAACAGCTAACTCTGCTTTATGCCAATAAAAGTTTTCTGCGTCCAGACGGCGAGAAGGCTGGGTTAAGCTTGGCGCATGGGCTGGTTGAAACCGGCTTCTTGCATAGCGGTTCCACTGTAGTGCTAGTTAGCGGCCA
>JAEYUN010000022.1 GCA_023432475.1 Candidatus Parcubacteria bacterium | reverse complement strand
CCAGGCTGTGCCGGAGCTCACCCAGCGACCCAAAGTATCCAACAGTTATATAAAGATCAAGTGGCTTTTGTTTACCGCAATTTCCCACTAACCTCGGCTCACCCTAACGCACTAGCGGCCGCTAGTGCTGCTGAGGCGGCGGGACAACAGAACAAGTTTTGGGAGATGGTTGATCTGCTGTTCACTAACCAAAATCAATGGGCTTCAGCGTCACTCGATGACCGTGGCAAGATTTTCGAAAGTTACGCCGAGAAACTCGAGCTAAATATCGACACTTGGCGCAGTGACCAAACCAGCAAAATCGTCCAAGATAAGATTGCCCGAGACCGAGCTTTGGGAGCTAGAAAATCCGTCGACTCAACCCCGTCTTTCTTTGTCGGCTCAAGTAAAATGAGCGCTGATGTCGTCAATAACGTCATCCAGAACGACGGCGCTCTTCTGATGGACAAAATTGATGAAGCTTTGAGATCTGCCGGCGAAACCCCGCCGACGCGGTAAATACCCTTAAAAAACAAAAATGGCCCTTCAGGATAGAAAAGGGCCATTTTTTATTTAGCTGAGCAAATACTCTTGCCACTCAGCCGGTAGAATATCTACCTCAATTCGCTTGGCGCGTGATGGCGCTTTGCGGATTGCGATTGGCATGGACTTCTCCCATATGTCTAGCTCGCAGAAGCATGTAGACATATTTGTGTCTCTACTGTTTAAGCATTTCGTTGTCGACCGCAGGCACCAGCGCAACGTGAAGAGACGAAGACTATCTTATCAAATATAGCCCGAGCGGTCAAGCCTAAGCGGTATGCCTAAACTATTTTTTTCAGCTTGGCTACCCATATAGTAACCAGCATCACGAGCAGTGTAGCGCCGATAATTATAAAGTAGCCGTCTGGATGATCGGCAAAAGGCAAACGAACATTCATGCCATACATACCAAAGAAAACGTTTGGCAAAGCTATCAAAACCGTGGCTATGGTCAAAATCTTCATAGTTCGGTTGAGCTCATTACTGGCAATGGTCGAGTAAGCCTCACGGATATTGCCGATGGTTTTGATATTGCTCGTGCAGGCTTGAATCGACTGTTCGCTATTGAGTAGCAAATCTTCTATAAAATCTTTATCGGCCTTCTGGACATTAATATAGTGGCCAAGGCTCAACCGGCGCAGCATGGCCGACAGCGGTTGCAGTACCGAGAGTAGCTCGTTCAAATCATCCTCGATAACGACAAAGTCAACAAAATCCTCACGCGCCACGCTATGTGAGCGTAACTGACCCCTAATACGCTGAATGTGTTTAGATATCTTGTTAATAAACTCATCATATTGGCCGACTATCTGCTCCAACATCAGTAGGAATAACTCGGTCGGTTTGTTGGTGGCAAAGGAAACACTGCCGTCTAAAAACTTATCAAGTCCGGGCATATCTTTATACGCCACCGTCATGAACAAGTCTTCTCCTATAACGAAAAGGATCGGCAGAGTCGTCGCTTCTTTTTCGTCAGTGCTGAAAATATAACTAGTGTAAATGTAGTTATAGCCGTTATCACTATCGAGTCGTGGCATTTCGTCCCTGTCGAGAGCGTCTTTCATATTGCCGGCGTTGAGCTTGAATTGTTCGGTCAGCTGCGCTATCTCGACCCGAGTGGGGTGTTCGACACTAACCCAGGCCCCAGGGCTATACTCTTCAAGCACTTGCAGCTCTTTGTTATGGGCTGGTTTCAAATAATACGAAATCATAAGCATTTCTATTTAAGCACTATCGGACCCTCAAAACAAAGAGTGATTATTATTTAGCCGGTTTTAAGTCTATGCCAGTTAGGACATTCACAATCGTCAACTTGACTGTACCGATGCCAATTTTTGGTTTGATAGCGGCGTATCGACCATATTTTTCTCGTGCAATAGTGTCTTCATCGTCTCGGTCGTACCGGCTGACAGTGTTTTGACGCAATATTTTTTTTGTGTCCGGTAAAGCTGATTGCCTTGCCTGGTTTAGCGGTCGAGCTTGGCGACGAAGCGCTCGCCGGTTAATCTCGTTCAAATCACGCCCAGCATTATCGGCTATCTCGCATGTCAGACATACATCACAGGCTCCCACCATACCACTCTCCAGACAAACTCGGCACTGGCCAGCTTTCCATTGTTCTATGCCCTGTTTAGCCAGCGCTTCGGCTGCTGTCTTAGCGACCCCAGTAGGGCAATCGGGAGGCGCAAATTCAATACCGACGGCTCGGGCCATGTCACCGGCATCACTCAGCGACCCAACCAGTCCACCTAGTTCATTAGCCTGTTTAATAGCAGCCAAAAAATTATAGTTAGCTGTTTCATAGGCAGAAGTCTCGCGGAAACTTTTACCATAGTGTGACTTTATTTCATGGACTTTAGCAACGTGAGCGTCAATAATAGCCGGAAAACGCTCGATCATCTCGATAGTGTGTAGCACCTCACTGTCTTGGCGACCAGCATACCACTCGCCGCCGTATTGCAGCGCCAGAGCAGCGTCATAGCTTTTGCGCAGCAAGGCAGTGGGACTATCTCCGCCAAACCGGCCGCTTTCACTGAGAAAATTCTTCTGAAGTATGTCTTCGCTGTCATCATCGTCAGTCAGCTGTTGGTCAAACATACTAGCCATGGCCTGTAGGCCAGGGCGATTATTGCCATCGAGCGAGAAAGAGGTCACCCGCAGACCGCTTGTCGTCTGTTCGCTCACGCGCACCATAATCTTTTTACGCTCCAGGTCATAGGCGTTGAGGTTGGCTTCTCCCCTGAGTACGGCGTCAGGTGTTGGAGAAATATGAACCAGTACTAGCGGGTTGTCACTGGAGGGCATGGCCGCAAGGGCCAGCTGAGCTTCGTATTGTTCCAGTTCGATGTGACGCCGGCGCAGCTCTACCGCAAATTGCGGATATCGCTGCACTATTTCTTCGGCTATTTGTATACCGCTTATAAATACCTCGCGGAGTGGCTGACCTTGGAAATAGAGCTCGCCGTCAGTTCTCAGTTCGTAATCAAACGTGTTCTTCATAGCGCCGTTCAACTGTTCGGAAGCTTGGGTTATTTCGTCGGTACGCAAGCGATCGAACTGATAACGCTCGTATTCATCCTCTCGTCTTACCGCCAATGCTTCTCGTGTGTTCGTGTCTGTTAGCATAAAAATATCTCTTTTCCACGAACGAAAAAGAGACGATCAAAACCCCTATAGGCTGACGGCGTACACTTCCTGCTCGGGAAAGCCTGTTTGCCAAAGACGGTACTCGGACTTTCTCCAGCGCCTACCCTAGATAACGCTTGAGATCACCGTTGCGGCACAGTTCGCGAATTACGCGCGATTCCCCGTCTTTGGCCGGCTGCTGTTTGTTAACAAGCCTTATTGTAGACGCATAATGTAGGGTTGCAAATAGATAAGACACACAAAATGTAGTATTTTACTCACTAATGTTGAATTCGGTTTTGTCGCTGAGCTTCTTTTCACGCAGAAAGGCTACGACAGCCAGCCCAAGTACCATTAGAACCGAAGCAATTATAAACACCCTATGAAGCGATTCGGTGAAGGCGCTGACAATAGTAGAGCTAAAGTCGTCTTGTTGACGGTTGAGTTTTTGAACCTGGGCCTCTTTGACAGAATTTGGCAACCCAGCGCCTTTCAGGCCCACCTGTGTTGCCGAACGAATAGTCTCTTTCTGAGCGTTTATCCTAAGCAGCGTATCTGCGTCCAGCTCGCCATCTAGCATCTGGGCTGCATACGGTGATTGCTTGAGAGTTTTAACGTAGGGAATTGTGCTTGGATCGCCGATTGCACTAATTATACCAGCCGTCAGTACGCCACTTAGAACAGCCGTACCGATTGTCGAGCCAAGGCCGCGAAATAGCTGAACGCTGGCAGTAGCCGCCCCCAAGTCCTTTTGGGAAAACTCATTTTGAACTGCCAAATTAAGGATCGGCATCGCCATACCCATACCCAGACCGGTCACGGCCATGATAATAGCTTGGTGCCAATACGGTGAGTCGGGCTGCAGCGTAACGAGCGCCAAGATACTTATAGCAGCCATAGAAAAACCAGTTAAGATGAATGCTTTGTAACGGCCAGTCCGCGAAATGACCTGTCCGGTGACAATCGAGGATACCATTAGACCACCGACCATCGGCAACAACATCAAGCCGGCTTCGGACGCCGAAACACCGAAGACCTGTTGGTTAAACTGAGTGAGGTACAAAATCGCCCCTAGGAATGCGGCGCCGAAAAGCAATGACACTATGACCATAATTGAAAAAGTATGATTTTTGAAGAAGCGTAGCGGCAAAATAGGCGATTTGGCGCGGCGCTCTACTGCCAAGAAAGCCGCTGAGGAAAGAATAGCACTAACGAACAATGTCCCCTGGATAAAACCGAGTTTGATGCCGTTTTCAATCAAGCTACTAAAAATAACTGCCGTATTGTCGACTGCTAAAATAAGCGACGACAGGGCCAGCGTAATAAACAACGCCCCCAAATAGTCGGGGTGGTGCGTCTTCTCGTGTTTGAAAGTCGGGCAGTAGCGTGCAATCACAAAGCCAGCAATTATACCTATCGGCACGTTTATGAGAAAAGTCCAACGCCAGTCGGTGATTAGACCAACGATAACCTGACCGTCTGTCAACCAACCGCCCAGTAGTGGACCCACGACCGAGCTCATGCCGAAAACAGCCCCTATCATACCCTGCCACTTGCCCCGCTCTTTCGGCGAGAATAGGTCACCGACTATCGTGAAGGCATTGGCCATAATCATACCGCCGCCGAGACCTTGCAAGGCACGCCAGGCTATCAACCACTCCATACCGCCCGCCATACCGCTGAGCAGCGAGCCTAGAGTAAATATGGCGACCCCAGATAGTAATACCGGACGACGGCCATACATATCTGACAACTTACCCGCCAGCGGCACCATGACAGTGCTGGTTAGCATGTAAGCTGTTATAACAAAACCAAGACTAGAGTAGCTATTAAATTCCGTCACAATTGCCCCCAGGGCGGTCGCTACAATAGTCTGGTCTAACGCCACCAATAGCAGCCCGCTCATAACCGCTAGCATAACGATTATTTTTTGCCGAGTTGATGTGTCGCGCAGCATGAACCCTACTCGCTTCCCAGGTTCTCTTTGAAGTAAGTGAACTGTTCGCCCATCTTGATAACATAGTCTTGGGCTTGTTCTTCGGTCACGAAAGCAATAGATTTTTTGTCATCAATATAAAGCGCGATCAACTTGTCCCCCGACTTG
>JAEYUN010000018.1 GCA_023432475.1 Candidatus Parcubacteria bacterium | reverse complement strand
CGCCGCGGAAAATTCCCGGGAAAGCGATGGCATTGTTGACTTGGTTTGGGAAATCACTGCGACCCGTAGCTACAATAGCTGCGCCAGCGGCTTTGGCCTTGTCAGGCATGATTTCAGGAGTGGGGTTAGCGAGGGCAAAGATAATCGGTTGAGGGTTCATTCGCTGTATCATTTCGCTGGTCAGAAGCCCTGGTTTTGATACGCCGATGAAAATATCTGCACCGGAAATCGCATCGTCAAGGTACCCTTGGGCTGATGCATCGATATATGGCAGGAGAGCCTTTTTCTCGTCATTCAAATCAGCACGATGATTCCCAATTACTCCCTTGCTGTCGACAGCCACGATCGAGCCAACACCGTACTTATGTAAAAGTTTCATAATGGCGGTACCGGCCGCACCGGCACCTATCGTCACGACTTTGCAGTCTTTGAGAGCTTTGCCTGTGACTTTCATGGCGTTGATGAGACCTGCTAACACGACGATAGCAGTGCCGTGCTGGTCGTCATGAAAAACTGGTATATCGAGCTCAGTTTTGAGGCGTTCTTCAACCTCAAAGCATTTAGGCGCGGCGATATCCTCTAAGTTAATTGCACCGAAACTAGAGGCGATAGCTTTGATTGTTGATACAATTTCATCTGCGGTGTGGACGTCTAGCGTTATGGGTACTGAGTCGATATCTGCGAAGTGCTTGAATAGCAGAGCCTTGCCTTCCATGACTGGCATACTACCGCGCGGACCAATGTCGCCAAGTCCGAGAACAGCAGAGCCGTCCGATATAACAGCTACCAGGTTGTTGGTCCAGGTATAAACTGGCAGCAAACTCGGGTCGGCTGCGACAGCACGACTGACTTCAGCTACTCCGGGTGTGTAATAAGCGCTCAACTTATCCTTGTCTAAGTCTGAATTATCCCGCAGGGCAGTCGTTATTTTACCTTTGTGTTGTTTATGTAATTCGAGTGCAAGTTGGTTGTAATCCATGAGAACAAGTATACTCTAAATACTTTATCGGTCTAACCTCTTGGAAAAATCGACTTCTTGTGGTAAAGTTGATAGTCGAATTGTCATATAAAGATTAAAGTGAGAGAACCCATGAGTTTTGCTATTATCGACAAAGTCAACAAAGAGTCCATGAAAAAGAAAGTTGTCGACGTTCGCAGCGGCGACACTGTTCGTGTTCACCAAAAAATTAAAGAAGGCAATAAAGAGCGTACACAGATTTTCGAAGGTGTCGTGATTCGCTGTGACCGCAAAAATAGCCTGACCAGCCGAATAACGGTACGTAAAGTTGCCAGCGGGGTTGGTGTTGAAAAAAGTTTTCTTATACACAGTCCTCTCGTTTTGAAGATTGAAGTCACGAAACGTTCGAAAGTTCGTCGTAACTACCTAAGCTATTTACGCGAACGTTCTGGTAAGAGCGCACGTTTAAGTTCAGTGAGCTTTGATCGCGAAACCGTCAACGACGTTCACGATAAAGAAGCTGAAGAAGCCGAAGCTCGCATGAAAGAAGAGCTGGCACGAGAAGCTGAAGCCAAAGCGGCCGAGGAAGCCAAAAAACAGGCTGAACTCGACGCCAAAGCTGCCGCCGTCGAAGCTGCTCATGAACAAAACAGCTAAGAAATACTTCATCCAGTACTTTTTTAAAAACAGAGCTCCTCACATGTAGGACTCTGTTTTTTAAAGGCTATAATAATGAGCATGCTAGTTGGTATTGACGAGGTTGGGCGGGGACCCTGGGCGGGACCTTTGGTTTTTGGTGCCGTTATCTTGGGAGACGCCAGTATTGACGGCCTGACTGATAGTAAAAAACTAACAGCAAAGAAACGCAAAGCTTTGAGCGAGGAAATATATGCTCGTGCTCAAGCAGTTGGCTTAGGGTGGGTAAGTGCTCAGGAACTTGACGAATTAGGTATGCAAAAAGCCCTCGAGGTTGCATGTCGAAGAGCGCTAGAAGAAATAAAAGTCCCATATCATCAAATAATCATTGATGGTACAGTTAACGTACTTAAGAATACAGGTAAGGGTAGATTCGTGACTACTTTGAAACAGGCCGATTTGCTGGTTCCGAGTGTCAGCGCCGCGTCAATAATCGCTAAAGTTGCCCGCGATAACTTCATGCATGAAATGGCAGAGCTCTACCCGGCATATGGTTTTGAGAAACACGTTGGTTATGGCACTACCTTACACCGAGCAGCCTTAGACAAGTATGGATTAACGCCATTGCACCGTCGGAGTTTTCGCCCAATTAGTGATATGCTTAGCGTTCCCGCTGCGACCACTAACCCACCAGTCCCAGTTGTCACCACCCGGGCAATTGGCGACGCTTCAGAAAATACTGCGTCAGAATATCTCGAGAAAAATCATTTTCATATTTTAGAGCGTAACTGGAAAACCAGGGTCTGTGAAATCGATATTGTTGCAGAAAAAAATGGAGTGTGGTATTTCATCGAAGTTAAACACCGCCGCACTAGCCAGCAAGGTGGTGGGTTGGCGGCAATTACACCGCGTAAGCTCGGTCAAATGAAGTTTGCGGCACAAGTTTATGCTCACTATCGTCAGGCCAACGAAACAAACATGCGTTTAGCTGTGATAACAACTACTGGCGATAGAACCGACATAGTCGATTTTATTGAACTCGACTAACGGGTGCTTATCGTTGACGCCTCTTTGTTGTTAATATACCATAGAGGCACTAGCATTTAGACGGCAATGTTTGGAAAGTTTGAGATTGAGTATGAATAAACAGCATGACCCAATACGTCGTTTCCGCGCCGCGCATCCAATCACTTATATCGCAACTATTGTTATTGTGGTTGGAGTTGCCATTTGGCTAGGAGTCATGGCAGTAATAAACGCTGCTATCCCGTCTAATTTACAAGCTGAATCAGGGGCCCGCACATCCAACGCCACCTTGGTGTCAGATACCTCAGCTTCTGGAGGCCAAGCCGTAAAATTCACAGCTCCAGCAGGTGGTTGTGAAACCACAACGCCTTTTACGCCGGGTGGTCCTGACCCTTGGGGCGGTTGTTGGCCCGGCCAAACAAACACTGGCGTTCCCGCCGGCACTAACCTGGCTGCTTATACGGGTTCATGCACAGTCACCGCTAACAATACAATCATTGATTCTCGGACCGTTAACTGCAGTCCTTTGACGATTCGCGCTAGCAATGTGAGTATTAGTAAATCACAACTAAACGGTGGCGTTAATATAGAATCAGGTTACTGTAGTACGGCTAGCGTGACGATCGTCGATAGTGCGGTTGATATTCCCGACGAAGTAACCGGCGGCAATTCGGGCAGTACTGGGATATTGCGCTGCAACTTCACCGCTAACCGTGTCAATGTAACTGGTGGTCGTCGTTCGATGTACTGTGTCAACAATTGCGTAATAGAGAATTCCTGGGTGCACGAACAAGGTGTCGATCCGGACGCCGAGGCTCATTTTAGTGGTATTCGCATGGAACAAAATGGTACGATTCGGCACAACTCTATCACCTGTGAAGCTACCCGTTCCGGTCCAGGTTCGGGCTGTTCGGCTGGCTTGACCGGTTACGGTGACTTTGCAGCTGTTCGGGACAACTTAATAGAGCGCAACTTGTTTTACCGAGGAGGAGCCGGTGGTTCAACCATATGTGCATACGGAGGTTCAAGTGGCGAGGACGGTGGTAAACCGTACGGTCATTTGGCCGAGAACATCCGGTTTATTAGCAATCGTTTCGTGCGAGACCCCCAAACCGGATATTGCGGAAACTTAGCAACGGTGTTGGACTTTAATTCGAGCCGTCCAGGTAATGTCTGGCAGGATAACCTCTTTAACACAGGTGCGACCGTTCCGCCAGTTAATTAGTTTTACCAAATTTGAGCGCGTTGGTGGGGGTCGAGATACAATTTGTCGTTCGGTGTTACGTTATAGCTGTCATAAAAAGCATCGACGTGGTTAACTACGCAGTTAACACGAAAGGCGCTTGGCGGATGAGGGTCAACCTTCGCAAGCTCTATTAAACGCTCGGGCGTAGCCTGACCACATTCACAAGTCGCGAAGTTCGTAAACAGTTCAACCAGTTCGGCTGGTTGGTAGGTAGAAGATGTCAGAGCTTCAACCGCTAGCTGCAGACCGCCGACATCGGCGATAGCCTCACCCAAAATCAAATGCCCTTGTAAGTATGTTCCCGGTACTGTCTCGTAGGCATTTGCTAACTCGACAATATTCTCAGCCCGCTTCATAAAAGCTCTGCGCTCATCGTCGGTTTGCCATGGATTAGAGTTGCCGAATTCGTCAAATTCCGAACCCTGGTCATCGAAACCATGGGTCAACTCGTGGCCGATAACAGTACCGATTCCACCGAGGTTTGCAGCCCGGCTGGCACTTGGGTCGAAAAATGGTGGTTGTAATATGGCGGCTGGGAAAACGATTTCAAGCCGGTTGGGATGATGATAGGCATTGACAGTGTGAGCATTCATCTCCCAGTCTTCGTGACTGGGTGGGTGGCCGATTTTGGCTAAGTCAATGTCGGTGCGGAAGGCGCGTGCGGCCAACAAGTTTTGCAGAATATTATCGGTGAAAGCGAGTGTTGATAGATCTTTCCAGACCGAAGGATAACCAACAAAAACTTTCATGTTATCAAGTTTTTTATGGGCTCGTTCTTTCGTTGGCTGCGTCATCCAGCTCAGACGATCAATCCGTTTATGATAAGCTCTTTTTATTTCCTCAATCAGCTCCAGTAAAATGGTTTTCGAGTTTTCCGGAAAGTGTCGCTCGGCGTATTCGCGGCCCAAAGCTTCACCAATCACAGTGTTATCAATAAGCAAAGAGGCGCGTTTCCAGAGTTCTTTTTGTTCTTTAATTCCGTTGAGCGCGCGTCCATAAAAGTCAAAGTTTATTTGGCTAGCGGCATCACTGAACCAGTTAAGTCCACTGTTAATAACTTGCCACTTCAGATAATTTTTGATACTCTCAAGAGAAGTCTCGCTAACTAGTCGTACGCAAGCTTCCATGAAACTTAGTTGGTCGACAATAACGTAACCTGAAGGTTCATGCCAACCGAGGCCAGAGAAATATGCCGACCAGTCAAATGGTTTAAGTCGGCTCGCTAGCTCGGCGAGCGGTATTTTGTAGTAGTTTTTCTGAACGTCACGCAGCTCGACATTGGTCCAAGAGGCCTCGGCGAGCGCGTGCTCTATCCGATAGATACTTTGCCAGTCAGTAGGGGTGAGTTCGGGCAGTAGCTCCTGAACCTGTTGGTAGAATTTAGCGTACTTGTTACGGATATTTGCCATGTCTTTGGACTCGTCAAGATAATAGTCGCGGTTAGGCAGGGACAGACCAGCTTGGTAAAAGCGCAGGGTTTCGCGCTGACTATCTTTGTCGTCGAGGCTAACATAGTCGGCCCAGAAGCTGTTGTAGTTGAGTCTGTGGGCGTAACCTAAGTAGTGGGCCAGCTCGCCGCTAGAGCTGATCTCGTCAATTTTGGCTAGTTCAGCTTTCAAGGTTTCTGTATGATCTGCCTGATTAGTGTCATAGACCATCGCGCTTTTGAAAAAAGTCCTGAGTAATTTCTGGTCGTGTGAAAGCGCGTGCTCGTCGGCCTCACTGAGTTCCTGTAAAATATCGTGGACGGCTTTGACGGCATTGTCTCGCAGCACGTAAAAAGTACCCCATGTACTTTCGCTAGCTGGAATTGGGTTAGCGGCTAGCCATTTATTATTAACATGTCCAAAAAGGTCATCTTGCGGCCTAACGGCCATATCATAATCTGTTTTTTGCATACAAATCATTGTAGCAGACCAAATAGTTGACGTAATAAATACAGCCTGTCATTGTATTAATAACTTATGGAAGGGTTCGAGATTCACTCCACAAAGTCGATCGATCGTAGCGGTCATGATCCGATGGACTCATATGCCTTTGCACTGCGAATGAATGAACTGCTTGAGCGTGCAGGTGAGGCGCGAGATAGTGGTTGTATGGATTTAGCCTGGAGTTCTGCCGATTTAGGTAAGTACTTTATTTTAATCCGCTATAAAGCTGCCGATGAAACGCGGTTCGCGCTACATATTACTGACGCAGAAAGTGATGATACGGGTACTGTAGGCGAATCACGAATTACATTTTCTCCTGAAAGGGGAGTAGACGGTTTATTCGGAGATGTTTGTGATGCGGTTGGAGTTTTCGATGACAACTTTGGTACACTGTTTGACATGGCGCAGGCTTTGATGAGTGCTTACTTAGATGCCTACGACCAGTAGATTGACAAAGATTTAATAACTGTATATAATAAAGAAGTATACTGTTGACATAGCACACTGATTTGCTATCATAAGTAGCGTACATGTCCGGCCGAAAGGTCGGAATTTTTCATCTCTAGATTGTATAAGAAGAAAGGAAAACAATGGAAGATCTAAACGTAAAACAACTGGTGCTGGCTATCCGTACTATCGCTGAGGAAAAGAATCTGCCGGAAGAAACCGTATTGGACGTAGTTCAGCAAGCAGTGGCTGCTGCATGGCGCCGTGACAATGGCGACCGTGAACAAACAGTCCGAGCTGAACTTAATACCGTCAAGGGCACAGCTAAAGTATTTGTGCAGTATGAGGTCGTCGAAGAGGTTGAGAATGAGGCGAATCAAATGACTCTCGAACAAGCTCACCAACTTAACAAAGACGCTCAACTTGGTGATATCGTTGAAGAAAGCTTTGAGGCTAACCATTTTGGCCGCGTGGCTGCTCAGACGGCTAAGCAAGTTGTCTTGCAGAAGCTACGCGAAGCCGAGAGAGAAGTTGTTATGGAAGAGTTTGAAGATAAAATCGGTTCAGTCCTTGTTGGTA
Organism: Candidatus Parcubacteria bacterium; assembly: GCA_023432475.1. Lineage (GTDB taxonomy): Bacteria > Patescibacteriota > Saccharimonadia > Saccharimonadales > Saccharimonadaceae > JAPUDS01. The sequence continues at coordinate 886 of JAEYUN010000018.1, read as the reverse complement.
TGGTCCAACGAGTCGAGCCGCGGTTGGTGCGTATTGAATTGGGTAAGGCGGTCGGCATCCTACCAGCAAGCGAGCAGATTCCAGGGGAATACTACGGTGTCGGTACGCGCCTGAAGGTTTACTTGAAAGATATTGATCGAGAAAACCGCGGTCCACAGTTAATACTGTCGCGCGCCAATGAAGAGTTTGTGGAATACCTGTTCCGTCAGGAAGTACCCGAAATGGAGACTGGTGCTGTCGAGATTAAAGCGATTGCTCGTGAAGCCGGTAAGCGGACTAAGGTGGCGGTGCGCTCAACGGTGCCCGGCGTTGACCCGGTGGGTACATTTGTCGGCGGTCACGGTACACGTGTTAATGCGGTGACGAACGAGATCGGCGATCAAGAAAAAATTGATATCGTTACTTTCGACGATAATACTGAAAATTTTATAGCCAATGCGCTTAGCCCCGCCGAGATTAGTAAAATCGAACTCGATGAGGCCGGCAAGCGAGCGAAAGTTTTCGTTAACGAAGACCAACAGAGTATAGCAATCGGTCGGGGCGGTCAGAACGTCCGACTGGCCAGTAAATTAACAGGCTATGAAATCGATATCGAAACAGCTCTACCGGTAAAGAAGGAAGCGGCGTCCACACCAAAAGCTCGTAAGAACATTGAAGATGACCTGCTCAGCGCAATAGAAGAAGTTTCAAGCTAATATCTAAAAGAATAAAAACTAGCACTCTTGCACTAAGAGTGCTAGTTTTGTTATACTATAACTACTGTCCTAAGCGACGAAAAGGAGTGGTGAATGCCCGAAGGTTATCAAGATTTTTCACAGTTTTTAACAGATAATGCCAAGAGTAGTCTAGAACAAGCCGATATGTTAGCGCGCTCACTTGGCAGCCC
>JAEYUN010000001.1 GCA_023432475.1 Candidatus Parcubacteria bacterium | reverse complement strand
ACCGTTAAAGCAGAGCTTAAAAAAGAATTCAACTCCTCGCAAATAGTTATCGACGAAGGCTTTATCGTCACGGCGGCCGACCCAGTTAGTACTCCAGCACTTGACGCCGAAGCGACAACGGCCAAATTGACTCAAGAGACCACCTATACTCTCGTTGGGGTCGAGCGCCAAGATCTTAAAGCGATTTACGATGCTTATCTTGAAGCTCAACTCAAAGGGGACAGCTCGCAAAAAGTCTATGAGAGCGGCGACAATGCAACCCAGTTTGCTCAGTTTTTGAAAATCGAAGAAGGCTATTCTGTCCGTGCTACTGCAGTGGCCCAGGTCGGACCAAATATCGATGAGAAGAATCTAGCCGAACAACTACGTCAAAAACGAGTTGGCGAGGTTCAGCAGCTGGTAGGGGGCATTCAGGGTGTCAAAGACGTCGATGTTCAACTATCACCGTTCTGGGTAAATCGTGTACCAGATAGTACAGAACGTATCAAGATAACTTTCACGATGACGAATGACTAGCGCCCAAAATTTACTCGGCTTGGACGTGGGCGCAAAGCGGATTGGTATCGCTAGAGCAGATACTTCTACTAAACTGGCGTTTCCTCTCACTACTCTTGAAGTCAATGGCAATGAACTGGCTGAGCTCACACGCTTGGTTAAAGAGGTCGAGCCCGTAGCCATTGTGGTGGGGCACCCGCGCAACCAAACCGGTGAGCCAACCGCTCAGACAGCAGAGGTTATCAAATTTAGCCAACACTTAGAGGCTTTTGGCGTACCGGTAGTATTTCAGGACGAGTCCTTGACCTCTGTTATAGCAGAAGAGCGCCTATTGGCACGCGGCAAAGTCTACGACAAAGCGTCTATCGATGCCGAGGCGGCCGCTATTATATTACAAGATTATATTGAGGAGAAATATGGACATTAAACCACCTAAAAACTGGCGACGGCCAGTTGAACCAACCGCGACAAACCCGTCCTCACCTAGAATTAATGATCCATCCGCGGTTGATCTACCCCCGCCCAAGTCGGCCCAAACCGAGTTGATTGACGCTGATAGTGCAGAAGCGGTACCAGTACCAAGTGACACTAAAAAACAACCACGCCGCAAATGGCCGTTCATCTTGGCTGGTGCTGTCATTATGGCGTCGTTGATTGCTGCGGCCTTTATTTGGTATTGGCAGTCTCTCCAGCCACGCGATAGCGGGGCTATTTTGCAAAAGGTTACGGTCGAGTCCGGTATGACACCTCGTGGTATTGGCCAGATGCTCGAGGGTAAGTCGATTATTCGTAGTAGTTTAGCTTTTGAGATATATACAAGTGTGAGCGGTAAATCAGGCGTCCTTCAAGCCGGGACTTACAAATTGGGAGCCTCACAATCAGTTAGCGAGATAGTTGACCATTTGAGCAAAGGATTACAAGATTCTCAAGACGTCATTATATTACCAGGAATGACACTCAAACAGCTGGCCGACCCAACAGTTGAAAAAAGCTTAGCGGCCCAAGGTTATTTGGCCGAAGAGATAAAGCGAGCTTATGCGGCCACTACATATTCCTCCCCGCTACTGAAAGATTTACCTGAAGGCCAAGGTCTAGAGGGGTATTTATTGCCTGAGACCTACCGTGTAGGGGCCGGGGATAGCCTAGAGAGCTTATTGCAACGCGCCATAGACGAGTTTTATACCCGACTACAAAATGAAGGCTTGATCGATAAATTTGCCGCAAAAGGACTGAATCTTCACCAAGCTATTACGTTAGCCTCGATAGTGCAGCAAGAAGTCGGTGAGGCATCTTATCAACCGCAGGTTGCTCAAGTCTTCTTAACCAGACTTGATATAGGCATGATGCTTGGCTCTGATGTTACTTACATTTACGCCGCTAGACAAGCCGACGCCACGCCAAGTCCAGACTACGAATCGCCGTATAACACCCGCAAGTACGCCGGGTTGCCTCCCGGGCCTATTGGTACAGTTACGTTATCGGCTCTTCGGGCCATAGCCGAACCGGCCAGCGGTGACTACTTGTACTTTGTAGCGGGTGATGACGGCGTTACTTATTTCTCAAGAACCCTCGAAGAACATGAAGCTCTGCGTGATGCACACTGTATCGAGTTGTGTAAACTATAGTAGAAAACAAATTGACATCTAAATCAATCCTTAGTACAATAGATACGTCTTTCAGTGCATATCGTTTTTACCTCTAAACTAACCTGGTTAACAGAGGTAACTGCGTGGGAATAGATGTGTGGTGAGGACCTACCTCGAACATCGCACGGGCGAGAAAACGTACATATCGAAAATAAGTCATATTAACTTAACAACGGTCGATTGACGCCCTGTTCTTGTTGCGGTAACGCATACGAGAAGTAAGATAAGTAGAAGTAGTGTTAACTGGTGACAGTTAACAGGAGAAAAAGTATTAAAGCTTTTCGTTCAGCAATAGCTGAAGTTACATCGGTTTCACCGATGGTTTCGCGCCCGCAAGTATCCACTAGGAGCCAGGCTAAAAAAGCCAAACGTCTTGCAAGCGCGATGGTATATTCGTCTATTTTAGTTTTGATCATATCGATCGCTTCCATCAGTTACAGTCCTCAAGCAAGTATTACCAGTGAATCGGCTTCGAGCGTTAATGCCCTGCAGCCTAGTGCTGATGTGGCCAAGCCTTCGGTCGACCAGTTGACCGTGGCTCACTTAGCGGCTCAAACTGCCGAAGTAGCTGGTCTGTCGGTTGCTAGTGAGGTTTCTAGCTTGTCTATCACCCTAAACGCTATGAGTGAAATATCGCAACTTGATGAAGGTATTATTACTAAACCTCAAGTTTTCGAACCGACTAGCTCAAGTGCTATTACGACTTATCGTACTGTTAACGGCGACACCGCTAGTTCGGTGGCCGCACGTTACGGTATTACTACTCAGACCCTCAAATGGGCCAATAACATGGTGACCGATGCACTGGTTCCAGATGTTGATTTGGTTATTCCTTCGGTTGACGGTGTTGTCTATACTGTCAAAGACGGTGATAGCTTGCAGGCTATCGCTGATAAATACAAAGCCGATCCGGCGCGTATTACCAGTAAAAACGACCTTGAGCTGAGTGGTCTGATTCCTGGCCAGCGTATCGTCTTGCCTGACGGTGTTTTACCGACTAACGAACGTCCCGGCTATCGTGCACCGCGCGTTATTACCTCGTCGACACCAGTTTATTCACGAATCAACCCAGCTTATGCCGCCCAAGCCGGTAACCGTTATAGTTACGGCTACTGTACTTGGTATGCCTATAACCGTCGCGCCCAGATTGGCCGTCCTATCGGTAGCTTCTGGGGTAATGCTGCATCTTGGGCTTATGCGGCCGGTAGCGCTGGTTACCTAGTTAACCGCACGCCAGCCGTTGGTGCTGTCATGCAAAACGGTGGTGGCCTAGGTCACGTGGCTGTTGTTGAAGAAGTTCGTGGTGACGGTGGTATTACCGTTTCGGAGATGAACTACTACGGTAACGGTGGTGGCTGGGCGCGCATCAGTTATCGTTCACTCGATGCCGGTGCGGCAGCCGCTTACAACTTCATCCACTAAACGCTCGTTTTGAAAAAACTTAAATATCCCCGCTCACATAAAAACTGAGCGGGGATATTTGTTTTCAGGGGTAGATGCAGGTACAATAAGAGGTGAACATGTTTGCAGACTCAGCCCTTGTTAAAATATCTGCCGGCCGTGGCGGTAACGGTACGGTCAGTTTTCGGCATGAAAAATTTATCGATAAAGGGGGACCCGACGGTGGCGATGGTGGTAGAGGGGGTAACGTAATTTTCCTGGCCGACGAAGGGGTAAATACACTAGTTAATTTCCGGATGAAGCAAGAGATTAAAGCTGATGACGGCGAAGCTGGCGGGAAACGGCAGATGCATGGCCGTAACGGTAGTGATGTCACAGTTAAGGTGCCGGTTGGCACTGCGGTTTATAGAGATGATGTTTTGGTGGCAGATTTGGTTGAAAATGGCCAAAGCCTAGTGGTGGCAAAAGGTGGTGATGGCGGTTTTGGTAACGCCCATTTCAAGAGTTCGACTCGTCAAGCGCCACGTGTCGCCGAGCTTGGTGAGGCGGGCGAGTCGTTTGAAGCAAGGCTTGAGCTTAAATTACTGGCTGACGTTGGTTTAGTCGGCTTTCCTAACGCTGGTAAATCGACTCTGCTTAGCGTTATTACTAACGCTAAACCCGAAATTGCCGACTATGCTTTTACTACCCTAACGCCCAATCTAGGCGTGGCTGATATCGATGACACTAGTCTGCTTATAGCCGATATTCCCGGGCTTATTGAAGGTGCCGCCGAAGGCAAGGGCTTGGGTGATGCATTTTTGAAACATATTGAGCGTACTGCTGTTATTTTGCATCTTATTGACACTTACAACGACGAGCCAGCTGCCGCTTACCAAACGATTCGCCGTGAGCTTGAGCGGTACAGCGCCACCATAGCGGCGCTGCCTGAGGTGGTGGCCTTAACCAAGATTGAAGGCCTCGATACCGAGCTGCTAAATATGCAACGCGCTGCCTTACAAGCGGTCGTACCGGCCGAGACACCAGTTATGGCGATTTCTTCGCAAAGTCATATGGGCTTGCAAGAGCTGCTCCGTGAACTGGCAGATGTCGTGAAAAGTGCTCGCAATATCGAACTAGACGAAGTTGAGACAGCAGAGATTCCGACTATTTCGCTTGGCGAAAAAGAGCAAGGAACCGCCTGGATAGTTGAAAAACTTGACGACGGCACTTTTAAGGTCAGTGGTTCCAAGATTGAGCGGTTTGCTCGTCGTACCGACCTAGGTAATATTCATTCGCTTAACCGACTGCGTGATATTATGCGTAAAATGGGCATCGTTCATGAACTGTTACGCCAAGGGGCAACAGGCAAGACCAAACTCTCTATTGCCGGTAAAACACTAACATTGACAGAACAGTAATTCGGTAAAATACTATTGACTATAGTGCTCAAGTATGATATAATCTGGACAGTCCTATCGGTCGAGGCTTTATAGTTTCCCGGGGAAAACCTTAACATGTCAGATAGATAACTCCTTGAAGTTGACCTTATGGGCGCGTCTTTGGACGCGCCCAGTAGGGTCAATTTCAAGGGAGGAGATGCTATGGGTGTCGCACTCAGGCAGCAGATGAATTCGATGTGAACCTCCGCCGCCGGCCTTGCCTCGTGTATACGAAAGGAGCTTAGCTGATGAGTTTCATCGGCAGGTTCAAAGCCTGAACCACCCCGGACCTACCGTCAAACGGCGCCTGTGAAGTGCGCACTAACCGAGAGGGGCGCTCTAATGCGTCGTCGTAAACAGGTTTAAGCGCTGACCAAGCGCAGTCCTCTGGAACTTATCCAGACTTCACCTTAGAAGTAAACTAAGGGCTGGGTTTCAAACCCAGTATGCGTACACCGCAACCTCCAGGCGCCGGTTAACGGTTGGTGGGGGCTTTGCCCCCACCAACTGGCCACCGCCTATCTGACATGTTATTACTCATACACCCCATACCGGGGTGTTTTCTTTTTGTTTAATAAAACTAATTACTACGACGCAATTTGTTAAGTGTGATGTTGTCGAGGCGCGATACTTCAGCTAGTGTGATGTAGCGCTCAACACTACAGCGCCGTGCCAGATCGATTACCTCGTCGAAACATGGATTAGGATGAAACCAAACGCTTTCGCGCACCATGGTAAAGCCAAGCCGCTTGAGCTGCTCAGTGAATAGCCGCCGTTTAGGGCTGTGGGTGCGTGGCACGTCATAAGTGACCATACGCCAGAGACCGTCCCACTCAACTGGTTCTTTAATACTAATATCGTCCAACTGGGCACGCTGCAGGCGATGAATACCCTTAACCGTCAGCTGCAATCGGTAGGTGGTCTTAGCGGATGTTATTTCAATCAAATTTTGACGGTGTAGCTCGGCACAAACCCGCTGCAGAGTCGCAGGACTCAATTTGTCCAGTCCTAGTATACGTAACGCCTCGGGTAGTGAAGTAGCCTCGCACACCACTCCATCTAACCCGTTTTTGCCGATAAGTTCTAGCGTTATCTTTAGAGCTTGTTTGGTCGTCATGTTTCTTTCGGTCCGTTTCCTTAGTATCCATAATAACTCACGTGCTTAAAAATGTACATATACTTACTGGCCGATAAATTACCTTTATCAGGCCGTACTCAGCGGTACGAGCAGAGCACTTCTCTTACCCGTTACTATACAAAGTAAAGTTATTAAGCTATGCGCGAATAAGTCATATGAGTAGGAAATACACAGCTAATATCAGGGGTGTATAATGGCACTATGCAATCTTTCTTCTTTTATGACCTTGAAACCAGCGGCTTAAACGCCCGCAGTCAACGGATAATGCAGTTTGCTGGTCAGCGGACCGATAAAGATTTAAAACCACTCGGCAAGCCTCTCAATCTCATGGTTAAAATGACCGATGACATTTTACCCGAACCCTACGCGGTATTGGTAACAGGTATAACTCCTCAGATGACACTAAGCGAAGGGCTGAGCGAGCCAGAATTTGCCAAACTGCTTGTAGACAAAGTATTTACTCCAGGTACGGTAACAGTTGGTTACAACAATGTCCGTTTTGATGACGAATTTATCCGACACACTTTGTGGCGGAATTTTTATGATCCATACGAATGGGCTTGGAGCGAAGATCGTGGTCGATGGGACATTTTAGACGTCGTTCGTATGACTCGAGCTCTACGTCCTGACGGTATTGCTTGGCCAACTGATGAAAATGGCAAATCGGTTAACCGTCTTGAACTCATAGCTAAAGAAAACAAACTACTCCATACCAAGGCCCACGATGCTCTGAGTGATGTCGAAGCTCTGATTGCGCTCGCTCAGCTACTGCGGCAGAAACAACCTAAATTGTTCGACTACTTATTGCAGTTACGCGATAAAAAGCAGATTGCTAAACTTGTGAACTTGGAGTCGCCTGAACCTTTCGTTTATGCATCGGGTCGTTATGGCTCCGAACATGACTTTGCAACAGTAGCTTTTCCGCTCGCGCCGGGTACTAAACCGGGTAGCGTGTTGGTGTACGACCTTAGGTTCGACCCGTCACCATTTGTTCAAGCTACCCCACAAGCTTTGGCTAGTACTCTGCACGCTGATCGTGAAATGCGTGCTCAAGAAGGTTTTTTACCGTTGCCCGTCAAAGAGCTGGCATATAACAAGTGCCCAGCAGTAGCGCCTTTAGGGGTGCTCGATGAAGCTTCACAACAACGCTTGAAACTATCACTCGATACTATTCGCACCAATCTCACTACACTTGTGGCCCACCCGGCTTTCGGTGAGGCTGTCAGGACTGCATACGAGATGCGCGAGCCGTATGAGTCCTCGCTCGATGTTGAAGGTCAGTTGTATGATAGTTTTATTCCCGATAGCGATAAAGTTAAGTGTGCAGCGATACGCAACGCCGATGCCGATGAACTGGCCGATTTTCATCCGAACTTTATCGATGAACGTCTACCCGAATTGTTGCTGCGCTACAAAGCTCGGTGGTACCCAGGCTCCCTTAGTGAAGATGAGAGGATAGCATGGGAAAAATATCGCACCCAAAAAATATCAGCTGGCCTGCCGAGTTATTTGAATACTTTAACTAGACTAGCTGATAATAATACCGATACCTATTTATTGGAAGAACTGCAGCTTTGGGCTGAGAGTATTGCCCCGACAGATGACTAGGCTTTAGCCTTAGCGGCCTGTTGGTAGCGGCGTGAGGGTCGATTTTTCGCGCCCGAAGCGGAGACTTTTTTGCTTATGCGTTTTTTAGTTTTTTCGCGTACTAAAGCGGTTCTTTTTGAGTTTTCGGGCGTAAATACTGGCTGGGTGGCCAACCAATAAATTCCCCAACCTATCAATAGCAAATAAGCCATCAGCATTATTAGCGGCGGGAGACTGTAGGACGTAAATGGGATCATACCCATGAAAACAAAAGCAAAAAGCGCCTCAAAGCCACCCGGCACTAGGACTAACAATATAAAGACCACAATAACCAGAAGGTAAGTAAACCGCTTATCCATATAGTCTATTTTACCATAATAAACCGTAAAAAGCAAGGCATAGTATACTGGACACTACAATGAGCCGTCCTAAAGTTAAAACCAAACGAGCAAAATTACCTCGCTCAATAATTATAGCTTCGTTGATAGCTTTGCTAGGTTTGGGTCTACTGGTAGTTTTGTTATGGGAGCCTTTGATCCAACTGGCGAGTAATGGTGATCAGATAAGGCTGCTGGTTAAGGAGCATGGGGTCCTTGGACCTTTGATATTTATGGGTGTCCAGCTGTTGCAGGTGTTGATAGCGCCAATCCCGGGACAGGTGGTTAGTATGTTGTCAGGGGCTTTATTTGGTCCCTGGTTGGGCACGCTCTACTCTATGATTGGCATGGCCCTGGGCTTCACAGTGATATTCTTGCTTGCGAAAAACTTAGGTCGGCCTTTTGTGGAACGCTTCGTTGCCCAAAAATATCTCGATAAATTTGACTATATCAGTAAAACTAACGGGCCAGTAGTATTATTCTTAATATTTTTAACACCTTTTTTTCCTGATGACATTATTAGTCTGGTCGCGGGCTTGAGCCCTATCCGCATTCGCACTCTCATGTTAGTGTCGCTGGCTGGTCGTTTGCCGGGGACTTTGGTCTTGGCCCTGCTCGGGTCGGGAATCGCCGATGCCGACGCTAAGTTAATCGTTAGTATAGTGACTATTCTGCTGGTTATAGGCATGGTATGTTTTTGGCAGAGAGTAAGGTTAGAGAAATGGATTCGCCGGCTCGGTAGCGACGATAAACCCGTTGCTTAACACAGATCGTTTAGTTAGCGTATAATAGTTAGGATATGTCGGATTCTATTCGTGTTGTTGGTGCTCGAGAGCACAACCTAAAAAACATCGACGTGGAGATCCCGCGCGACAAGCTGGTAGTTATTACCGGTTTGAGTGGTTCTGGCAAAAGCTCGTTGGCGTTCGATACGGTTTATGCTGAAGGTCAACGTCGTTATGTTGAGTCACTGAGTAGTTATGCTCGCCAGTTTTTAGGCATCATGGATAAACCTGACGTTGACCGGATTGATGGTCTTAGTCCGGCGATATCGATTGATCAGAAATCAACTAGCCGTAACCCCCGTTCGACGGTCGCGACCGTGACGGAAATTTATGACTATATGCGCCTACTGTTTGCTCGTATTGGTACGCCACATTGTCCGGTTGACGGTAAACCAGTCACGCGTCGCACCGCTCAGGCTATTGTCGACGAGATAGCGGAAGCGAGCGGTAGAAGGTTGATGATTCTGGCGCCGGTGGTGTCAGATAAAAAAGGGGAATTTGCTCATATACCGGAGCAGTTCGGCCGTCAAGGTTTTGCCAGGGCGCGCGTCGACGAGGTGGTGTACGCGCTTGACGAATTTCCAGAACTAAACAAGAACATTAAGCACAATATTCAGATAGTTGTCGACCGTTTGGTTGTGTCAGAGGAATCACTGGGTCGCCTCAGTCAATCTGTTGAACAAGCTCTAGAGTTGGCTAATGACACGGTTATGGTGCTTGATGCCGACGGCGACACGGTTCACCTTTACTCACAACGCTACGCCTGTCTTGATCACCCGGATATTGTTATTCCCGAGCTCGAACCGCGGTTATTTAGTTTTAATGCTCCCCAAGGGGCTTGTCCGGCTTGTACCGGTTTGGGTTCGCGTTTAGAAGTTGACCCTGATCTGGTTTTTAACGCCAATTTGACCATTGCTGAAGGGGCGATTCGGCCATATAACCGAGTTAACAGTGATGCTTGGTGGCTCAAAAAATTAGTTGCAGTCGGTGATGAGCACGGTTTTTCGGTCCAAATTCCGATTCGCGACCTGTCGGCTGACGCTCTCGAGAAAATACTTTATGGCACTGGCGCTCAGAAATATCGCGTCCGTCTAGGCGTGGGCCGCTATTACGATACGACTTATGAAGGTGTTATACCGAACCTCGAACGACGCTGGAAAGAAACCGACAGTGATTTCATGCGTCGCGATATTGAGCGCTTCATGCGCGAAAGGCCTTGCCACACTTGTAGGGGTCGCCGTCTGAAACCAGAGGTTTTAGCGGTGACAGTTCAGGGTATGAGCATTATGGATATGTGCGATCTCGCAGTCGGTGATGCTGTCGAAATGTTCAGCTCTGGCATGAAGTTAAACGACAAAGATATGGAAATTGCTCGGCAGATTTTGAAGGAAATCATGGCCCGGCTTGGCTTTATGAACAATGTTGGTCTTGGTTATTTAACCTTGTCGCGAGCGGCCAATACTCTGTCGGGCGGCGAGGCTCAGCGTATCCGTTTGGCGACGCAGATAGGCTCGGGTTTGCAAGGCGTGCTCTACGTACTAGATGAACCGTCGATCGGTTTGCATCAGCGTGACAACGACCGGCTAATCGAAACTCTGCGGCGATTACGTGACCTTGGCAACACGGTTCTGGTAGTCGAGCATGACGAAGATACTATTCGTTCGGCTGACTATTTGATCGATATCGGGCCGGGGGCTGGGGTGCATGGTGGTGAAGTCTGCGCCGTTGGTACACCCGTGGAAGTGGCCAAACTCGACACTAGTATTACTGGGCAGTATTTGAGTGGTAAATTGAAGATTGAGGTGCCCAAAAAGCGCCGCAAGGGAAATGGACAAGTCCTTAAAGTGATTGGTGCTAGCGAGCATAATCTCAAAGGCATAGATGTTGAGATTCCGCTGGGCCTATTGACCGTTGTTTCCGGCGTTAGCGGTTCCGGCAAATCAACGCTTATAAATGACATTTTAGCTAAAGAACTGGCGGCTCAGCTTCACCGTTCGCAGGAAGTAGCCGGCAAGCATGGAGGCATCGAAGGTATTAAGCAACTTGATAAAGTTATTGTTATTGACCAGTCGGCCATCGGTCGGACGCCGCGGTCAAACCCAGCGACCTATACCGGTGTTTTCACGCCAATCCGCGAGTTATTTGCTAGTACCCCGGAGTCGGGTGTGCGCGGCTATAAAGCCGGCCGCTTCAGTTTTAATGTGCGCGGTGGACGCTGTGAAAACTGCCAGGGTGATGGCATGATCAAAATTGAAATGCACTTTTTGCCGGACGTTTATGTTACCTGTGAAGTCTGTAAAGGCAAACGCTACAACCGCGAGGCGCTGGAGATTAAGTACAAGGACAAAACCATTTCTGACGTGCTAGAGATGACGGTCGAGCAAGCCGCCGTATTCTTCGAGAATATCCCGGGCATCAAACGCAAGATGGACACGCTGGTTGATGTTGGACTCGGTTATATCCGGCTGGGCCAGCCAGCTACGACTTTCTCGGGCGGTGAAGCCCAGCGTATTAAACTTGCCACCGAGTTGTCTCGGCGGGCGACCGGCAAAACCCTTTATATATTGGACGAACCAACAACCGGTTTGCATGCCGCCGACGTCAAGAAGTTATTACAAGTTCTACAGGCACTGGTTGCAACCGGTAATAGCATGGTCATCATCGAACATAACCTTGACGTTATCAAGTCGGCTGATTACATAATTGACATGGGTCCGGAGGGTGGTGATGCCGGTGGCCAAGTTATCGCTAGTGGCACACCAGAACAGGTTGCTAAAAATGCCAAAAGCTACACCGGTCAGTATTTGAAAGCGATGTTTTAAAAAATATCTAAGATTACTTTTGGCGCTTAAATAATATCCGTGACTCACGTTTTATACCCGACCAAAGAGCCCTACGTCGTTCCGGTTCTTTAAGGGCGTGGTAAAGCATGGGCGATATTGACAGCAATATGATGATAGTCGCAGCGACTTCGACGTTAACACCCCAGGCGTTGAGTTGAGCCCCGGCAAAGTAACCGAGATAAGTAAAACTAGCCGTCCAAAGCAAGCCGCCGATAAGGTTAAATATAATAAAGCTTCGGTAAGACATTTTACTGACACCAGCGACAATCGGCACAAAAGTTCGAACAATTGGTATAAAGCGGGCTAGCACGATAGTAAGGGGGCCGTGCTTTTTATAAAAAGCTTCGGCCTCGTGTAAATATTTTTGTTTAAACAGACGCGAGTTTTGGCGCTCAAACAGTTTACGGCCAACCCGTTTGCCAAACTCATAACCAGTCGAGTCGCCGATGGCCGCCGCCAGAAACAGTAGGAGGACAAACAAGTGAATATCGATCGGGAAGAT
>JAEYUN010000021.1 GCA_023432475.1 Candidatus Parcubacteria bacterium | reverse complement strand
GTACTGGCGGCCGGACGGGTGTAGCTATTGGCTAGCTCCGGCAGGCAGTAGGTCTGGGTGTCACTACCCAGATAGTCGCTGTCAGAAGAGACGTGGAAAAAGCCGTTAGCACCGCTGGCGTAAGATGACGCGCGTTCACTACCAAACAATAGGTTCTTCATCGCGGCTGTCGCTGACGGATTGTTATACATAAAACCACTGGAGCCAAAACGCTTTATGACGCCTGGCGCCGTAGCAGCGTAACTACCAAATGAACCCCTAGATCCACTGTTAGCTCCGTAGTCGTGCATGAGGACGCCCAGAATACTGTCGTCATTGCCATCGACTCCAGAGTTTAGTGTATAAGTTATGGGTAAAGTGCAAGATACACCGCTGGTGAAGTTACCCCCAACCCGTACATCGCCATTCATAACCTGAAGTGCTGGGTGTTTGGCTACGACTGCGCAGTTCATAAATTCGCGGTAATTATTGGCGTCGCGATCGCGTGAATTAACCATCAAGGCATAGCATATGCGAGTCCCCAAGGGAGCATCCACCACTTCGGGATAGCCGTCGGCACGCCCAACACTTGTTAGATTATTAACGAATATCTGTGTCCCAGAGGTCGGCACCCCGCCGCCAATAGTCGGTAAATTAGCCAGTGTTGTACCCTCTTGGCACTGTGCTCCCCTGGCAACATACCATGCACAGCTAAATTCACCGTCAAAACCAGCTCCACTTCTTTCGCGGTTAGCACCGTATAGGCCGTTAAAATTTGTCGCGGCAGTCAGGGGTATGATTATCCGGCGGATTTCCCAGTTGGTCTGGTTAGAAGGGTTCTGGACGTTTTTTATCACCTGGGTCAGGAAGGTAACAGTCTCACCTTGGCTAACGGCCCCACTCGATAAATTAACGATCGGATTAAGGTTATAATTATAGCTAACCGTGACACAAGCCCACTCACCATTGCTGTAGGTCGAGTTATTGTGAGCCGTCCATTGATATCCCACTCGCTGACAATACTGTTGCCCACTTTGGGCATTACTTGGAATAGTGATGGTATCGGTGTCGGTCGTTTTATCTTGGCTGGCTGTGTATATGCTAGTATTATGGCTAGCTTTAGTAACTCCAAGCCCGCCACTCACTTGTGTATTTGCCCATATATCACGGTCCGTAGAATCGGGTCCATCATTAACGACATGGTGAGTGAACGTAACCTGTTGGCCAGGGGAAGCAGTTGGAGTTACATTCGTATATCCCCTCATAGACCACTCTAGCGTACAGGCACGCTTGCCATTTATTTCATTTGTCGGAACCATAACCGTTATGTCATTACCCTCTCTTAAATGGTTGATGTCCAACCGGTAACCAGTATTGGCAGCCATATTGAATTGTAACTCCGCAGTTTGAGCCGAGTTAGCGGTTAAATTGAACCACGTGTCAGGCGTAGCACTACGCCTCGATATATTCGATAAGTGGTGGATAATGCTTGAATCATTGTCTATTGCGACCCCAGTTGATAAATTTACAAACTGTATACGCAAAGCGTTAGTGTCTCCGTTACCGGCACTTTGATATTTCGCATTATCAGTATCATAGAACCTCACAACTCTATTATTAGAGGGAGTTGAGGCGCAGCTCCCAAAACCAGTCCTGAGATTATAATAACCTCCGCCACTGCTGGAACTAAAATCGCGTGAGTAACCGACAGGTCGGCCCCCCATCACACCAAACTGCACCCCATCTACATCTGGAGATTCGAGACTAAACCACGCTCTAGAATCGCCGTCACCGGATGAGTCGACCCGCACCACGACACCTTTCATGTTTACATTCGTATCACGAAGGGTATTGGCAAGATTAAAAGAAAAACTCGTATCACTATCGTCATTATGACAGGCATTGATATGTGTGGTGTTCACAAGTATGTTATCTGAATCTAAAGTACCGTTCGCGTTTATGCCATATATTGTCACACGTGGATCACCATCGCTACTATCGTCATAACCACCGTTATTACACTTTCTCGGATCATACCTGATAGTTCTAGTACCGCTATCAGAGTTCCAGTAAAAGCCAACGTATGTGAAGGGAAATTGCCCATTGTCACTAATGCCATCCGATACATAGTAGTATGGTATATCATCCCCGATTTGTACCGGAGCTCTCAGCGCCAAGACCGAATCGGGACTAACGAAGACCAGAGATACAGCACCCATCAGAAAAACAGCAAACAACTTCACGGCTTTACGAAGGCGACCATTTTTCTTGAGGGGTTCGGACATCTACTCAGTCCTTCCGGTAATGTTTCCCGAATCATTTATCTTGCTAGTGATGCTTGTCAGGCCATCGAACTTATTACTCGGGTACTGACCTTGCTTTTCCAGTCTATCAAGCAGATCGATTTGTCTCGCAACATTATCAAAGTCACGATTTATATAATAAAAGCGAACCAACACCTCGGCACAGGTAGGATCAAGGTGATAATTTGGCAGCGCGGTAATATAGTTTATGGCTTCCGTGGCTTTAGTCTTTGATCCGTCCTCGTTTTCAGTAATTTCTGTCAGATAACCGTAAACTTTATCCAAAACTCCATCAGCGCTACATACTGGCGTCTGCATTACCACTCTCTGATTAGGTAATTTTACGCCAATGTAAAAAACGCCAGCCCATACACATAACACGAGAGCCAGTGCAATCAGCCCAAATCCAATCAATATCGTTAATAAATATCCTGCTTTCTTTTTTTGAGCAGGAGATCCGGGTAATGTAGTATCGTTCATACAATCAACAACCGATCCGTTTACGTTAATAACGCTTATGTATCTACTATAATAACAAATGTGATTTAGTAATGTAAGCATGTTCGAGGTTTCAGTTACCTCTGTTATACTATTAATATGAGTTTATCTATCGGTATTGTCGGCCTACCCAACGTCGGCAAGTCTACCCTTTTTAACGCCCTGACTGACGCCGGCGCGCTGGCGGCTAATTATCCGTTCGCCACCATTGAGCCCAACACCGGAATCGTGCCAGTACCGGACGAACGACTGGGTGTTTTACAAAAAATGTATTCAGCCCCGAAACTTATCCCAGCCAGTGTCGAATTCGTCGACATCGCTGGCCTGGTAGCGGGCGCTAGCAAGGGCGAGGGTCTCGGTAACCAGTTTCTGGCCAATATCCGTGAGTGCGCTGCTATCGTCCATGTCGTACGGGCTTTTCATAAAGGTGACGTCATCCATGTTTCGAGCCACATCGACCCGAGCAAAGACATCGCCGTTATAAATACCGAGCTAATACTCGCCGACCTACAAAGCCTTGAAAAACAGTTGCCAAAACTGGCCAAAGAAGTTAAAGGTGACCCCAAGGCTCAACCAAAACTAGCACTGCTAGACGCGGCCAAACAAGTCCTCGACAGCGACCGGCCAATCTTCGCCGAGCCGAGCATTATGCAAAACGAGCTAGCCGACTGGCTAGCTAAAGAACTCCACTTACTGACGCTGAAGCCGGTAATTTATGTGTTCAATATCGACGAAGAGACCCTAACAAATGAACCCCGTCAAGCTGAGTTGCGCCAACTGGTCGCGCCGGCTGACAGCGTCTTTATCTGCGCCAAACTAGAGGAAGAGCTGCGCGGTCTCGACGAGGCTGACGCCCAAGAAATGTTAGCCAGCTACGGCGTTAACCAGTCCGGTCTAACCCAGCTAATCCAAGCCGCCTACCATACGCTCGGCCTGCAAAGCTATTTAACGGCCGGCGAAAAAGAAGTCAGGGCATGGACAATCAAAAAAGGCGCCACAGCGCCCGAAGCCGCCGGTGTTATTCACACCGACTTCGAAAAAGGTTTTATTGCCGCCCAAGTTGTCACCTACCCCGACCTGGTAACCCACGGTTCCGAACAAGCCGCCAAAGCCGCTGGCCGCGTCCACACCGTTGGCCGCGACTACATCATGCAACCGGACGACATTGTCGAGTTCCGTTTTAACGTCAAAAAATAGCCTGAAAATGAAGTGAGCCCCTTCCGCTTGTGGTTTTCACCGCAAACGGTTGGGGCTTTTATAAGTTTGAAACTCACTTCATGCGGATAACCTCAGTTACCTCGCCTTGGACGACCCAGTTGTCGACACTATGCCAAGCACCGTCAGAAAAAACCTTTTCGGACTCAGCGTTGCAAGTAAAGAATGAAACGATGCGTCGCTCCACGCCCTCCTCGCTTTCCCAGACCCAGTCATACTTTGAGTCTGAAGTAACAACGTCTTTGCCGACATTAACCGGGTTACTGGTAATCATGATGGTAACTCGGTCTCCCGACTCGTAGTCGATCACCGCTTTGTCGCCCTTGCGAGCCTTAGACAAAAGGTAAAAGACGTCTGGCTTACCACCGCCCGATACGTGTCCGGCCACAATCGAGTTGTAGCGAGACAGTACACCAGGTTTCGGCCACCCTGGGTCGGCGAACCATCCAGCTACTCCGGCCGGTGGTACAAGACGACCGTCAGAACGGGTACGAATGGCCTGTACCTTCGATCGTATCAAGAGACCGTGTTTGGCCGAAGTCACCGTTACCTTTACGGGTTTGCCGCGTGGATTACGAATTTTCTCAGCTACTGACGTACTCGAAGGTGTAGCCGAAGACGTGACTACTGAAGGTGAGGTGCTCGGTGACGCCGTTGTGGGCTTTTCGGCTAGGAATGGAGGTTCCGGGGTCCCCGGTACAACCAAGCCATAGACTATGAGCCCAATACCTACGAGTGCGAGGAGCATCGTGAAGATGATTGGGGTAAGATGCGAACGTCGCAATGCGCGTCGCGGTCGGCTGGCTGACCAGATCATTCTGGACACCCCCTTTCGAAGTAAGAATCAAACTACAAGCAGCAGCGGATGCTGCCATATCTTTATTATATCACGTTTTTACTTTCTTGTAAATTAGAGAAAACCCCCGAGGCAGTAATGCACCTCGGGGGTCAGAATGGTGATCGGACCCACTCAACTCCTACAGGAGGAACGGGTCAATCAAGTGTGTCCGATTCATTCTTGTTTCCTCATCAGGTCAGGCGAACTTGCGCCGGTAAGCCACGAAGGCGACCAGCGCACCCAGGAGAGTGACGCTGCCGAGACGCACCAGCCAGTCAGACTGGCTGGTAACCGCGCCGTCATCCGTATCGACCTTGGTGGGCCGCTTGGGCTCGTCAGTCGGCGGGACGACGCACTTCTCCTTCGTGAACCAGAAGGTCCACTCGGAGTCGGCGCCTTCCTTGACGACCACGCCTTCGTCGGGGACGAAGACGACGGTTGCCGAGGTACCAGCAACGGCGTTGAAGCCGGCCGAGACCGACTCACCGTTGAGGGTGTAGTGACCCATGTCGGCGTCGGGGATGTTCACCCCGTCGACGACGGTGCCGTCCTTGGGCTCGCACTTGTCGACCTTGGTCGGGTTGTCCGGGACGACGTAGACCGGGTTCGGCAGGCAGTCAGTGTCCACCGTGATAGACTGTTCGACACCTGCCGGCTGCCCGTTCCACAGGTCGGCCTCGGTCCCTGCACGTACGGCGAACCGTACGGTGTGGGTACCGGAGTCCTCTGCGAAGGTCCAGATCTTGGACTTGGTCTGGTCGTCCGGGTTGTCTCCCCGGTTGTCGACGACCGGTCCGTACGGACCGG
This sequence comes from Candidatus Parcubacteria bacterium, assembly GCA_023432475.1. Taxonomy (GTDB): domain Bacteria; phylum Patescibacteriota; class Saccharimonadia; order Saccharimonadales; family Saccharimonadaceae; genus JAPUDS01. The sequence continues at coordinate 44,738 of JAEYUN010000021.1, read as the reverse complement.
TCAGGTCCGGGCTGCCGATGACGGCATTGGAATCCAGCCGGTAGGATACCGGGTAGATCCATGGGCTCTGGTTCCGAAGGGTCACCTTGATGTAGGCACCGCCGGTCGCAAAGCACTGGCCCTCGCCCGTCAGCGTCAACTGGTTGACGGCCGGCGGTTCCTCGTAGCACGGTTCGTTCGGATCCGCGCTCTGAGTGGGCAGCTTGTCGGGAACGGTGTAGTTGAACGTCTTGACGGTCGTGCCGTCCTCGAACTTGGCTCCGGGATCAGCCGTGGCGGACTTGGAGTGGGACCCAACCGTTTGGTCGAGCTCCTCTCCGGTGGCGTTGATCATCGGAACCCACTCGACATACCCAGGGACCAGACAGGTCCCGTCGTACACCTTGATGTCGGCCTCGGCCAGGAGGAAAGTCGGCGGCTCATCGGGTGGCGGGCAGTCCGCCTTGTCCATCGTTCCGCCCCACCCGATCGCGATGGAGCGCCCATGCGCATCGGCAAACTCCCACGGGAACGTGCCCGGGAAGCCCTTCAGCGTATTGACGCTGACGGTGATCGGGTTCTGTCCGGTCTGCAGCCGTTCGTCGACACCAGGAGTGCCGACGTACTTGCATACGTCGACCTTCTTGGGCTCTCCGCACTTGACCGAGCCGGTCCAGTGGTAGTTCGTGCCGTGGACCTGAGTCCACTGGTACTGATACCACGTCCAGCCGGGCCAGTCCGGGTGCTTGGTGACGTCGTACGTGACCGTCTTGCCGGACGTCTCGAAATTCGAGTCGTGGAAGTTGAACGTCTTCACCGTGCCGGACTCGAGGTCCATGACGCGGATATTGACGTCCTTGTGGTCGGAACCATCCGGAATGTTCCGGGGGTATTCGACCTTCAGGCCGACCTTACAGGTCGGGTCGTCATACTTCCAGTTCCAGTCGAAAGGCGGCGGACTGGTCTTGGCAACCTTCGGCGCCTCGACCTTGTCGGCCTTGGCGGGCTCGGGTTCGGACTTCTCCGGCTCGGGAGCCGGGTCGGCCTTGACGGGCTCGGGTTCGGACTTCTCCGGCTCGGGAGCCGGGTCGGCCTTGACGACCTCCACCGGCTCAGCCGGTGGCGTGTCGTCGGCAAACGCGTTGCTCACCGGCCCGAAGCCGGTGAGGCCGAGAAGGGCGGTGGCCGCGAAAACGGCCAGCCCCTTCCGGAACGACAACTTCATGCTTCCCCACCTTCCTCTACCCTGTGGGTAGAGTTTCGTCCATGCCGGTACTTCCGGCCTGGCAAGTCTGCATCGCTTGTGCGGTTTTAGGAAGTGCTTGACCAAAGTCGTTATATAGAATGAATCGGATTATTAAGTGTTCAGGGGTCACGCGCGTGGACCCCCCGGACTTAAGAAAAATCCAAAGTATCCATACGCAAACCGCAGCTAAACAACCTCCCATCCACTAAGAAGATGAGACTGGCGTAAATTGTAACATATTTACTCTATAAATGCAACACTGTATGCCCGCTATGGGTACATAATATTCTCGATTTGACGGGTTATCTCGGCAATTTTGCCCCAAGACTGCCCCTGTGTCATGATAACCAGAACGTAAGTACCACGGGGGTGGTAAACGATAGCGGCGTCGTTCAAATAGTCCCAGAGGAAACCTACTTTGTCAGCCACCAGCCCTTTGGAACCCGCCGGTATGCCCTGGCGATAGACCTGTTGCTTCATGTGCCCAAGCAGTCGCTCAGCATCGTCGCTGGCAAACAGGCTGCGCTCATGCAGTCCTATCAGTAGCTTTTGCAAGTCATTGGCCGATGTATGGGTGGCGTCAGGCATTGTAAACGAGGTAGACTTGGAAAAGCCTTTGGCGTAAAGAGCGGTGTTAATATTGCTGCGGCCCCACTCAGCTATCCACTGCTCGGCACAGTTGTTGGCCGAAACGACGATAGTGTTACGCAAACAAGTCGCTACGTCGGTGCCTTGGATAGAATCACCCCAGTTAATCTGGCCCGCTTTAACCTTATCGAATAAGAGTAGTGATATAAAAAGTTTGTAGGTACTGGCGGCCACAACACTTTTACTACCGTTTGACGAAGCTGACCAGCCGGCGCCGCTGAGTTGCTTGACAGCAATCTCAATATTTTGGTTACGCGAAACGTCATTGACATAGGCTTGCAGAGCCGCTGGCGAGGAACTGTAGCTATAGCTGTAGACAATCGTTGGTGCGACAGTTTTAAAGTTCATCGTAAGCTGAGTTGGACCACTGCTAAAAAGTGCTTTTGCGACACCGTCGGCCAGAGCATCAACGTCGACACCACGACCGGGCTGGCCACTGGTTCTACCCTGTTCGACACCATCACGCATCGATATAGTCGTCATACCGGCCGCTATCAGCTGCTCTTTAGCAACATCGCTGGCATAGCCCGCCAGCGCCGTCTGGTCGATGGATAACTCTAGGTTGTCACCTATAGCAATCCATGAAGCCAAGACTTTTTTGTCGGGCCGGTAAGTCTTGGCTTTGTCGAGACTATTTTGAATCGCCAGCTCGATTTTGAGTAGCTTACCGAGTTTGTCTTTGACACCGTCTATCATGTTATTTGTCACGCTCGGCGGAGTTATTTTCGGGTGTAAGACCAAAATATTATCGCCCAACCGGAGCGGTGTTTGCTTTATGGCAAGTACAATATCGTCACTGCTAGTTAATACACCGTCTTGGGCAGCGGTTACTTCAATCTCACCGCTGTCGCTGACCACGACAGCTCCGTTTTTCGGCTCGCTCTTTAGTTGGGAGACTAGTTTGTCGGCCGCCTCACGCAACCTACCGTCATTTAGTTCAAGCGCCAGCTTGCGAATCTCGGGGCTCTTTAAAACAAGTGAAAATGGCAGTAGCCGCTGCCACAGCGGATAGTCCATCAGCTGCCGAGTAGTTTCCTCGGTCTTTAATTTGGCGCCGAAATCCCCGAGACGGGCTGTCGATGACAGACTGGCGGCTTGCAGGGTTACTTTAGTGTCAGTAAAACCAGTTTCCAGTAGCGGCGTCAGCTCATGATAGGTCTGGTAACCTACTGCTTCGCCATTGATACGAGCCCGCGGCAAGGTACGGTCACTCGGATAGACCAGTTGGAGGCCAACGGTGGCAATGAGTATTATAAGTAGCGCGCCAACGCTCCAGCGAACCGTTTTATGCAACCAAAGCCGGCCAACCATTTGGCGCAGGCTGGCCCATACCTCCCTACCCGGTACTTTTCTCATAGGCTATATTATAACCGAATATTATTTGGCGCGCTCAAGATAAGCGCCGTCGCGAGTGTCGATTTTGACCTTGTCACCGGTCTTGATAAAAGCCGGCACTTTAACAACCTTGCCGGTCTCAAGTGTAGCGTCTTTTTGGATTGAACTGGTCGTATCACCTTTAACGGCATTTTCAGTGTAGGTCACGGTCAAAAGCACGCTGGTCGGCAACTCAACATTGATAACGCGTTCTTCAAAAAACTGCAGACTGACTTCATCGCCTTCGCGTAAATAATCGAGGGCGTCACCAATGTCTTCAAGACCCAGCTGAAACTGCTCAAAACTGGTTGGGTCCATAAAGTGAGCCGAGCCGCCATCGCTATAAAGATATTGGACGATTCGACCGCTAACCTCGGCCCGTTCGATTTTTTCCTGACCTTTGTAAGTTTTAGGTATAACCGCACCCGTCACCAAGTTTTTAACCTTGACGTTAACAATGCTGCCGCCTCGTCCCATAACTTTTTGGTTATAGTCAATTACCCGGTACGGCTGACCGTCTATCTGGATGATGGTATTTTTTTTGAGATCTGTCGGGCTATACATATGCTGGCTTATCCTGCGCTGACAAAGGGCAGCATCGCCAAGTGACGAGCTCGCTTAACGGCGACCGAAAGTGAGCGTTGCTGTTTGGCGTTCAGACCGGTTTTACTTGCCGGCTCAATCCGCCCATATGGGTCTACAAAACGCTGCAGGGTTTTGACGTCTTTGTAGTCAAAATACTGTGGCAAATCTTTTTTAAATCTACGAACCATTGAAAACTCCTCTTTTACTGATGGTATTGAGACAAAACTATGGTTAGTTTTAACCTCAGGAATATTAAAAATTGTTTTTATAACTAGAATGGGATTTCGGACAAATCAATCGGCTTGTCGTCTATATCGTCGACGTCAGGTTCGTTTGACTTGTTTGCGCTGGTACTAGCGCTGCGGCTAGACGAGGCAGAGCCACCGTCACCAGCTGCACCGCCGCCGTCAACAAAGTTGAAGTCTTCAACAATTACTTCGACTTTTGAGCGTTTAGCACCGGTTTCTTTGTCATCCCAGCTACGCTGATCAAGGCGACCGCTGACCAAAAGAGCTCGGCCTTTTTGCATGTATTGAGCTATGATCTCACCAGCTTTACCCCAAGCAACACAGTCGATGTAACTGACGGCTTCTTGGTTTTGGCCGTTAGCGTCGCGCCAGGTCCGGTTGACCGCCAGGCTAAAGTTCGTGACACTTTGACCGTTTGGCGTGGTTCGGGTTTCCGGATCACGTGTTAAATTACCCATCAAAACGACTTTATTGAACCCCTTTGCCATATACCCTACTCCTCTTCTTTCTCTTCCTTAGATGCCGCCTCTTCTGCCTTCAAAGCGCGGACTTTCTCGTCGACACTAACCAGAAGATAACGCAGCACTTCATCGGTGATATTTAGCGTGCTCTGGACTTTGGCGTTAGCCTCCGCCGGCAATTCGATTTCGAAGTAAACGTAGACCGCAAACTCTTCACCGCCGATTTTGTACATCAGGCGCTTCTTGCCCCAGTTATCTTCTTTTTTGATACTACCCTTGTTCGCCGAAACTATATCGCGAACTTTCTTGAGTGCCGGCTCTAGGTCGGCTTCAAGATCGGGATGAATAAGAACTGTTAGTTCGTATTCTCGCATAAGTGCTTCCTCCTATGGATCCTTTGTTTAGGAGCGGCTCACCAGCCGCAGGTTGTTATTTGTGTGGATGCGATTATAACAGAGGTATGGTCTTTTGACAAGGTCTAGTTTTGTATGCCGTACTCGTCAGTATCATCGGTGTTGCTGCCGCCAATATCATCTAGGCTGCTGACCAGCACTTCGCGTGGCCGTGAGCCGTCGGCCGGACCAATTACTCCCTGTTCTTCCATCTCCTCCATTAGACGAGCCGCCCGACTATAGCCAATGCGCAGGCGGCGCTGTAGATATGACGTCGAAGCTTTGCCGCCCTCAATAACCACCCGAACCGCATCTTTATACATGCTATCTTCGCTACCGCCGTCGAAGTCCATGACAATGCTACCCCGTCCATTAAGCTGGACCGGCTGGGAAATAATCTCGTCGTCGTATTGGGGCGGGCGCTGCATGCGGAGGTAGTCGGTCACCTTGATAACTTCCTCGTCTGTCACCCAAGCCCCCTGGATGCGCTTTGGCTTACTCATCTGCGGTGTTAGGAGCAGCATGTCACCTTGACCGAGCAGCTTCTCTGCTCCAATCTGGTCGAGGATAGTACGTGAATCAACCTGGCTAGCAACCGTAAAAGCTATACGTGCCGGTATATTGGCCTTAATAAGGCCAGTAATGACATCCACGCTTGGCCGCTGGGTGGCAAGTACTAGATGTATGCCGACAGCCCTGGCTTTTTGAGCTAGGCGGACAATCAAGGCTTCGACATCACGGGCGGCGATCATCATAAGGTCAGCCAGCTCGTCAATGACAATCAATATGTATGGCATTGGCTCTTCGCTCTTCTTGGCGTTATAACCCTTGATATCACGAACTTTCTCTTCAGCCAACAGGTCGTAACGTCGTTCCATCTCGTTAACGGCCCATTTAAGAGCGCTGATGCACTTTTCTGGTTCCGTAATGATAGGTGCCAGCAAGTGTGGAATATCTTGGTAAGGCGCCATCTCGACTTGTTTAGGATCAACTAAAATCATCCGTAAATCAGACGGGCCATTCCGGTATAGCAAGCTGCTCAGCAGCGTATTGATCATAACCGATTTACCAGAGCCGGTTTGGCCAGCTATAAGCAGGTGTGGCATCTTATTGAGCTCGCCGACAACGGCATCGCCGGCGATATCACGGCCAATAGCATAACTGAGCGGCTCGGTCGCATCTTGCCACTGCTTGGAATTTAGTATGCCGTAAAGACGGACATCGGCCGCTTTGCGGTTAGGTACTTCAATGCCGACCGCTCGCTGGCCTGGAATTGGCGCTTCGATACGCAAGCTTTGAGCTGCCAAGTTCAGAGCAATATTGGTTTCCAGCGCTGAAATACGCGATAACTTGACGCCGCTTGGGGGGCGCATGGTGTACTGGGTAACTTTGGGGCCGATGTTAGCGCCTTCCATTTCAACTTCGATATTAAATTCATGCAGTGTATCTTTAATAATTTGAGCATTATGTTTGACATCACCGGCATCGGCCGGACTTTGTTTCTTTTCCAGCAGCTCTAGGCTTGGCGCTACCCAGTCGGGGTCGTTTGAACTTGTCAAAGCGGCCTGTTCTTCGGCCGAGCGGTCAGATTTTATACTATTACGCATCGTACTCAAACGACCGCTACTAAGGTCGCCGTCGCTATGGTGAACTGTCGGAACGCCTTCGTTAAGTTTGAACTCTTTCGAGCCGTCAAGCGCCTTGGCCCGCTCCGCTACTGCTGCATTGTTGTCTAGACTGTCCGGTTTCTCCCGGCGAAAGGCAGCTGCTAACCAGTCGATAATCGCCTTAGGTGAGACGCTAAGCACAAATAAGCTAGTGATAAGCACGCCAAAGACCATAACGAGAGCACCAACTTGAGCATTAACCAGAGTCATAGTACCCTCAGCCACCAACCAGCCGATAATACCCCCTCCACGACCCGACTGGGCATAGGCCATGTCGGTGGGTTGAGCGCTCATAAGCTGCAAAAAGCCAGCCAAAAATATCATGAACAGAACCGTCACAACTGTCACGACCGCCGGAACATGGTTGGCTTCCGCCTTGAATATCTGTACTGCTCGAAAAACAAATACCAAAGGCAGTACGTAAACCCCCCAACCAAGTAAGAATTGGACAGCGTCTTTGGTGGCTACCGGGAAAACGCCGCCCGCACTAAATAAACCAAGTATGAGCAAGAAAGCTAATATAACCAGGACGACTGCGCCGACTTGAGGCCAGAACCCATCCGGTAATGTATGCTGGGGTTTGACGGTTTTTTTAGAGACTTTTCGGTGTTTTCGCTTTGCCATAATCGTTTTCTATTATAGACCCCTGTTTCTACCCTGTCGAGGCCATTCCTAGTGCTTTATTGTAGCACAATTTGCAACATTTTGCAAGAATCCAGCACAACAAAGCCCGCAAGGAAACTTGCGGGCTTCGTCTTCCAGCTTGTCGGAATTTAATAGCCGCGCGAGTCGTTGCGCACAAAACGGTGCGGTTCGATCGCTTCACTATCGGGATAGACTTTCTCTGGAAATTTCTTTGGTGCTGGCACCCGCGGCGGTCTAACTACTTGATCGACCGGCTTTTGTTTTACCTGAATGGCAATCTCGTTTATGACCGGTATGACTATCGGCATGCGCCGAGTTTGATCATACAAGATATGAGTGACCTCTTCGCGGATTTCCTTTTTTATCTGGTCGAGATCAATCTTGCGAGCGGCAAAGCTGCGCGCGACTTTTTGTTTGACATATTGACGAATTAGATTCATCAGCTCTTCGGAATCTCTCAGGTAAATAAAGCCGCGCGAGATGATGTCGGGACTGGTCAATAGCCGGCCGCTGCCTTTGGCTACTGTCAACATAATCACGAAGATACCCTCTTGGCTCATATGGATACGATCTTTTAAGACGACCTCGGACACGACTGCCCCGCTATCGTCATACATGACGCCGCCCACCGGAATTCGGCCAGTCTTTTTGGCGCTGCCGTCGTGGTAAAACTCCAAGACATCTCCAGCGTCACAGACAAAGGCGTTATTAGGACGAATGCCGCACTCTTTAACAGCCAGTTCAGCGTTGTGCGCCAACATGTGGAACTCACCGTGAATCGGCAAATAATACGTTGGATTGAGCGCTGTGATCAGTTTTATGTGGTCGTCACGATAACCGTGACCAGACAGGTGGAGTGGGCCGACGCCCGTCAAATGAGTCTTACCGTTTTGCATGACCATCGAACCCTCGCGCATCAAACCGTCCACCGTGCGGACAACGTATTTCTCATTGCCCGGAATCGGGTTGGAACTAAATACGATGACGTCGGAATTTTTGATCTTGATGTGTTTGTGAGCGCCGCTGGCCATGCGATTTAAAACAGCGTTAAACTCACCCTGGGAGCCAGTACAGACTATGGTGACTTTGCCATCGGGCAGCTTAACGATATCCTCCATCTTAACGATGGTGTCTTTTGGCACCTTAATAACTCCGGTCCGCAAGGCAACTTCCAGGTTTTGAATCATACTGTAACCGGCAAAAGCAACTTTGCGGCCATTTTTATAAGCTGCCTCCAGTACTAGTTGAATACGATGTATTTGGCTAGAAAATGTACTGAAGATGATCCGGCCTTGGTATTTCTGCATGATACCTTCTAGGCTTTGTTGAATATCAAATTCACCATGAGTGTGCGAACCATCACTTTCACAGTTGGTCGACTCGTTCATGAGCAGCAAAATACCTTCTTTGCTAGCTACTTCAGTCAGGCGCTCAAGATCGAATTTCTTACCGTCAACCGGGTTTTCTTCAAACCGCCAGTCACCGGTGTCCACTAGTACGCCGACCGGCGTGCGAACAATAACGGCAGTCGCATCAGGTATGGAATGGTTGACGCGAACCAATTCAATAGAAAAACTATCCCCTATCTGCGTCTGCTGATAAGACTCGGGGTCGAGTACGATATATTCCGGCTCGTAACCACCATCCGACTCTTCCATATTTTTCTTTAGCATGCCTACTGTGAACTGGCTAGCATAGACCGGCGCCGGAATCTTTGATATGAGATGCCTAAAAGCACCGATATGGTCAAGGTGTCCATGCGTGAAAACCACTGCCCGAATCCGGTCTTTACGCTCTTCGAGGTAAGTGATGTCGGGCGTAATATAGTTGATGCCAGGATAGTCAGGACCGGGAAACAAAAATCCCATGTCAATCACGATGATGTCGTTATCATATTCTATAGCCATCATATTCTTGCCGATACCCATTTCCCCCAGTCCCCCTATCGGTATAACCCTGAGGCTTGGACGGTTAGGATTGGGGCGTACTCGTTTTTGGTCGGTCAGACTAAACTGACGGCCTTCATAGCCGTTATAAACACTTTTATTAACCGGTACATCAATGTGGTGCTGGCTAGCCCGCTGGTTGACGTTTTCGTTGGTGCGTCGTTGCGCTCGAAAAACCTCCCCACGCCTAGTGTTGGTGTTGTTCAGAACCGTGTTATCGGACCGGTGTTTTTGTTGTGAAGCCGACCGCTTGGACATATCGTCCTGTTGCGGACCGGCGAGTCTTCTTTGACCCATATAGCTAATATTTCCTTTCTGTTTGTTATTTATCAATAAATATTAGTCGCTAAAAATCAGGGGTGAGGGAGTGGAATGTGGCAGTAATTCCCTCTTTTATAGTTAGAACCTAGTATAGCACAGCGCAGCGATTTACGCAAGTTGGTGTCCGGCCACCTCGGCGGCCTTTAGGAAATCGTCTACCAGTACTTGACGCATGGAACCGTTATAGAGTGCCGCCGCTGGATGGTACAGTGGAATAACCATAAATTCACGGCCGTCATACCTCACCTTCCGCGGTCGCCCATGGTCAGAAGAAATATGTAGGTCTGGTACGAAAGCCGCACCGCTGTGACGACCTAGCGTGATGACGACTTTGGGCTCGATTATTTCTATCTGGCGTATCAAATATGGCCAGAATTCCCTTTTCTCTTCGGGCAATGGATCGCGGTTGTTGGGCGGACGATATTTGACGATGTTAGTTATGTAGACATCATTCCTGTCTAAACCGGCGGCTTCAAGCATCACATTCAGAAAGCGGCCGGCCGCACCAACAAACGGCTCGCCCTTTTCGTCTTCCTTTTTACCCGGCGCTTCACCTATAAATACAATGTTGGCGGCTGGGTTACCGGAGCCAAAAACTAACTGAGTAGCACCTTTTTGGAGTTCGGGCGTGATCCCCGAAACTTCTATTTCCTGCTTTAGTTTATCGAGTTTCTGTTGTTTATCGTCTAACACAAGATTAATTATAACCGTATATGACTACTCGACAAACTGCACCTTCCCACCCGGTACTACTTAAACGGTTACCGGATCGCCGTTGATATCGATGTTGCCTGATATTTCCGTAAAACCAAAGGTATCACCGCCGACATAGCCGCGGTAAAATAAATTGCCAATCAAGCGGCGGGTTTCACCGGGAAGCGGTGTGGCATATTCTTTGGCCATAATAACCTCCGGTCCAGTATCTATTTCCTGCAGGCGTAGGGTATTTTCCTGGATGAGTATGCCGGTGTAGGGGGTATTCTCGGCATAGCACGACACGGCAGCCGAATTGCCGTCGGTTATGAGACAGCGGTACAGCGTACAGTTACGCGCCCGAATCGAAGCGCCGGTATTGTGCGATCCTTCCGTAAAATACAAGTCGTGACTATAACAATACTCAGCCGTAATTCCGCCGAAACAATAAATGCCGGCGCGCCAGCCGTTGAAGTCTGTGTATCGAAATATAATCTGATTCGGCTCGGTCGCGTCAGGAAAATTAATCGTCGCGCCGTTCGGGTTGGCCGAATTTCCCTGAAATGTGCAATGCTCTACTATCAACCCGCTACAATTAGCCTGAGAACGCATAGCATAAAGTGCGCCGGTGCTGTTAACATGGCAGTTCACGATCGTGACGTTGTTGGCATCAACCGTGATAGTACCGGTAGTACGATACCGTTCAACGTGCCAGCGTCCACCGTCTAGCCAGACCCGGCCGTTACCGTTATTGGCCGCTAGCCAGGTGTTATTTATGGTTAAGCCGCCCGTAACTTCTTGATAGGCTAAGGCCGAATCGTGACCAACATTTTCCACATACCAGTCTGTAATGCTGCCGTTGATATCACGCGTCGCGAATACGTCAGCCCAATCGCCCGGATTCTCAACTGGCGCATTAGTCAGGGCAGCTCTTTGAAACCTACGGCCAGCAATGCTCATGGTTCCTATTTTACCCTATAAAGCCTTGGAAGGGATTATTAGCTAGTAATTACCTACTGAAGATCGCTCGGCTTCATACTGAGACTCAAACGCCCGCGGTCATCAATAGCCATCAGCTTAACCCGAACGACATCGCCTTCTTTAACGACATCGGTGACTTTTTCAACACGTTTATCGTCAAGCGCTGAGATATGAAGCATACCGTCTATGCCAGGCATGACGTTGACGAAGGCACCAAAATCTTTGACGGTCACAACTCTACCTTCGTAAATCTTACCGACTTCTGGCTCTTCAACCAGCCCTTTGATCCAATTGAGCGCTCGCTCGATAGCTTCGGTATTAACAGCCGAAACTGTCACTAGCCCGTTGTCCTTTATGTCAATTTCAGCGCCAGTTTCCGACGTAATTTTGTTGATAGTCTCACCACCCTTACCGATAATGGCACCGATCTTTTCAGGATTAACCATAAGTTTTTCGATACGAGGCGCGTGCGGACTGAGTTGTTTACGCGGCTGCGCTATGGTTGAAACCATATGCTCCAATATAGCCGCTCGACCCGGACCGGCTTGGGCGATAGCTTTTTCTAAAACTTCAACTGGCAGGCCGTGAACTTTCATATCCATCTGAATTGCCGTGATACCCTTTTTGGTACCGGTTACCTTGAAATCCATATCGCCGGCGAAGTCTTCGGCATCAGCAATATCGGTTAAGACGTAAGGCTTGTCACCGTCCATCATCAAGCCCATAGCTACACCTGAGACTGGTGCTTTTAGCGGCACGCCAGCATCCATGAGGGCAAGCGTGCTGGAACAAGTAGCAGCCATACTAGTCGAACCGTTCTGACTCATGATTTCGGTGACGGCCCGGATAGCGTACGGAAACTCTTCTTCAGTCGGCAACACCGGTATCAGCGCGCGCTCAGCTAAATAGCCATGGCCAATTTCACGGCGGCCAGGGCTGCCTAAGCGCCTAACTTCACCTACTGTATAGCCAGGTGCATTATAGTGGTGCATATAACGACGTTCACCATCGCTAATTTCCATAGTGTCAACCAGCTGAGCGTAGCTCAATGGTGCCAGCGTTACAATATTTAGAGCCTGTGTAACACCGCGTGTAAAGATACTGGAGCCATGCGCCCTGGGCAATACGCTGATTTCTGAACTGAGTGGCCTAACTTCGTCGAGTTTACGACCATCGGGACGAACTCCCTCTTCAATAATGCCGCGGCGCAAATCTTTCTGAACCGACTTCGTGAAAGCTTCGTTATATTCGTTCTTCTTTTCGGCATAAACTTCTTCGCCCAGTTTATCTAATAAATAGTTATTGAATTCCTCGCCCAACGCCTCGACATTACGATTGTACTGCGGGTATGGAGCCCGAATTTTATCACCTAGTTTGCCCTTGGTCCACTCATCAACTTCGGTCTGGATAGCTTCATCTGGCAACAGTAGTTCGAAAGCTTGTTCGACTGGCGCAACTTTTTCTTTAAGTTCTCGCTGCAGCTTAATGGCGGGCTGGAGTTGTTCATAAGCCCAGGACAACCCGTCGGCCACCAGCTGTTCACCGACTTCATTGGCGCCGGCTTCTACCATGGTAATGCCGCCCTCAACACCGGCCACGACCAGGTCAAGGTCGCTAGCAGCCCGTTCCTCAGTGCTCAAGAAAGCTTTGAACTGGCCATCGACTTGACCAATGCGTACTCCGGCAACGGGTCCGTCAAATGGCGTACCGGTCAGCATTAAAGCGGCGCTGGCTGCAACCATCGCTACGCTATCGGGACGAAAATTCGGGTCCATACTAAGAACGCTAGCGACGACTTGAACTTCTTGACGATAGCCTTTTGGAAACAGTGGGCGGATTGGTCGGTCAATTAAACGGCCAATCAGAATAGCTTCGTCACTCGGACGGCCCTCGCGTTTTATAAAACGGCTGCCACTAATCTTGCCAGCTGCATAAAATTTTTCTTCATAGTCAATACTTAGCGGGAAATAATCCATACCGCTAATCGGCTGACTGCCCACCATAGCCGTACCGAGTACGACAGTGTCGCCGTAAGTCACTAGTACGCTGGCCGTGGTACGAAAGCCAACGCGGTTGACTTCCAAGGTTAGCTTCTTGCCACACCAATCAGTTGATACGGCAATAATATCCTTGCCGCTAGGGTTGATAATACTCATATGCACTCCTTTGCTTTACTTCAGGCGTCGAGAGTAACAGGTGTTGTCGCCGAGTTCAGCTCGAAAACTACATCTATCACACTCTACGCCCCTTATGTAACAGTTTGTATTATACCATGTCAGATGTAGCGTGATATAATATGCACTATTATGATTGTGCGAAAAAAGCGCAATCCTCTACTCGTACACGTCAGGACGAGCCTGACCTATGGCGACCATTCATAAATTAATTAATGGAGGTCCCGATGGAGGCACCCTATAATCGCCGCGTTTGTGTACGCGGCATAATATTAAAAGACGGCAAACTGTTTTGCCAAGAGCTTAAAAACAAAGATGGTACCGGGCGTGGCTTTTGGTGTACACCCGGTGGTGGGCTTGACCCACGCGAAAGCCTTGTCGACGGGCTAAGGCGGGAAATAATCGAAGAAACTGGCATCGTACCAGAGATCGGAAATTTATTGTTCATTCAACAGTTCACCGACTCAGCTAATCGTACTTCGCATGGCGAGAACGAACAGCTCGAGTTCTTCTTCCATATCAAAAATGCTGATGATTTTGAGTCGATTGACGAAGGAGCCTCGCATTTTGAAGCCGAAATATTAAATTACGGCTTCGTTAGCCCGGCCACCGACAACATTCTACCGAAGTTTCTCAGAGAAATTGATATTAAGCGCTACACCGAGACGGACTGCCAGCCTTATATTTACACCGAATTCGTCAGCTAAAGAAAACCGCCCTTTTCAGGGCGGGGATTCTTATTTACGAAGGCCCAACTTTTGGACGATCGCCTGATAGGCTTCAAAGTCTTTTTGCTCAAGGTATTTTAGCAGTTTCTTGCGCTTGCCGACCATCTGAATCAGACCGCGACGCGCCATAAAATCATGCTTGTTCGCCTTCAAGTGAGCCGTCACCTCTTTGATACGAGCCGTTAACACCGCGACCTGTACCTGAGGAGAGCCGACGTCAGACTTGTGCTGAGCCCCGACTTTGATAGCTTTTAACTTGTCCTCTTGTGTTATCATACCGGACTACTCTAGCACAGGCTTCCCTGTTAATCAAGGGTTAGGTCGGCCATTGACTGAGCATTGTCGATCGACCACCTGCCGACCATCGTACGACGTAAAGTAATGCAATAAGCCCCCACCCCAAGCTCTCGGCCGATATCTTCGGCTAAACTGCGAATATAAGTACCGCTGCCAACATGCGCCCTTACGGTAAGCTCAGGATATTTATAGCTAAGCAGTTCTAGATTGTGAATAGTTACAGCTCTACTAGGCATATCGACTTTCTTACCTTTGCGAGCAAGTTTATAGGCGCGTTCGCCGCCAATTTTGATAGCACTGTAAGCCGGTGGGGTCTGTTTTATCTGCCCCGTGAAAGCCATCAGCGCCTTTAGTATGTCCGCTTGTGTCGGCCGAACATCCGAAACGTCACTCAGCTCCCCTTCCGGGTCGCCTGTCGTGCTAGTCTGGCCTAAGCGGAGGGTCGCTTCGTATACTTTATCTAACTTCAAAAATTCATCGGCACGGGCGCAAGCTTCACCCAGTAAAATAATTAACAGGCCGGTAGCAAATGGGTCCAATGTGCCGCTGTGGCCGACTTTAAGCTGCCGCTTTGTCGGTTTGATGCCTTTCGCCGCATAGTTAGCCCGAATAGCGCCGCGAATCTTCGCAACGACGTCGAAGCTAGTCCAGCCAGCTGGTTTATCTATCAGTATTATGTCGTTCATCGAACGTTATTATAAATCAAAAACCACCATCGACTTTATTTAACGGTTATTTTTTGAAGTGACAATGATTTTAAAAACTGCGTACACTATACCTGGGGCGACCCTGGTAATTGGAATTGGCCAGGCTCGGGATTCAGTGGTTGAGTAGAGGGCGATGACGCGGCTGGGACTAGCGACTGATCTGCGCCAAACTCGGGCAGAGTTACGACCGGCGGTATCGGTTCAGCAGTCGTGGTCGGTGCCGGCGGCAAGGTTGAAAAATCAGGCAACGGTGGTAGTGCTGGGACCGGCGGAGGCGGTGGAGTGGCGGAGGCTGGAGTTACCATAGGCGTTTCAAACGAAGGCGCTACGGGCGGGTTGAGTGGTACAGCTGACGGCGAAGACATGGCTGGGTTGTCAGTTGCCGGCTGAAGCGATGACAGCGCTGCGTCAACGGCTGCACGAGCGTCGTCTATAGAGGTATCGGTCGGGCTTTGGGTTGACTGAGCATGTTTATGTACTTCGGCTTCTAAATCAGCTAGGGTCGGGTTAACCGGATTGGCCGCCGCTACAGGGCTTGAGTTTTCAGGAATAGGCGTAGCATCGAAGCGAATGCCGCTTTTAGCCAACGTAAAATCGTCGGTATCTTGAGTGGTCTCTGGACTAGGTTCGATGGTCGAACTATTTGGCGGTGTCGCAAAAACATCAACACGCGGTGGTTCTGCGGGTGGTAAGCTGGAAGAATTCATCGCCGTAGCTGAACTGGCAGCGGTGTCGGCTGCCCCCAACAGGCCATCATGCGACAGCAATACCCGGTTTCGGTCTTCCTTTTCACTGCGCTGTTTATCTTCTTGAGCCTGTTCGGTAGTAGCGTTAAGAGTGCCGCCCGTTAGCGGCGGTGGTGGTAAATCGCGCCAAGAACTAACCTTGGAATGACCGATGAGCGGACTGGCATTACTCGACATAGCATCTGCCTCTAGTCCCGGTTGTGGCGACGCCGCGTCGGCAGGTTTTTCGGTCAACGGTGGCGTTTCGGCCATAGGTTTAATGTCTTTATTGCTGTCGTGCTCTACTCTCATCTCGCCATCTTTAGGCTTCGGTGCTTCAGTTTTTGAAACCGCTGTCGACTCTTCATGTAAATCGCCTGTTGCTACTGTGGAAGCTTCTTCTAAATTCTTAGCGATTAGCTGTTGATTGGCGCCAGCCGCCATCAGCTGAGCCGACATGGTCATTACCTTAGGGCTAGTCCGTTCGTTACGGAATCGGTCTGTTGCCGAGACGAGTCCCGTCAAAATGGCAGTAGCAATCGGCTCGTCGAGCAGATTAGGTTGCAGCGCCTCACTCAAGCTCATCAGCATCTCGCACAAGCTGCTAGCTTCGGCCTCGTTCCAGTTGACTTCCCCGAAACCGTTACTGGTTGCGCTGGCATTTATGGTTACCGTAACGGCATCATGTAATATTTTACCGTGCGCGACGATAGCAGCATCGATGTCTTCCTGCTTCTCAACGCCTAGTGCTATGACTAAGTCAACGTTAAAGTCGCCTTGCGAAAACGTCAGGTCTTTTTCACTGATAGTAGTTTTATACGGTGTAATAAAGACGCGGACTACATCGTCTTCGACTTTATAGCGCAGACGATCGGCTTTTGACTTGTCGAGCGCAATGATAAAGTCCCGTAGCGAATCGACATTTTCCTCAAAGGTCTTGCCCGGCTCTAGAAAATCAATAGCTGCCGGCAACTCGCCAGAGAAAACTGCCGTGGTTATTTTGTCGATCTTATCGAGCATCATAGTGAGGCCAATTGCCCCGGATAGTTCATCGACCGACGGATCACGACCGACCGTAACTAAAATATTCGAAGCGTTCTTGATTCGTTCGACGATAGCTTGCTTGGGACTTTGCTCTGTAGGCATAGTTGTCTTAACTCTTTTTTATTTTGATTAGATTTGGGGCGATTATAGCATGAGTACTTTTGACCTGTCAATTAATTCGCCTCGAGGTGAGTATCTTTACAAAATGGTCTGTATCAGATATATTTGATAGCTGACTAAATATATCAGTTAACTTTTGGAGAAAATATGCCAATCATCAAGTCCGCTATCAAGCGCATGAAACAAACGGCCAAGCGCCGCGAGCGCAATGTGGAAACTAAAAAACAGGTTAAGAGCGCTGTTAAAGCTTTTATGGAAAGCCCGAGCGTCAAAGGTTTGCGTGCCGCTCAAAGCGAAATTGATACGGCCGTTAAAAAGAATATTTTAAACAAACGAACCGCTGCTCGCCGCAAAAGCCAACTAGTAAAACTAGCTAAAGCAGCTGGTGTCAAAGTTGAAACTATCAAAAAAACTGCCGTTAAAACCGCTGTTAAAGCGGCCGCTAAACCTATTGCGGCTAAAAAACCAGCTGCCAAAAAAGCTCCGGCCAAGAAACCGGTAGCTAAAAAACCAGCTGCCAAAAAAGCTTAATCTTTTAGTCTTAGTAACATCACTTGAATCTGCGTCCACGGCTCCGCTGGACGCGATTTAATATGCGCGTCAAGGACAGCTAGTTCGGATATAATTCTTTTCAGCTCATTTCCACCTACCCCTCGTGCCCACGCGCTGATTTTTTTCAAAACAAATGGGTGAACACCGGTTTCTTTGGCAATTGCTTCGACCGACCGGTCGCCAGCCGTCTTTACTAGCGCCAAAGCATAAACCTGCCCTGATAATAAACCAAAAAACATGTAGGGATCTTCCTGCCGTGCAACTGTCGCTAGTAATCGCTTAACTTCTTCACGACGCCCAGCAAAAGCAGCGTCCAGCAGTTCGAAGCTGGTCGCCTGAGGTGTCGGCTCCACCAGCTCGCGAATCAGCTCTCGGCTCACCGGCTTCCCAACCAGCACCAGTTTATCGAGCTCCGAACTTAACCGCCATTGATCTTGACCAACATGCTCGGCAAAGGACCTAACCACGTCGCGGCTCATATCCAAACCTCGATTTTTAACCTCGGCTTCCAGCCACTTTAGGGTTTCGTGGGCTTGTAGTTCACGAAAAGTAGAGACTTCAGCATGTTTTTCGAGCCATTTGTAGGTTTTAGTGCGCTTGTCAGGATGCGGTTCGACAAAAATTATAGTCGTAGAATCGTCGACCCTATCTAGCCATTCAGCCAATATGCTCCATACCGACTTATTGCTCGAAACATCCTTGAATACTATAAGCCTCTCGGCGGCAAATAACGTGGCTCCTGTAAATAAGTCCGGCAGCCGCTCCAAACTCAAGTCTGCACTATCGAACCTCTCTAACTGGACGGAAAATCCATTAATAATTTCGTCCAATCGTCGCTCCAGCTCGAAAGTATTCTCTCCGCTCAATAAGTAAATCATTCGTCTCTATTCTATCATCTGACAGTTCGGACAAATATGTGTGCCGCGGCCGGCTACACGGGTTTTTTCGATAGCGCTGCCGCAGCGCGGACACGCCTGGCCCTCCCGGCGGAAAACTCTAGCAAAAGTTAAATAGCTTCCCTTTTTGCCTTCAGCATCCAAATAATTACGATCAGTCGAACCGCCCTTCTCAATAGCCAAAGCTAGAACATATTTTATCTCCGAAGCCAGCAAGTCAACTTGCTTCTTAGTCAGGTTTTTGACTAACATAGCTGGGTGGAGTTGGGCGCCCCATAGACTCTCGTCGGCATAGATATTGCCAATACCAGCCAAAACTGACTGATCCAATATCGCGGCTTTCACAGTTGTACCTTTGCGTCGCTGCAGGCGGTCGAAAAGCACTTTGCCCGTAAATGCCTGTTCTAAAGGCTCGGGACCGACTCGTTTCATAAAATCAATCTCTGGGACCGACAAGGTTGGCATCAGGCGCATCCAACCGAACTTACGCTGATCGTTAAAATAAAGATGCGACCCGTCCATGAATTCCATCACCACCCTTGTAGATTTATCGGGTAACTGTCCAACTAACGAATCATTTGGATGACCTGCTCCAAACATTTCCTGGCCTCGGAACACCAACTGGCCAGTCATTTTTAAGTGAACAACGAAAGTGTAGCCGCTACTAAGGTCGATCATCAGAACTTTAGCCCGGCGCCTAACTGCTAGGACGTGAGCGCCGACAGCAAACTGTTCAACCTCACTATGTGGGTTGGGAAAACTCTTGGGAGTGTCATGGCTAATTGAACGAATCGTCTTTTTGACGACCAGCCTGGCAAGACCACTTCTAACAGTTTCGACTTCGGGCAACTCCGGCATACTATTTAGTATATAACTATATGCGCTCACCGGCAGCTAGCATAATGACCCGCATCATATTAGCAAGCGCTTTAGTATCTTTAAAAGCAAAGTCCACTACCTCACCGACAACCTCATGATCAATCCGCCAAACCACTACCTTGGTACGCTGGCTGTCGTGGCCGTTAAAGACGATGGCAAAGCCGTTACGGTCCGCCATAAGATAAGATTCTTCATCTAACCTACCCTCTCGTAACAACTGTTGCATGCGGTAGTGGTACGATGACCGGGTTTTTATATCAATATTGACTACGCGCATGGTTTTCGGATCTATCACACGCATATCGATACCAAGAGCGTCCCCAGTCCGATTGGTCATCTCAGCCTCATAGCCTTCGGCGAGCAAGCCCTGATATACTGCAATCTCCCGGCTCAAGCCATGCACAATTGCTTCATATTGTTCATCGGAAAAGCAACGAGTACCGACTTTTTTACAGGCCATATCAAGTAACTGTCGGATACTTTGAGTTGCCGCGGGCAAAAGCTGCTTGGGCAGAACCAGCACGGCGGCTACGAACGCATCGTTGAAATCTATCAGCTCATAAAGACGAGCCTCCTTGTTGTGATAGCCATGAGGGTGCTCATCCATTGATTCTTGAGCTACGGCGGCGCGCGGCGCCGACAAAGCAAGTAAATACAACCAATCTTCGGCGCGTCGTTCGCCATGTGACTGATAAGCAACGTGTTTGGCCTCTGCAATATAATCAGCCAGAACGCTTAAATCATGGTGCCGCTTCCAAAGATGTCGACTAAGAGGCAGTCTGGTAAGACGGGTTTCGACTATGTTAAAGACATTCCCTTTACTCGGATCTGTTAGTGGAATCGTCTTTTGGTTTTTTAGGCGCGGCTGCCAGCGACGCCAATGCCCACTTTTCATACCTGCTAGTCTAACAGCTTTTGTGCATCCATCTCAAACTGAGCAAAATTTTTATAAACTAGTCCACTCATGCCGGTAGCCTCTGCTCCTATAACGTTAGCCTGTATGTCATCGATGAACAGACATTGCTTGGTAGGTACGTTCAAAATAGCTGAGACAATTTTATAAGCTTCTGGGTCGGGCTTACTACGGCCAATTTCCGACGAAGCCAGCAGGACGTTAAAATAACTTTGTTCTTTCGGACTTAAATATGCGTCGAGCTGGGACCGTTCAATGTTAGATAAAACGGCAAAAACGTACTTACGCCGGTTGCGTTTTATCCAAGCGAACAATTCTTCATTTACGACCCTACGCCTCAATAAATCTTGTCGAACCAATACTCCGTAGCAATCGAAGATTATGGCTTTAATCACTCAATTTCCCTGCCTCACGATAGCTTGGTAATCATTAATCCCTTTTAACCAACCCCCAGTGAAATAATCACTCGGTTTAAACGTTTTGACATCAACCCATTCCATCTTGTCATGATGCTCGCCTAGTTTTATTTCGCCTCCTAGGTATTCCGCTTCAAAACCGACTGCGAAAATATGAACCTCTTCTCCTAGAGCCTGTTCAATTCGCGCTACTCGGAAGAACACTTTCGGCCCTCGAAGATGATATTTGATACCCACACCTAGCTCTTCTCGCATCTTGCGTTTGATAACTGCTTCTAGCGATGTTTCAAACTCACTGGCGCGAATTCTGCCGCCAGGAATATCCCAGTCACCAAAAATATCATGGGTTATTAGCAACTTGGCACCATCCCGAAGCAATACTTTCATAGCTACAAAGTATTGATCGCGCCCTTGTTTCATATAGTTAGCCTTATCAAGCATGGCTATAGTTCCCCCCAGTTTCTGCCGACTTCCACGTCAACTTTCAGCTTAACTTCCAATTCTGGATAAATATTTTCCATGGTTGACTTTAGAATCTCACGGACTTTTTCGGCGTTTTCTTCCGGGCATTCAACTAGTATCGAGTCGTGGATTTGCAGGACTTGGACGCCAAAACCATGGATCTCTTCCTCGACTTTTATCATCGCCATTTTCATGAGATCAGCCTCGGTGCCTTGAATCGGCATATTAGCAGCTGCCCGCTCCGCACCAGAACGAACAATAAAGTTGCTCGATTTCACATCTGGTGTGGGTCGTCTACGGCCAAAATATGTTTCAACAAAGCCGTCATTGCGAGAGCGAGTTATGGTGGCGTCAATATAGCGGCGAATTGATATGCGGAGTTTAAAATAATCGTCGATAAACTTTTTTGCTTCCGTAAAAGTCATGCCGGTCGCAGCCGCCAATCCATGCGGACTCATGCCATAAAGTACGCCAAAATTAATAACTTTGGCATCTCGGCGCTGGTTCTTAGTTACCTGCTCCATGGGTATGCCATAAACCTCCGAAGCGGTCTTAGTGTGGATATCTACGTCTGAGTTAAAGTCCTCTATCATTTGCTTATCACCGGCGAGAACCGCCGCTAAACGGAGTTCAAACTGGCTATAGTCAGCCCCGACAAAGACATTGCCGTTATCGGGTACGAAAGCTTCACGAATTTTCTTGCCGACATCGCTCCGAATCGGAATGTTCTGCAAGTTAGGATCGGTTGAGCTGAGACGTCCGGTGGCGGCCACGTCTTGGTTAAAAGTGGTATGTAGACGCGACTGGTCATCGACAAGTTTTGGCAGCGTCTCAACATAGGTGTTTTGCAACTTAGTTAGTTCGCGGTACTTCTCTATTAACTCAATCACTGGGTGCAGGCCGCGCAACTTATCGAGCTCTTTCTGACCAGTCGAGAAACCAGTCTTACCTTTTTTGATACCTAGCGTGGGCAGCTGTAGCTTGGTAAACAATACTTCGCTCAGTTGTGACGGCGAACCAATATTGAAGCTGTGTCCCACCAAGTCATACATAGCCTGCTCCGTCTCGGCAATCTCGCGGGTCAAATCTTGGTTCATTTCACCCAAGAAAGCCGTATCGAGCATAATACCGCGGTGTTCCATGCGCGCCAAAATCGGTATGAGCGGAAAATCGATTTCATATGCTAGTTTTTTGAGTTTTGGTAGTTTTTCAAACTCCGACGACTGCTCCTCGTACAATGCCCAAAGTGCAGCAGTGGCCTGAGTTGGCTCTGCCTCATCAATTCCCATCATGTCGGACAGCGCCCGCGATTTACGTAGAGGATTAAGTAAAAAAGCCGCTTGGTTGGTATCATAGATCGTTGGCAAGCCTAAATGCTTATGTCGTAAAATATCAAGACAAAGCTCGTTACCACCATGTACGATAAAAGTTGACTCGCCAATTAGACGTACGAGTTGATTAATATCAACTTTAACCGCCGTTTGGGCAGAGTCAGAAACAAAGTATTCCTCGCCCACTTTCACAACCACCAATTTCTCAGCCATGGTAAGCCGGACGAATACTTTTTCGCTCACTACTTCGATACTAGCCGGTTCGACGTTGCTAGTTTGCACCAGCTCATCTGCCGTCTCCTCCGCACGCATATAACTCGGCAAGTTGCGTAGTAGACTGCGAAACTCCAGCTTGATTAAAACTTGTTTGAGATGAGGTTTATCTAGGTCGGTGACATCGGCAACGGCCAGGTCTAGCTTAACCGGGGCGTCTGTCCAAAGCTCGGCGATGGTTTTGCTGAGATAGGCTGATGCTTTACCATCTTCAAGTTTGCGACGCAGACTATCTTTTACTTCCCATAGATTATCGTAGACACCATCAAGCGTGTCATATTTTTTAAGCAGCTCGATAGCTGTCTTCTCACCCACCCCAGGAACTCCTGGTATGTTGTCGGAGCTATCACCCTTGAGAGCTTTGAGGTCGAGAAACTGGTCAACCCTTATGCCGTATTTGGCCTCAAAAGTCTCCGGTTTGAACAATTCTATTTGTGTGAAGCCTTTTTTGAGAGCATAAACATGTGTAAGCGGCCCGACCAGCTGCAATGCATCAAGATCGGAAGTTATCAAACAGGCTTCAATACCCTGATCGTTGGCCTGTTTGGCAAGCGCGCCGATAATATCGTCTGCCTCATAGTCATCCAGCTCATAAAGAGGCCAACCGAAGGCATCGAGCAGCTCATTAAGTAAAGGGATCTGTTCGTAAAAATCCGGCGGCGCTGGTTTACGGCCAGCTTTGTATTCGGGATATAGAGCCTTTCGTTTTCGGATGTTAGTTTTTGGCTTATCCCAAGCAACAGCCACGTAGTCCGGTTTGAGTTTTTTCATGAGTTCAAGACTCATAGCCGCAAAGCCATAAACACCGCCGGTTGGCGTACCGTCGGCCGTCGACAAGTTAGGCATAGCATAATAGCCGCGGTAAAACACGCTCTTTCCGTCGATAATAGCTAATCTCTTCATACCTATAGTATACAGTCCTCCTGACATTGCCAGGTCTTAGTTAAATCTCATGTAGCTCTATAGTGTTTTTGATATTCAATCATTTTGGCGAGCGCCGACATAGTGGCCATCTCAGCTTCATCAGGCGTTGTGTTGCTTTGGCGTAATTTAGACATAAGGATGGCAAAATTACGCACCCCTTCTATACTTGGTCGTCGTTTGCTGGGCCTCGATTTCCATCCATCCTCCCCTTTTACTAATTCTCGGCCGCATAAAATAACCAACCAACGTGCTTCACTTTCTATATCTATCCTGATACTCTCAGGTAACCTAGCCCTCTGCGACGGACGAACCATCTCGCTGACTACTTTAAATAAGGTGTTCTGGACTGTTTGCGTATCCTCGTCACTAACTCTAAAGTCGGCGACCAAGTCGAACATTCTTTGATACACACCTTTGTTGCCACCAAAATTGCTCACCAGCTGGTTCACTGTATACGTGACGTTAGGCCTTATATATACTGGCGCTTCTTTAGTTTCTTCGGCCGGGCGGGCGAGCGACTTGAGCGCCGCGGTGCCGAGTCGATGGTCGTTAGCGCCATTATTCCGTCCCAGCTCTTCATCGCTGCGGCCGAGCGAGTTAATAAAATATCGTCTAATGGTCTGAATCTCTTTGTCGTTGTCACCGAGCTTGGAGCTGAGCAAACGCCTTATCTGGCTGGGCTGAGCGCCTTCGAAGTATTTAAGCAACATAGCGGCATATGTAGCCGGTATTTCGCCGCTGCTGGCATAACGTTCTAATCTATCAATCACCCAAGCAAAATATTCAACACCTTCTGGCACAATAGCTTCCCCATACTTAGTAGCTATGGCATCAAAAAGCGATTTCCATCTAGCAATCGCTTCTTCCGCATAAGAAATTTGCTGATTTGTATCAGAGGTCCGACTAAACATATCTGGCAACTCCGATAGCTCGTTGTAATATCTCGATATGTTGACTAGTGTTTTACCGGGCGAGCCTTGAGTTTGTACCCGCCGAAAGTAATCCTCAAATTCTGCCTCATAGGAAGGAAGTTGCGGTAGCTTAGGACTGTTTTCCTCGAACTCACCTATCATGATAGCGCTCAGTATAAGAGAGGCCACCCTTTAAACGCAAGCAAAAGCGCTTATTGCAAGTACTCGTAAAGTTTTTTGGCGTCTTTGTGTTTACGCAGTTTGGCAAGAGCTTTAGCTTCTATCTGACGGATACGCTCGCGGGTGACCGAAAATTCTTGGCCAACTTCCTCTAGGGTGTGGTTTTTGCCGTCATCGAGCCCAAAACGCATCTTGATAATCTTCTGTTCGCGTTCGGTTAGAGCTCCTAAAATAGTCGATACCTGTTCTTTCAACAACTGGTCACCGGCGGAAGATTCAGGGCTCTTGGCGTCTTCGTCTTCGATAAAATCACCCAGTACCGACTCGCTGTCGTCATCGCCATCGCGGCCGACGCCAGCATCAAGTGAATGAATATCCTGTTTAATCTTCATCACATACTCGACTTTTTCCGGCTCCATCTCGAGCTCTTTTGCCAGCTCTTCGATAGATGGCTCGCGGTTAAGCTCTTGAGTCATTCGCCGCTGAGTTCGCAGCAGTTTATTGATTGTCTCAACCATGTGGACCGGTATGCGAATAGTCCTGGCCTGGTCGGCAATCGCCCGCGTAATCGCTTGGCGAATCCACCAAGTAGCGTAGGTCGAAAACTTAAACCCTTTGTCCGGGTCAAATTTTTCAACTGCGCGCAATAGCCCGGTGTTACCTTCCTGTATCAGGTCAAGAAAATCCAGACCACGGCCCGAGTAGCGCTTAGCGATAGACACCACTAGGCGCATGTTTGCTTCGGCCATTTTGTCTTTGGCTTTCTTATCACCGGCCACCACCCTTTGCGCCAAATCCAGCTCTTCCTCGGCGTTCAACAGAGGAATCTTACCGATTTCACGCAGGTATAGCCTAACCGAATCATCCGAAACCTCGTCGTAATAGTCATTACCGCCCTGCCAGACTTCCGTCTCGTCTAACTCTTCGACATCTGGCTCCTCGTCGGCAAAATCGTCGCTACTTACAATCGGCGCTATAGGCAAATCCACCTGCTCATCGTCAAGCAGCGAGTCGTCTTTAAGGTCATTGTCGTCAAAATCTGTCATTTGAATGATTATTCCTCTCTTATGAGTGCGTTGAGCGCGGTGCGTAGCCGCTCGCTCTCAACTTCATCGTGCATGCTTTCAGCCTGACGAAGTGCATCTATTAATTGTTGTTTTTGACGGGTTCGATGTTGCTGTTTTAGTTGGCGTACGAGACTGACGGCTTCAACGAGCCTGTCTTGACCATCTAATGATTGGTATCGTGTCTCGGCTTTTAACAGAACTATTTTGACATAGGTTTCTATTTCGTGCAACTCGTCGGGAATATTCTTATCGAGATTCTGGTCGCGCGAACCGATAAGATAAGTGTAGAGTACCTGACGCTCCATACCGTCAAAGTATTCCGCGCCCAGCGACCTAGCGACGTCAATCGCCCCCTCTTCGCAACTCATCAACGCCAGTAAATAGTCCTGACTGACAATTTCTTTGCCGGCAATCTCGAAGTTAGTATTTTTAATAGCTTTGAGCTGGCGCTCGTCGTTTCCGCTATCGAGCTGTTCAAAACGAGCCTCGATAGCGCCCAGCGAGGCTCCGGTCTTAGACGCCAATATATCAAAATAATGTTCGCGTTCTATAGGGTCTTCAACAGCCTTAAGTAAACGCAGCGCTTCGGTCGTCAGCTGACGCTTGCCCACTGCCGACGTGACATCGTTACGAGCCTCGTACTGATCGATTACCCATTCGATAGCCGGCCGCATCTCCTCGACTACGCTAGCCCACCGAGCAGCATCTTTTTGAATCAATTCGTCGGGATCTTTAAAACCATGCGGTAACGAGATAATGCTTAGCTCAACCCGCACACTCTGAGAGATGGCGATGGCCCGTTCGGTTGCAGCAATGCCAGCTTTATCACCGTCAAAACACAGCCTTATGTCACTTGTCAAACGGCTGAGCGCTTTTAAGTGATGTTCGGTTATGGCCGTCCCCGCCGTTGCAACCGTCTGCTTGACTCCCGCTTGATGACTGCTTACGACATCTAGATTTCCTTCAACTATAACAGCGAAACCGTTTTCTCGGATTGCCTGCTTAGCCTGAGTCAGACCGAATACATGGCGGCTTTTATCATAAAGCACCGTTTGTGGGGTGTTCAAATACTTTGGCGCACCTTCGATATCAGCCATAATTCGTCCAGTAAACCCAATCACCTGACCTTGGCCGTCGGAAAGCGGAACCATCATACGCTCTCGGAACAGATCATTACCGCGCGATCCAACCAGACCGGCCTCAGTTAGGTCGCGCTGTTGATAGCCTTTGCTAAACAGGAAATCTTTAAGAACAGAGCCGCCTGCTGGAGCGTAGCCGATTTTAAAGTCATGGACAGAATTACGGTCAAAGCCCCTTTTTTTTACATAGGCAACGGCTGCCGGGGTGTTATAGAGACTACGCTGGAAAAATATGGCGGCACTTTCATTGATTTTATTCAAACGCTTTTTCTTCTCAGCCAACTCTTTTGAGCTGCTACTATCGTATAGACCAAGGTCGACTCCGGCTTTGCGAGCCAACATTTCTAGCGCTTGGCGGAAATCCACTCCTTCGACTTGCATGATAAAACTAAATATATCGCCGCCCTGGTTAGAACTGAAGTCGTGCCAAATATTTTTATCGGGACTAACAAAGAAACTCGGCGTTTTTTCATCGGAGAAAGGACTAAGCCCTTTCCAGTTACGGCCGGCTCTTTTTAGCTGAACATATTCACCTATAACGTCCTCAATGGCCAGCCTAGATCGCACCTCATCGCGCGCGTCGTTATTCATACACTTTATTGTAGCACCCTTGCGCCCCTGTTATCGCTTGTGCTTTAATATGGAAGATGGATCCAACGTACAAAGGCCTACCTACACCCGTACCAGCCAAACTGCCACGACCAGGCCTTAACTGGAAACTGGTGCTGATAATAGCTGGCTCCTTTTTGGTGGTTGTTGTTATTCTTGGCCTTATTTTTGCCAGGGGCAGCGGCAGTTCGTCCTTGTCGTCTTTGGGTTACCGCTTAGATAACTTAAATGCGCTAACTTTAAGTTCTGCTACTAACATAAGAAACGGTGAGTTGAAAAAATTCAATGCCGAGCTAATGATAGTTATCGATGGAGATCGGGCAGCTATGAAAAGCATCTTACCAACCAACAAAAACGATAAAAGCCTGGCCGATTTAAAAAATAACGAAGCTACCAGACTGGCTGGTTATAAAGACGCCCTCAAAACCGCCCTGGCCAGTGGTAACCATGACACTACTTACCGGCAAATACTGCAAGACGAACTTAAGGCGCTTTTTGCCTTAGCTGAGACTGCTTATCAGGAATCCACCAGTTCCAAGACGCGCCAGGTGCTCTCTTCCTTGCAACAGAACTTAACTTTTTACTTCAATCAGCTTGAGAAGAGTTAACCAGTTCAAAACTGTGACGTATAAGATCTTGTAATTCGCCCTCATCCAGCTGCCCCGAACAAACTATGGTATTCCAGTGTTTTTTGTTCAGATGATACCCGGGCAGAACTGATTCATAGCGTTCGCGCAATAACTCGGCCAGTTGCGGGTCGCATTTAAGACTCAGCCGAACCGGCCGGCTGTGTTCGGCAACGAGCGCAAACATCTTACCTGTAGAGGAGCCGACTTTATAAACTGCCGTTTCAGCACCAAATGGATAGTCTAAGACGGCGCCCGGCATAGCTGCCACCATGTTTTTGATTTCATCGACTGTTTTCATGATTAAATCAATTGTACCAGTTATTGCCCGCTGTAGCGTTCTGTTAAGCCAGATACGGTTCGCTGCCAATCCAGTCGCTCCTTGATGGCTTTGAGTTCCCCTTCCTCGGCTAGGCGCGTCACTTTGTTGTCGTCAACACTACCCAGCATTGCGAAATTATAGGTAAAGGGCAGTTTTTTAAGTCCTTTTTCTTCTGCTTGAGTCGAACAATCATCATGATAGCCGCTGCATGTTTCACCCAAGGTCAACCACTGTTGAATATCTGGCGCATCAGCCGCGTTGACGCTTAAAGTTATGCTCAGCACAGCTGAACGTGTCGTTTCGGGGAGACGTTGCTGGTCAAAAATGAAATTGCCAAGCGAGTAAGCGATAAGTTTACCCTTGTAGGCTTCACTAGTTTGCACCCAGTGCGGATGCCCGCCCGCCACCACGTCAGCACCGGCGTCAATCATGGCGCGGTATAGAGTGGTTTTGATACGGTCAGGAGTGGCAACGTATTCTTGTCCGGAGTGCGGCAGACTAATAACATTGAACAGGTTACTATAGCGGCTAATTGTGTCAACCGAAGCGACGCTTGGTATCTTGAAAACCCCGTGATAGCCACATAGGGCGAGCGGCAGCTTGGCAGTTTTAACCGATTTATCCGTCATCGTCACGCGCGCTGGCAAACTGACAACCTCGCATATATCGTCATATAGTTCTGGCTCAAAAGTCCCAAAGTATTGTATGCCGTTTTGTTCAAGATGCTGCTTAGTCTCTAAGAGGCCAATTTGTCCGTTTTGATTGTCGGTATGGTTATTGGCCAAGCTAACAGCCGTAAACCATTTAGCTGCTTCGGGCAAATAGGCGGGCGAACAATCAAATTTTAGGGTGGCTTCTTCTTGAGCTGGGCTAACTTTTGGATTGTTAGTGACTGGACATTCTAAATTTGCAATCCAGGCGTCATAATCATCGCGCTCGAAATCATTAAGCTGCTGGAAAGGATAGGTGTATTGCAACGGGCTGGCCATCGACCAGCTATTGATATACCTGCCCCAATAAATATCGCCCATCACCAACAGCTTCATCTCAGCGTTAGCTGGCAGCGGTTCGTCAGTCTTCACCGTTTCAATTCGCGGGGCCAATACTTTCTGAGTTGCCAAGAATATGACTGCCAAGACCAACAAAAGACCGCCCAGGCCAAGCCCTACATACAGCCATATCTTAGCTGTACGGTGAGATGTAATGTCTTTCATAACTATACCTTTATATTGCTCTTGGTGAGGTAGTATTTCAACTCCTCGATGCTGCCCCGGATATCTTCCAGCGCGCGATGGGCTTCGGCTTTGGCAAATTTCTTGCGGTATTTGCCTTCAAATACAACTTTCCAAGCACTGACGTCGAGCATCCGATAGTGCAACCTGGCATTCAACCTAGGCCACTCATTCTCGATAAATTTACGGTCTTGATGTATCGAGTTACCTGCGAGCAGTACTGGATGTTTCGGGTCAAACCATTCATTAACTAGTGCCAGTAGTTCATTCTCGACGCTACGCCCGCCTTTGCCTTTGAGGTTCTGTTCCACCAGCACACTCCTAACATCATCGTATTTATCCCAAAAAGGGATGTCCATACGTTTTTTCATAAGAGCCGGTCCGACTTTTTTTACCGCCGTATAAGTAGCCAGCTCTTTAAATTCCCAGTCGGTCACAATTGCCGCTACTTCCAATATGCGGTCCTCAACCGGGTCAAGCCCGGTCATCTCGAGGTCCACCCAGAGTAATTTGCCCTGTTTTTGAGTCATATAACTTTAAGTATAACAATATGGCAACCATAAATTTAGTCTTGTTCTAGAATAGCGGCTGGTATAGAGTAAGACTAACCATAGGAGCTTTCGGCAACCCCGTCGAAACCGATATGGAGTTTGTTTAGGAGGTGTCATGTCGCAATCGCCCTCAGGCGTTAAGTCGACAGCGATATCCCGGCGGCCAAAAAGAGAACGTCTGGTGCAGCAAGCGCCTCGCTCTCAACGCGGCTTCCAGCCGTCCGTCAAGCAGCTAGTGTTAGCCAAGCAACTAGTTGTCCGCTCCCTGAAGCGCCGTTGGCTGCATGCCAGTAACGAAAAGGAGGCGGCCTACCGGATACTAAATGAGCTTCGTAGCGAAGCTCATCCGCTCGGCCGTAACCCGGGCGACAAGACTACCACGGTCCGACAAGCCATGGTAGAACTGACCCGCGCAGGGCGCATCAGCTACAACGGCCGCTACTACCGGCTAGTCTAGCCGGTCAAAGGATGGGACGAGATTAACAGTTCGATGGTAAGTGCCACTAGGGGAACCACTTCGTAGAAGCCATCGGGAAACTCGTTCCGTCCTTTGGACGAAACATTTGCTATTCGGCTACTTTAAAACTTATTTCTTGGTGGGTCGGACAGACTTAAAAGTATAATAGCCAGCCGCCGTTATTAATCCCCAGACTGAGCCAAGCCACAAATCATACATCGTGTCGTAAAGATCGGCCTGCTGGAGGAACGAACCCAGAAATTGGTCCGAACCAAACTCCAATAGTTCCCAAAATGTCGCGATGAAAGCCGCAAATAGTGTAGCAATAACAACCCGTATCCAGACCGGTAGCTTTGGTGACCAACGCTGGCACATCCGCTCAATCAAGACTATGCCAAAAGCGCTGAATACTACTCCCGATAGACCATGCATCCAGTCATCCCACGGCCACCATTTACTATACATATCGTAGCCAAAACCCAGGCAAGCCACCAACACCATCAGAACTGCGATCGAGCACATCAACCAAGCCGGTACTAACTTATTTGCATAACGGCTAATCAAAGCAATGATCGCGACGACGAAGGCGCCGGCAATAATATAACGTGCCACCTTTGGACTGCCGGCTAGTAAGTGCCAAACCCCGTAACCCAACATGCCTATCGTCAGACCGCGTGTTACCCAAAGAAAAAAATTGTCAAACTTGGCCATTTTATTTATCTTTTTTCTTGTCAAGTCTGTCGAGCTTCATAAAATGAATCAACATATAAATGACCAGAGCCGTCGCCAGAAGTGTTATGGCCGAACTAACAAAAGCTCCCCAGGCAAAATCGGCCTGACGTCCCCACATCTCAAAATGCCAGGTAGAGTTAGCTAACCGGTCTCCGGAACCGACGATAAACTGAACTATCGGGTTGATGAACCCTTCAACGAGCTTACGAACCGTATCACCGGCGGCCGTGCCGATAGCAAGACCAATCGCTAGGCCTATAACCCCTTGTTCGCGGATAAAATTAACGAAGCCACTGCCTTGAGCTTTAGTTTTCTGAGCGGCTGTAGCCGCATACGACTTAAGTTTCGCGGCTTTTTTGGTAAGCGGTTTATCTGCTTTCATTGTAGACCTCCCTAGTCTGATAACTAGGCTAGATTATAGCCAATTCAGTCATTAGTATAAAGCCTGCCGAATAGATCGGTTAGAGTTTAACTGTCGAGATCTTGTCCGCCGCCACGTCGTAACACGGCTCGCCGACGAAGGCTTTTTTCAACTCGTCGCTGTTATAGTCGGTACACGCTGGACTATCTTGACCAGCGCGGAAGAAACGCCACACACCGTCCGGCGCCTGATAGTAGAGCGCAGCGGCGCCGCTCATGTCGCCGTAGCCGCTCAGGGCTCCTTCGGCTAACTTGTACCCTTCAGTTTGGCTATCTTTGATGCTCGGCACCGTCACGACCAACTGCCCACCGGACTGGCCAGCTGCTTTCAGGGCCTGGTAGAAGGGTTGGATAGTCTTGGCAGATTTCTCATAGTCCGATTTGTCGGCACAACTTAGCCAAGTCGCATCGGGCGCAGGCGCAGTGGTGTCGTTGATCGGCGGTACCCGGTTTAGTAAACAAACAACTTTGTCGGACTGATAAACAACACCGCTCTCCATAGCAGGTTCCGAAAAGCGCTTGGCATAGTCATAGGTCTCGGTATCAGCAGCCACAAAGTCGTTGTCAAGCAGCGCTTGCTTCATGGTTGTAAGGTCCCTATCGGCTCGTTCGGCCGTGCCAGTGACGTAAACGTAGTGTTCAGTTTTGCCGGAGCGACCTGTCGTGGTATAAAAATCATACCCTGACGGTTTGTGGTCGGGTTCGACGATATAGGGCGGTTCGTTTTCACTCTTTTCGGTTTTAGCATCAACGAGCTTGGCTTTTACTAAAGTAATGACTTCGGCCGCGCTCAATGATTTTGTCTGGTTAACTCCACCCTGATTAGACGCGTCAGGCTGGGCGGGTGATTGTTTTGAGAATACCAGGAAATAATATAGCGCTGCCGCACCAGCCAGTAACACCACGACGGCTAGCAGTATCCAAAAAATCGGGCGGATGCGCCTGGTTGGCTTGGGCGGCTCAGTCAGAGGAGGAGTAGTCGGTTGCATACCCTCAGGCGGCTGGCTCGGAAAAGTAGTCTTTGTATTATCATTTTGTGGAGGAAATTCGCTCTTTGGTTGATTGCTTGGTTGTATATCCATGATACATCCACTGTAATTAGCTCGGTCGTTATAGTCAATGAAGCTAGTGTTTTTTAATAAAACGAGGAGGAAATTTAATACCGGTGTGGGGACGGGTTTGGGGCATGTTACGCCGCCCGTCCCCACACCAGGAAAGCAGCCCTCAGCTCATGGCCGATAGCTGCTCTCTACCCCGTGGAGTTATGGTAAACTTCACGGGGTTGTCGTAGAAGTCATGGGCTTCCGCGTCGCGGTAGCGACGCACCAAGCCGTGTTTGAGAGCAGTGTGTATGGCCGAAGACATAACTCGGCTAGTCACCTTGATGTTGAGCGCCGACGCCACGCCAGAGTCACGCTGCACCGTCAAGTCCTGCTTCGATAGGTAGCTGAGAAACGAGTTTAGAGCAAAAGCCCTCGCCTCGTCTTTAACCATGACCGGCATCTAGGTTCCTCCTCACTTTTTGTAAAATCGTGGGCTGATTTACTCCACGACATCGAGTTCTGAAAAAACAAAACCGCCGAGGTTGTGTTCTCGGCGGACTTATGTAATTTTCAGATTTCGTACTGGAACTACACCGCCGAGTCGGCAACGCAAAGAATGTCTAGTAGAATCATTCCGAACTCAGCGTTGTTTATACTCATTGGGGCGTAATTCCTTGTCGGAAAGTATACGCTGCCCCTACGGCAATTACAAGCGCTCAAGCGCTTCAATGCCAAGAAGTTTTAGCCCGGAGGCCAGCGTGTCGCGGTAGCGGCGCACCAAGGCCAGGCGGAAAGCCTCACGCTCGTCGCCGATAATCCTGGCGTGCTCGTAGAACCGATTGAATTCTTGAGCCAGCTCGTATAGATACGTGCAAATATAGTGCGGTAACAGTTCCGCTTGCGCCTTTTCGGCTACACCGGCGTATTCGACGATTTTACGCAGCAGACTTCGCTCCGCTGCGTCATATTCACCCGGCATGACCGTAAAGTCACCGGCTTTTTCCAAAATCGAACAGGCGCGCGCGTGGGCGTACTGCAGGTACGGCCCACTGTTGCCCTGTATGCTGACCGAGTCATTGATGTCAAAGACAATATCGCCGCCGATGCGTACTTTCAAAAACGCGTAGCGCAAGGCACCGGCAACAACACTTTCTGTCGGTTCAGCACCGCGGGCCCGAATCGCCTCAGCCACCTGGTCAAATAACCAGGCGATTGTCACAATGCCGCCATCACGCGAACTCATTTTGCCGGTCGAGAGTTTGACCATGCCAGTCGGTATATTGATGGTCACATCTTTCAGATCTGGAAAACAAAGGCCAGCCGCCGTTAGCACGCCCTTGAAATAGTCACGCTGTTCTTCGGCGGTCACAATATAGCTTTTATTGGGATGATACTGTTCGTTTTTTAGTTGAATCAGTCCGAGATCACGCGCCGCATAAAGCCCCTGCCCGCTCGAGGAGACGAAAGCGTTATCGAAACTACCATGCTCAGAGCCTTTGAAAATCAGCGCACCGTCACTTTCCTGGAAAACCCCAGGCACGTTGTCCTTGACGATTTTGACACCGCGCAGGTCGGCCTCGCTTTCCAAAAATCGCCGTTCGACCGGCTTGTTGCCAAGGCGGCGCATATTGGCGTCAATCTCATCGAAACTCCAGTTAAATACCGTGTCATAGACAGCGGCATAAATTGGGTCTTGACGGGTAAATGACTGTCTGGCTAGCTCAACAATCTCCCCCTTAGCAACTTCGTCTTCGTTGTAGGCCCGCGAACCCTCAGCATACATTCGGCTCATAAAATCATTGCGCCCAACCTCTGGAACACCGAGCAGTTTCTGGGGGTCACCTTCAGCGTAGCGCAGAAGAGCATACATACTTTTGCCCACATGCAGTCCGACGTCACCGTGATAGCTCACCCGGTAAGTGCGGGCGCCACTTGCTTCGAGTAGGTTGGCAACAGTATCAGCCACGATCGCGTTCATGGCATGGCCGATATGCATGGCCTTGAATGGGTTCGGGTTGTTCGTTTCGATTACTACCGTCTCGGTCTGACGGCTAAGGCTTGGTCGCCCATCGGCCAGTCGTTCTAAAACAGAGTCGTGCAGGCGAATATTTATGAACCCCGGTCCAGCCACTTCAGCCGAAGCTACGTCCGGTAGTTCGGTTATTTTTCCTACCAAGTCCTCGGCAATCTCGCGCGGATTACGCCCGAGGTCTTTAGCTAATTGCAGAGCAATATTTGAGGCATAGTCCCCGAACTGAGCGTCCGGCCGCGTCAGTTCCAGCTTGGCATCAACACTAAAACTAGACTTAACTATTTGTTCGATTGCCGAGACTAATTTCTCCATAACAGTCCAAGTATAACAGATAGGTGCGGCTTATTTCATTGCTTTGATAAAGCCGCTAAAGAGCGGATGCGGCCGGGTTGGCCGCGAGCGCAGCTCAGGATGGGCTTGGGTGGCTAGAAAATAAGGATGGTCCCGGCCTTCAATAAACTCTACCAGGCTGCCGTCTGGTGATTGACCCGAGATAACCAACCCGCCATTTTCGATGTTTTGTTCAAAGACACGGTTAACTTCGTAGCGGTGACGGTGCCGCTCAATAACATCTTCGGTCCCATACAAGCGAGCTACTTTTGAACCTTTAGTCAGACGGGCCGGATAGTTACCGAGCCGCATCGTACCACCGGTCGCTTCTTTACCACGCTGGTCTTTCATGATGTAAACCACCTGGTCGGTAGCGGCGGCGTTGAGCTCGCCGCTGGTGGCGCTCAACAAACCGCTCCGGCGGGCAGCGGCGATAACAGCCACCTGAAGGCCAAGACATAGCCCGAGGTAAGGTATTTTTTTCTCCAGAGCGTATTTCGCTGCCGCTATCTTACCTTCGACGCCGCGCGTACCGAAACCGCCCGGCACCAGTATGCCGTCATACTGCTTAAGTTCGCGCACACCGTATTTCTCAATATTCTCAGCACTAACCCAGTCGTACTTGAGTCCTACTCCGGCGTGCCAAGCCGCCGCTTTTAAAGCCTCTAGTACGGATATATAGGTGTCTTCGTTGTCCAAATATTTCGCCACAATACCGACTCGGACGGCTCGTTTTGGTTTGGCTGTTGCTTTTTTGACAATATCCTGCCAGGCATCAAGCTTGGCGGGTTTAGGCTTAAGACCCAAAACTTTCATAACTTGGCGGTCGATACCGATTTCATGCAACATCAGTGGCACACGCAGGACGGTATCGGCGTTAGGCACCACCGCCACCGCCTCTGGCGCGACACCCCCAAACAGGCTGAGTTTGCGAACGATAGATTCGTCTGGCGCTTCCTCGACTCTGGCGACAATGATATGCGGGCTAATACCAAAACCGCGCAGGTCACGCACTGCATTCTGGGCTGGCTTGGTTTTAAATTCTTTGCTGGCTTTGAGGTAAGGCACGTAGACGACATGGATAAACGCCACCTCGCCCGGCCTTTTTTGAGCAAACTCCCGAGCGGCTTCGACAAAACTCAAACCCTCATAGTCACCGACGGTACCGCCGATCTCCACAATATGCACATCGGAAGCTTTACCGGCTCGCTCGATACTGGCTTGGATGGCGCTGGTTAGATGCGGTACTAACTGGACGGTTTTGCCGAGGAATTTACCGCTGCGTTCGTCTTCGATCAACTGTTTCAGCAAACGACCGGACAGGGTGATGCTGTCGTTGGTAGTCTCTTCGTCCAAAAAACGCTCATAATGGCCGAGGTCAAGGTCGGTCTCGGCACCGTCTTTGGTAACATAACACTCGCCGTGCTCGGCCGGATTAAGCGTCCCGGCGTCGACATTCAGGTAAGGATCGCATTTTTGAATACTAACGCTGAGACCACGGCTTTTCAAAAGAGCGCCAATCGAGGCGGCGGTTATACCCTTGCCGACTCCTGACAGCACCCCGCCCATCACGAAAATATATTTGGTTTTCACTTTGAGCTCACCTTTCTTTTTTTAGCAACTAAAAAAGCGACCCGTCGGGTCGTTTTAGGGGTTGATAAATGGTACCCAACCGAACGACTACCACCATCACCCATGAATCGCTTCATGTATATAAAGTATAGCACAGCTGGCGGAAGAGGCGGGATTCGAACCCGCGGTACGACTTGCGCCGCACACACGCTTTCCAAGCGTGCTCCTTCAGCCACTCGGACACTCTTCCTTACCAACTCAAGTATAACAGAGTGAACGTGCAAAGCCCTTAAAGGCTTAATGCTATGTTGTAATTAGTGTTTCTCCCCTTGAACAAGCCCTTCGCGGACGCCTATACTAGAAGTAATGGCAAAAAAGAAGAAAATACCGCCCCAAACCACCCTCCCCGTGATTGAACTTAGTGCCTTGACCAAGATCTACGGCGAGGATGATACCAGCGTGACAGCGCTAGACCAGGTGGATCTGGTGATTCAAAAAGGTGAATTCGTTGCCATCATGGGACCAAGCGGTTGCGGCAAAACTACCCTGCTCAACTTGATTGGCCTACTCGACTCAGCTACCAGCGGTCGTTATGCTTTGGACGGGCGACCAGTCGAAGACCTGTCCAGCCGCGAACAAGCCCATATTCGCGCCAACCAGATCGGTTTTATTTTCCAGAATTTCAACCTAGTCTCCCGCCTCAACGTTATCGAAAACGTCGCCCTACCGCTTAACTACCGTCGAGCTTTCCGCTACAACAAGCTGCGCCGAGCCAGTAAAGTTTTGAAGACTTTCGAACTACAAGAACGGGAATACTACATGCCGCACCAGTTATCGGGCGGCCAGGCTCAACGCGTGGCGATCGCCCGGGCGCTCGTCAACGACCCGTCAATCATCCTGGCCGACGAACCAACCGGCAACCTAGACAGTAAGTCTAGTGAACTGATCATGAATGAGCTACGCGACATCCACAGCAAGGGCAATACCATCGTCATGGTAACCCACAACCCCGACTTGACCAGTTACGCCAGTCGAATTATCCAAATGAAAGACGGCCGAATCGCCTCCGATAGCGCCAAACAGATCCCCACCTCGAAAAAACTAAAGAAACGAGCTCTCAGTGTCACGCTCAAGCATGCCGTCAAAAACGCCCTCGGCGAAGGAGCCGTCTAACAAGATGTTCCAATACCGAATCGCCCTCCAATCGCTCAGAATGAACCGTGTCCGGACAGGCCTAACCACGCTGGGTATTATCATTGGCGTAGCCTCGATAACGCTCGTACTGTCGCTGGGCGGTGGCGCAGAGACTACCGTACGACGTCAAGTCGATGAGCTCGGTAATAAAGTTATGCTAATAAAACCAGGTTATACAACCGATCAACTACTGGATTTTAGGGCTTATAACCCTTACGGCATTGCAATCACAACTTCCTTGACCGAGCTCGACCTCAATACTGTCCAGCTCGATAGTGCAGTCGAACAAGTTTCACCCATTATGATTCTTGACGGCAGCGTTCGAACCGATAACCGTCCTCTGGCGGCAGCGCCAATCATCGCTACCACACCGGAATTCATCGACATATTAGATCTAAAAATCAGTACCGGCCAGTTCATCGACAATCGCACTGACCGCAACACTGCAGTTATCGGCAGCAACCTGGCCCTCGAGCTTTTCGGTACCGACCAAGTACTTGGACGACAAATTTCTGTCAAAGGCCGCCCTCACACCGTCATTGGTGTCACTAAACAAACCAAAACACCGATAAACTTATCGGGTCTCGATCTTGACCGTACCATTTATGTCAGTTTTGACGACGGTAAAAGCTTCAACCAAGGCATTGCCCAAATTCAGCAAATGATCATCAAAGTCAAAGACGACACCAGCCCGACTGAAACTCAAGCTAGTCTCGAGCAATCTTTGCTTATCAATCACAACGGCGAAAAAGATTTTAGTGTCTTAGCCGGCGACTCTATTGCAACCAATAACAGCGGCTTATTTCGCGCCATTATTATGACGACGGTTCTAGTCGCCAGTATCACGCTGGTAGTGGGCGGTATCGGTATTATGAACATCATGCTGGTCGGCGTAACCGAACGAACTCGCGAGATTGGTATTCGTAAGGCTCTTGGTGCCACTAACCGCCACATATTCGGCCAATTCATTCTAGAATCACTGATCATGTGCCTCGGCGGCGGATTAATCGGACTTGGCTTGGCCTACGGTTTGGCATTTTTAATAGCCGCGCCGCTTTCTTTTCAGCCAGCCCTGACTTGGCAAATCACTTCTATTGGTCTCGGTATGGCGTTTGCGGTCGGTATGGGCTTTGGACTTTATCCGGCGATCAAAGCCGCCCGCAAAGATCCTATAGAATCACTCAAACAATATCAATAACCATTCTATAATTGACTTTTTGTAAAGCTTATGCTAATATAGGCTACTATATGTCAAAAACGAAAACATTATTTCAAAATCATCTTCCCCGCTCGTTAGCCTACTTGTTAGCTGGCGCCGTTTTGGTCATGTCGCTCCACTTGAAGGACTTAGTGCGACACCGCGACCATACCGCCTTTAAAGAAACTCGTTATCACGATGTCAGCAAAAAAGCTACCGAAGAGCTACACGACCACGTCAGTAAACAAGTCGTTAAATCGTTCGCTAAATCGGTTGGCGACACCGCCGTGTTGACTGCTCGAGCTCGTGACGATTCGCACGAAGTTATCGAAAACGACCCTGGTATTTGGGGTCGTCTCAGCGAACAGTTCTTGATACTTGGTATTTACCTCACCCTGCCTCTCAGCCGCTAAATTACTTCAAGCTCCCGAGCTAGCCGCTCGGCCAGTTCTTTTTGGGTTTTCAGTTCGTCCCGGGTTTCCCGTACGACCTTGTCCGGGGCATTTTTGACGTAACTATCGTTTTTAAGACGGCCCTCGAGCTGGCCAATTCGGTTTTTACACTCGGCTAAACGGGCTTCCAATTTGGTTTGATGCTCATACAAAGTCTCGTCGTCTACGGCAAGCCAAGCTTCACAGCCCGGTACGGCCAGTCGAAGACCATGAGGTTTTTCGACTTTTGCGACTTCTTTAAGTCCAGCTAAATGTGTCAGCAAATCAACTGATTTGTCGATAAGCTGGTCATTTTCATACACCAACTTCTGTTTACCGCCCGGTAGCTCACTGGCGACGAAACGGATCTCGCTAACGAGAGCCTGCAGAGACTCGAACTCGGCCGCTTCTTCCGCGTCATAGCCCGGTTTGGTCGGCCAGGGGCTGGAAATGAGCAGCGGTCGCTCCCCTTCCATGGTCGTCCAGATAGCCTCGGTTGCAAATGGGACGAAAGGATGGGCCAGTTTTAAAATAGTCTCCAGCACCCAACTCAGCACCGATTTGTTCGGTGTTTGTTTAGAAGCTTCCAAATACCAGTCAGCTACGTCATGCCAGACAGTATGGTAAACCACGTCGGCCGCTTCGGCGAAACGATAGTCAGCCATTAACTTGTCTATGCCTTGCCTGGCCTGGTCTAATCGGGCTAATATCCAGTGTTCAGCCACGGTTTGGGGCTGTGGTTTGGCTTCACCAAAACCTTCTAGCTGCGGCTCAATAAACCGCGCAATGTTCCAGAGCTTGTTGCAAAACTTGCGCCCCGCCATAACGGTCGCGGTCGAGAAAGCTTGGTTCTGTCCGGCACTACGATTCATAACCAGCCCGAGACGAAGAGCGTCGGAGCCATATTCGGCAATAGTGGCCATGGGATTAAGAACATTGCCTTTGCTTTTACTCATTTTCTGGCCGTGTTCATCTAGCACTAAACCGTGTAGATAGACTTCCTTGAAAGGCACCTGGTCGGTCCGATACAAGCCAAATATAATCATACGAGCCACCCAGGCGTATAAAATATCCGCACCAGTCTCAAGGACGGCTCCGGGATAAAAACGTGATAGCGAGCTTCCTGCGGTCTCAGAAGAGGTATTTTCTAGGTAGTTGGTTGTGATATACGGCCATTGACCTGAACTGAACCAAGTATCGAACGTATCTTCGTCTCGACGGTAGATTTTGCCATCGACTTCTATCGTGGCTTGCTCGACGCGAGCATCGAATATCCAATCGTTGTGGTCATCTTCATTTTGAAAAGCCGGTATCGGAATACCCCACGGTATTTGGCGTGACAAATTCCAGTCACGCAATTTATCGAGGTATTGCACCAGTAGGCGTCCTTTATTCTCGGGTACGAAGCGAATAGCTCCGTCTTCGATGGCTTGTTTGGCCCGTTTAGCAAATGACTCCATTTTAATAAACCATTGATCTTTAACCAGTGGCTGAATGACAGTGCCGCATTTGTAGCAGTGACCGACGCTATGAGGATGATCTTCGATTTTCTTGAGGAGTTCTTCCGACTCCAAGGCGTCAACCACTGCTGCCCGCGCCTGTTCTATACCCTGCCCTGCTAGTGGGCTATACGCCTCGGCCGTAATAGTACCGTCAAAGTCAATCACCTGAATAACCGGCAACTTGTGGCGCTGGCCGATTTCAAAGTCCAGCGGATCATGGGCTGGCGTAACCTTAACCGCCCCCGTACCGAAAGCCGGATCGACTGCCTCATCGGCTACGACTGGCACTTCACGGTGAACTATCGGAACCTGTACGGTAGCCCCTATCAAGTGTTTGTAGCGCTCATCGTCAGGGTGAACGGCAATAGCCGTATCCCCCAGCATCGTTTCCGGACGTGTTGTCGCCACCGTAATATCACCCATGCGATCAAGTAAGGGGTATGACACGTAGTATAACTTGCCGGGCAATTCTTTGTAGACGACTTCTATATCCGCGAAACTGGTTTGATGTTTAGTGCAATAGTTAACAATGCGCTCACCCCTGTAAATCAAACCCTCGTCCCACAGCTGCTTAAAAGTTTCGTAAGTGGTGTCGATAACTTTTTTGTCGAGCGTGAAAACTGAGTCTTCCCAGCTAGCGCTAACGCCTAAAGCCCGTAACTGCAACTCAATATTACCTCTGTTGGCAGCGACGAAATCCCACACCTGCGCGTAAAGCTCCTCGCGGCTATAGTCAAACCGGCTCTTTCCCTGTTTAGTCAATTCCCTTTCATACACCACCCAGGTTTCAAACCCGGCATGATCGGTTCCGGGTATGTAGATAGTATCGCGCCCTTTCATACGGTAATAGCGAATCAGGATATCTTCTAAATCGGCCATCAGAGCATGTCCCATGTGGGCGTCACCGTTGGAATTTAGTGGTGGCATAACGATACCATAAGGCTCACCCTTCCCTGTTGGACGGAATGCGCCGCTGGTTTCCCAGAGAGCATATATATTGGGTTCATAAGCGGCCGGGTCGTAAACTTTTGGTAGCTTCATATTTTATTTCCTAACTGTAAAACAAGGAACATTCTCATAAATTACACGTGAAATTTTTTAACAAAAACAAACTTGGCATTATCCCAAATACCCCTTGATTTTGCCCAAAATTTCACGTTTGTGTTTTCAGGTTTGATTATACCATACAGCCGCGGACCAACGGTAGTAGGCGACACGATATCGGACTGGTTATCGTCCGGGTAGCGGGGTATACTTAAAAATATGGAGAAGACGTATCGGATAGAGAAGTGCGATAGCAAAGTTCAATGGGATGAATTTATCCTAGCAAACAACGGACATCCACTGCAGTTGTGGGGCTGGGGAGATCTAAA
The DNA here is from genome assembly GCA_023432475.1 of Candidatus Parcubacteria bacterium. Taxonomy (GTDB): domain Bacteria; phylum Patescibacteriota; class Saccharimonadia; order Saccharimonadales; family Saccharimonadaceae; genus JAPUDS01. The sequence continues at coordinate 2,190 of JAEYUN010000021.1, read as the reverse complement.
AGCCGGCTACAACTGGCAAGTCGAGCGTTTTTTCGTGGTAGAAGACGATGATTCCATTGGCGCGGTGCAACTACTTATCCGTACCTTGCCAAAGCCTTTCGCACCGCTGTTGTACGTACCACGCGGACCCGTGATTGTTAGCAACGACCATGCCGCTGCTGTATACGAACAGCTGATAGCCTACGTCAAGCGAGCTCATAAAGCCGTCGCTATTACTGTTGAGCCCGACAGTGACCAACCGCCAGTGGGGGAGGAGTGGCGCGAAAGCAGCAACTCAATATTACTGGCCGAGACCGTAGTTATTAGCTTAGACCGAGCCGACGGCAGTATATTGGCCGAGATGAGCCCCGATACTAGGTCGCATATTCGTCAAGCTGCCGGCAACAACCTGACTATCAAGAAACTTGGTAACCCCGATGATATAACGGCCTGTTTAGATATATACAAGCAAACCGCCCAGCGTGAGGGCTTTAGCTTACATAAAGACCAGTACTACTACGATCTGCACGACAAAATGGGTGATCATTCGGTTATTTTCGGCTGTTTTGATGACGGAAACAGCCTTGTAGCTTTCGTTTGGCTGGTTGTAACTGAGTCAGTCGCTTTCGAACTCTATGACGGTGTCAGTCAGCGCGGGCAGGAGTTGAGCGCCGAATACGCCGTCAAATGGGAGGCTATCCGCCGCATCAAGCAGTGGGGAGTAAGCCGTTACGACCTGAATGGACTCTTGGGCGGTGAGCATAATGCCTTTAAGAGCGGCTTCGCCCCTCAAACCTATCGCTCAGCTGGGACTTTCGACTGGAAATTATCACCGGCGTACGGTCTTTGGTACCGCCTACTACGTATCCGTAGCCGTCTTCGTTCCAAGAAACACCGCCGGGACGATACTATCTCTTGAACCGAACTAGTTGGCGAGCGAACCGGTATATTGCGTAGGGTATGGTCGATAATCCAATTTCATAAGTGTGGTTATATTTGACCATATAACCGCCAAAGCTTTCCTTAAAGCGACTCACGCCCGCCCAGGGATGAGAGGGGTCATCGGTGGGCGCTACGCCGTAGAGATCGAAGAAGAGTTTGCCTTGATCCTTAGCCCGACGAATCAACTCGCCAACCAAGGCGGTATTGGCCGATAGGTTGCGGTGCTGATTGGTGTTGCCGGCGTGGGCGTAATAGTTAGTCGTTGCGTCTTCGAAGACTAAAGCCGAAGCGATTATGTCGTCTTCAAACTTCATGAAGTGTAGGGAAGCGTGATCGGGTATAAGGGCGTTAGCTTGGGTGCGCAGATAATTATCGCTATGAATGGAAATCTGGTTGCGGACTGCGACTTCGTGTAACAGCGGTAGCAGCTTGTCAATATCTTTGGGGTCGTAGCTCGATGAGTAAACCAGCCCTTTATTCTGATAGTTCCGGCAAATACTGCGTTTGCTTTGGCTGATATCGGCATATATTTCATCGAGCGGGCGACTGAGATCAATCAAACGAGTCGCTTCGGGCTGAGAATAATCGACGGCGCGAAGTTTGTGGCCTATTAGTGTCGTTGTATTTAAGTCAACACCTACAGGCTGAATCCGTAAGTAAGCCGCTCGCTCCGTTTTGGCCTCGCTTCTCAGAGAGAGGAGCGCTCGCTCCAGCGCCTTGATCGACTCAACCGTGGGACCGTACGGACAATATAAACGCGTCATACCAGCCGTGTGTTCAACGACGGCTAAGTACGACCAGCCGTCACCTTGACGTCGAATAGTCCGCCGGCCAAGGTTATTTTGAAACTTTTCCCAAGCGGTAGACTGCAAGAAGTGCGGGGTAATCATAAGGCTCATTATACTTTAGCCCAGGCCGTCTGGGACATCGAGATGGAAGGCAGTACCTCTAGCTCAAATGGATCGGTCGGCTCAACTGCTTGAGCATGATAACAGGCAAGAGCGGCTATCATGGCGGCATTGTCGGTGCATAGACTCATCGGCGCATACTCAATATTAATCGGCAAAGCGTCGCTCAGCTGTCGGCGGAGTTCCTGGTTGGCAGCTACCCCGCCAGCTATAACTACCGAGTTAGGCGAAAAATCATTGTAAGCGCGCAGGGTATTTTCAACCAAGGTTTCTACGGCCGTGCGTTGGAAGCTGGCCGCAACATTGGCCCTCAGGCTGTCTGAGACCCGCTCTGGCAGCTGTGAAGAAGGGAAGTCGTGTC
>JAEYUN010000011.1 GCA_023432475.1 Candidatus Parcubacteria bacterium | reverse complement strand
GCACAGTTACGCAACGTAAGCGTCAGCGTACGGCGCTCGACAAATACGGACACGATATTACCTCCGCGGCTCGCAAGGGTGAGTTAGACCCTGTGATTGGCCGAGAAAAACAGATTGCGCGTATGATAACCGTACTTAGTCGACGCACCAAGAATAACCCTATTTTGATTGGCGAACCTGGGGTAGGTAAGACGGCTATTGTTGAAGGGTTAGCTGCTAAAATTGTCAACGAAGACGTACCTAGTCACTTGCTTGATAAGCGAATCGTGCTACTTGATATGCCCGCCCTTATTGCCGGAACAAAATATCGCGGTGAATTTGAGCAACGCCTCAAGGCTGTCATAGAGGAGGCAACTCATGATAAGAATTTGATACTTTTTATCGATGAGATGCATTTGATAATAGGTACGGGCGCCGCTGAGGGTTCTATGGATGCGGCCAATATCCTCAAGCCCGGCCTGGCCCGGGGTAAAATTCGCATGATAGGCGCTACCACCCTAGACGAGTATCGTAAGCATATTGAAAAAGATGCTGCTTTCGAGCGGCGCTTACAGCCGATCATCGTTCCCGAGCCAAGCATGGCTGACACTAAGGCTATACTAAAGGGCCTAAAACCACACTACGAGCAACATCATCGAGTAACGATTTCGGATGAACTTATCGACGAAATTGCTTATATGGCCGAACGATATATATCTGACCGCTTTATGCCCGACAAAGCTCTCGACGTCCTCGATGAGGCGTCAGCGCTACTTCATGTCAAATATTCCAAAACGCCGCCTAAACAACGTGAATACATGAAGGAATTACGTTCTCTCAATGACAAAATGGAAGACGCCGTTTTGAACGAAGACTATGAAAAAGCGGCTCTCTATAAGATGCGCATGACACGGTTGCAAGAAAAGATTGATCAAAAGGCTAAAACGGCCAAAACTGTTACGCTTGATAGCGCCACAGTCGCTAAGGCTGTGGCTGAAATGAGTGGTGTTCCGGTTATGCAACTGAAGAAAACCGAGGCCGATTCGTATAAAAAACTGGAAAGTGTACTAGGTAAATATGTTATCGGTCAAGAACAGGCCTTAGCTACTGTTGCTAGGGCAATCCGTCGTAGTCGTTCCGGAATCGCTTCAGGTAAGCGACCGATAGGCTCATTTGTATTCATGGGCCCGACTGGAGTTGGTAAAACTGAGCTGGCTCGGGTTTTAGCCAGGGAGGTTTTTGGTAGTGACCATGCTCTTGTCAAAATTGATATGAGTGAATTTTCGGAGCGCCATACAGCTTCAAGACTTTTGGGTGCACCTGCGGGGTATGTCGGCTACGAGGATGGTGGTCAGCTGACTGACAAGATTCGCCGCCAACCATACAGTGTAGTGCTATTTGACGAGATCGAAAAAGCGCACCGCGATGTCTTCCAACTGTTATTGCAAGTTTTGGAAGATGGATATATTAGTGACGCCAAAGGTCGTCGAGTCGACTTTACTAACACCATTATTATTCTTACTAGCAATTTAGGGGCTGAGCGTATGCAAAAAGAAGCCTCCCTGGGCTTCGCAACAGGCACTAAAAATAAAGGAGAACTTGAAGCGGTACACGCCGAAACTGAGGTTATAGCCAAAGAGGCTTTGGGTGATCTGATGAGACCGGAATTAATCGCGCGGTTTGATGACATAGTAGTCTTCCATGCTTTGACAGGCGACAAGGTTGGTAAAATTTTTGATTTACTGATTGATGACGTCCGTCTGCGTTTACAACACAAGGGATTCGGACTGGTCGTAGAACCGAGAGCTAAACGCTGGTTGATTGCAAAAGGTTACGATGAACATAAAGGCGCTCGTCCTCTGCGACAAGTGATTCAAAACGAGGTCGAGCATGCGATTGCGGAAGGTCTATTGGATAATTCTTGGGAAAAAGGCGACATTTTGGTCGTGGGGTTACGCCGCGGTAAAATAGAAATAACCGTCACGCACGAAGGTAAAATAACTAAATCATAATGTCACAAGCAGCTCAAACTAACGACCATAGCCAACACCAACCGAGCAATCATCATTGGCGGCTATGGTGGGCGGGCGTGTGGTCCTTGTTGCTACTTATCTCAGCAGCACTGCTGTTTACCTATCGACAACCGATTCTTGATCAACTCTCGGTTTGGGCATTTGAGCCTTCCTCAGAGTTGAATCAAACAGTGGAGCGAGCTAGTTTAAGCGATACTGGAAAATTTTATTTATACGCCTCTCGAGCTGCGATAGTCAACAACAACACTTTTAACCAAGCTTGTGGTTCGTTGCAAAACGAACAAACCGTCGTACTGGGATGCTATCGGTTACCTGAAAAACATATATATATTTTTAAGGTAACTGACGAACGGCTGAATGGTATTGTCGAGGTGACAACCGCTCATGAGATGTTGCACGCTGCTTACGATAGACTTGATGAGAAGAAGCGTAGTCAAGTAGACAGCCAACTGCTGGCTCTGGCAAAGACTATTACCGAACCACGTTTGGTAGATTTGATTGAGCGCTACAAGAAAACCGAACCAAACGCTGTCGTCAACGAGCTGCACTCGATCTTTGGTACCGAAGTAGCTAGCTTGCCTGCCGAGCTCGAGTCATACTATTCAAATTATTTTGTCGACCGACAAGTTGTGGTAGGGCTAAAGAATAAATACGAAAAAGTTTTTACCGACCTGAAGAATAGCCAAACTAGGTTAGTAACTGAGCTTAATGCTATAGCGGCCGACGTGGCGGCTCGTCAGACTGTCTACACCAAGGATCTGGCGCAGATAAACTCGGACATTGCCGCATTTAACGCCTGGAACCAGTCTGGTGTCGCAACTACAGTAGAGTTTAATGCCAGAAAGACTCGGCTCGAACGGCGCATAGCAGCGCTGCAGAGTGAAAGAGATGCTATTAACCGAGCGATTGACACGTATAATGATAAGAAGGCCGAGTTAGAGGCTCTCAATTTAGCAGTCGAAGGTCTGAACGAAAGCATCAATAGCAAATTATCTCCAACCCCGAATTTATAAATGGCCAAAGCTAAACATCAGTACGTTTGTCAGCAGTGCGGGACTCGCTATCCGAAATGGAGCGGGCGCTGTGAGAATTGCGGTGAATGGAATAGTTTGGTAGAAGAAGCTGTTACAGCAGAAAAAAAGGCTATTGTTGAACGATCAAGCGGACGACCGCTGCGAGCCGAAACCTTTACGAGCGTAAAAGTAGAGGCGACTTCAACCCGCTTATCTTCTGGTTTTAATGAGGTTGATGACGTGCTTGGCGCTGGTTTAATGCCAGGGGGAGTTATATTGCTGGCGGGCGAACCAGGTGTTGGTAAGAGTACTTTGCTAATGCAAATTGCCCTCCATGTTGGCCGTAAGTCTCCAGTGTTATATGTTAGCGGTGAAGAATCAGCCAGCCAAGTTAAAATGCGTGGTGATAGGCTATCCCAGGAGATCCCGGAGCAATTAGCCTTAGCAACCAGCACTAGTGCCGATGACATAGCTTCTACTATAAAAACCGGTGCCTACAGCCTGGTTGTGGTAGACTCGATGCAGACGATGTCTATGGCCGAAATAGCCTCAGCTCCTGGTACCGTCAGTCAAATCACTAATTCGGCCAATGTTATCATCAGAGCCGCCAAAGCGACCAATACTGCAGTCGTACTAGTTGGGCATGTCACAAAAGAAGGCAGTATAGCCGGTCCGAAAGTCTTAGAACACTTGGTCGATGTTGTTCTCCAGTTTGAAGGTGACCGCTACGGCGGTTTCAAGCTGCTCAGGGCCGCTAAGAATCGTTATGGCTCGACCGCCGATGTGGCGTTATTTGAGATGGCGGAAGAGGGCTTAAAACATGTTGAAAACCCATCAGCTCAATTACTGGCCGAACGTGGTCAGGAAGATGGTTCGGTTATTTTGGCAACCATGGAAGGTAACCGGCCGCTTTTGGTTGAGATTCAAGCCCTAGTTAACCCGACCCACTTTGGCTACCCGAAACGGACAGCTTCTGGCTTTGACATCAACCGACTCAATGTACTTATAGCTGTTCTCGAGCGACGCACTAAGTTAAAGTTGGGTGAGAGCGATATATTCATTAATGTTGTGGGCGGACTGCGTCTTCAAGACCCAGCGGCTGATTTAGCGATATGTATGGCAATTGCGTCAGCGGCTGCTCAACGAAAATTAGACGAGAAATTAGTCGTTTTTGGCGAGATCGGACTGTCGGGTGAAGTACGCAGTGTCAGTGCGAGCAGCCGTCGAACCAAAGAAGCAAAAAAACTGGGCTTTGTTGGGGCGATCGCGCCGTCAACTAAGCCGCGCGATAGCTTCATAAAACCTGTAACCGATTTACGCGAAGCGCTCAACACTTACCTAAAAGCATAATTTTATTTATAAAAAGGAATTAATCAAAAATATGGATCTACTAACATTACTTGTAACGCTCGGCGTGTTTGGTGAAACAACTTACCTGACTCTCAAATCCATCAAGCCAAATAAAGTTGAAAAAGACAGCGTAATACTTGATACTAGCGTGCTAATAGACGGGCGGATTTTGCCGATTGCTCGTTCTGGCCTTCTCAGTGCGCCGCTCATAGTACCCAATAGCGTGGTACGGGAGCTACAGTTTATGGCCGACAAAGCTGACCATGATAAACGTGAACGTGCCCGTTTTGGCCTGGATATGATTGAACAGCTACAGTCGCTCGAAGGTGTTGAGTTAAGGGTAGTTGAAGATGGCAAGACCGATTCACATGGTGTCGATGAACAGCTTATTAAGTTGTCGAAACTGTGGGGGGCCAAGCTTTGTACGATTGACTATAATCTCAATAAATCAGCCAGGGTACAAGCTGTCAAGGTGATAAATATCAATGAATTAGCACATTCACTACGCGTCCTTTATCTACCGGGTGAAGAGTTGGAAGTAAAACTGGTTCAAGTAGGGCAAGATTCTCACCAAGCGGTTGGTTATCTAGACGACGGCACTATGGTGGTAGTCGATAAAGCTAGCGGTTTTATAGGGCAGACCATAATAGTCGAAGCAACTAGGGTATTACAGACGGCTGCCGGCAAGATGCTATTTGCTAAACATAACTTAACGCCAGCAAACAAGGCTACGCAAGCCGTCAAAACTTCTCGTCTCATGAACCCACCTACTCAGCGTCAGACTAGGCGTCGAGCGCCGCGCAGCCAATCACGCAATCCCGAAGACAAACTCGTCGACCTAGCAAACAAGTAAGGTTACTACGTGACCATAGCTCCACTTTTAGTGTCTAATGTCTAGTTGGTGTCGCTGAGGGGCGGGCTGCTATATAGTGCGACGTCAGTTACAATAGCGGTGATTGTCTGGCCGTTTGTGCTGTTGTAGGGTATATCGTAGGTACCGCTAGTGCTGACGCTCAGAGTTGCGACAGTGTTACCATCACTTGTCAGAGTAATGCTCTGTAGAGCATGGGTGCCCATGGTCACGTTCACGATCACCTTATTGTTTTGAACCTGAACATTATTAATGTGCGGCTTAACATCAGCACAATTATGTAAAGTATCGGACTCGTTGGGGTTGTAGCCGTTGGTTGATATATAGGATTTTTTCTTAGTCACAGGGTCTTCGACTGCCTGCAAACCAACTTCGATACGCGCAGCGGCCGGTGTACAGTCGGTGGCCCGCTTCTTGGAGACTTTGTCAAAGACTATCTTTTCTTCTTTTGAGGCATTAGCTTTGTTGTACCAGGAAGGGTAGAAGTCGTTTCGTCCGTTAATACTTAGCCGCTGCAGCCCAGCTGGCTGAGTAAACCAGTCGTTCGGTTTCCAGCTACCATCTTTAGCAAAAACATTAATATGGACGTCATGCATAATTTTGCGGTTTGTCGGCCCTAGGGCGGTGGAGAAGCCTCGTAGAGGGATTTTTGGGTCGTTGTTGCCCACCCAGGTAGCCAGTACTACTTTAGGGCTAAAACTGACAAACCAGAAGTTATTGGCATCACCGGTAGCGCCAATATTGGACGTGCCGGTCTTACCCGCTATTTTAACGCCATCGCCGGGCAGGAAACCAACTGAGTTACTACCAAAAGCGGGAGCCCGAGCATTGTTGTCGCTTAAAATATCGGCAATTTCATAGGCGATTTGCGGGTCAAGAACTTGTTTCGATGAGTCTTTCCATTGGTCGATCACTTGGCTTTGAGCGTTTCGCACTTCCAATATGCTGGCTACTGGTTTATAAACGCCCATGCGGGCAATGGTAGCAAAAGCATTGGCATGTTCAACCTGCTTGGTGGTACAACCGCCAATTGCAGCCGATAGCCCTACTGAAGTTTCAACACCCAGCGTGCAGTAGCTTAAGTTACCCATCTCGTGAATAGTATCAAGGGTTTGATCTCGACCAGCGATATACATGGCTTTGATAGCCGGTATGTTGCGCGACTGGGCGAGAGCCGAGCGCAATGATATAGCTCCCTGGAATCTGTTGTCGAAGTTCTGAACCGACTGCCCGGTATCGGTTCGATAAATTGACTGCGGAATAGGGTCGTCGGCAATAATTGAACCGGCACCGTAATTCCCCTTAAGCAAAGCTGAATAAACCAGCGGTTTGATAGTGGAACCCGGTTGTATATACGTCGTAGCGGCGTTATATGCGCCGAAGCCAGGGTAGTAAAAGTCTCGACTGCCACGCATAGCCAGTATCTGCCCGGTTTGTGCGTCAATCATGGTTGAAGCGCCGTTACTGAAGCGGTTAGCAGCTGGAGCGTTGCTGGCGAATAAGGCGTCAATAGCTTGATCGACAACCTGCTGAGCACCCCAGTCGAGAGTGGTCTTAACCGTTAGACCCCCGTCACCAACGGTTTTGGCGCCAAGTTTGGTTTGCAGTTCGGACTTGACCATTTGGACAAAGTGCGGGGCTTTGGAGTCGCGTAGCTGGTCGGATTCTGGTTTAACGGCATCGAGAATAGCTACTTTTTTAGCTTCCTCAGCCTGGTCTTTGCTGATATAGCCTTGCTCGGCCATGTAATCAAGCACGGTGTCTTTACGTGCTAGCAAAGCTTCGCGTCCACCGGTATTCTCCAGATTAGCTGGATTATAATACGATGGATTTTGAGGTATGGCAGCCAACAAAGCCGATTCCGCTAGACTAAGGTCCTTAGCGGATTTTTCAAAATAGGTCTTGGCGGCGGATTCCACACCATTACGACGACCGCCGTAAGGCGATTCGTTAAGGTACATAGTTAATATCTGATCTTTGTCATACATACTCTCCACTTGGATAGAGAGAATAACTTCTTTTATCTTGCGTGGTACGCCAGTTATGCCCCTGTCGCTAGCTTCGTCGGCGAAGAAAACCTGTTTAATAAGCTGCTGGGTTAGGGTGGATCCGCCTTGGGTGGTGCCACTACCGGTTAAGTTTGACCAGGCAGCCCGGATAATACCACTTAGACTGAAACCGCCATGTTTGTAAAAATCCTTATCTTCAATCGCCACTGTGGCGTTTTTCATATTTTGCGAGATTTCGTCTGACTTGACTACTAACTTGTAATTGCCGTCACCTTTATCTTCCCATAGGAGTACACCGTTACGGTCATAGTACTTAGTGACGGTAGACTGAACTCGTTTGCTAATCTCGTCAGGTTTTATAGCATCAAGTTCGCGGCGATAGTACACAAACAGTACCCCAATAAGCAAAACAACAATAGCTATACCGATACCGGCTATTTTACCGGCCATAATCAAACCTTCGCGGCTAAACCAATAAGTGAAGAATCTTTTAGGGTGCATCCGGTATAAAATCCGCTTCACAGGATGCTTTGGTAAACTGGCCAAATACTCAGCTTTGCGACGGGCTTTGTAATCACGATTGGCCTTGTGGCGATTTGACAGATTCGAGTACAAACTCAAACTCTTGCCTGAACGCTTTTTCATCGACTAACCCCTTTTCCTTAGTGCTCGCATTTTCAGCTTAAATTATAGCACAACAAAGTGCTCATGCTGTGAAGACAAAACAAATACTGTACAATTGTAAGCAATATGACAATTTCTGAAGAACTCATCTGGCGAGGCTTCGTTAACCAAACTACTTTCGCCGATCCGAGCGGTATTAATGAACCGCGGACATTTTATTTAGGGGTCGACCCAAGTGCGGCCAGCATGCATATTGGCAATCTCGCTACGGTATGCCTGGTGAGGCACCTGATTGCCCATGGGCACAGGGCAATAGTATTAGTCGGCGGTGCCACCGGCATGGTCGGCGACCCAAAGGAAGACGCAGAGCGCGAGCTTAAGTCACTTGATGAAGTTGCTACCAACAAGGCAAATATCGCCGAGCAATACAAAAAACTTCTCGCAGGTGAGGCGTTTGAGCTAGTTGATAATTACGATTGGTTTAAGAACATTGGCTATTTAGATTTCCTACGCGATATCGGCAAGCATTTCTCCATGACACAGTTACTCGACCGCGAATTTGTACAAGCGCGTATAGGTGAGGGTGCCAGCGGCATAAGTTATGCCGAGTTTAGTTACTCGCTTATTCAAGGCTATGATTTCTTGCATCTCTACCGCGAAAAAGGCGCAACGCTGCAAATTGGCGGATCCGACCAATGGGGTAACATGCTCTCGGGCGCCCAAATGATAAAAAAACTAGAAAATGCCGAGGCTCATGTCTGGACGGTACCGCTCATAGTAGATTCTAACGGTAAAAAGTTTGGCAAAAGCGAAGGCAATGCCGTCTGGCTTGACCCAGACATGACCAGCCCGTATAAATTCTACCAATTCTGGTTGAATGTTGACGATGCGACTGTTGGCGAGCTTTTGAAGATATTTACTGATATAGACCCCGCTAAATATGACCAACTGATGGCCGAGTTCAGTTCGAATCCAGGCGAGCGAACAGCCCAGAAATACCTAGCATATGACGTGACTAAACTGGTGCACGGTGGTGCTAGGGCTGAACAGGCACGCAACGTAACCGCCGCACTGTTTGGCGACACACCTTTCGAGCAATTGCTCGATGAGGAAATTGACATGCTAGCCCAAGAAATTCCCGTATCCGCTTCCGGTAGCCTCATTAATGCTCTGGTTACTTCCGGCCTAGTTAGTAGCAACGGCGAAGCCCGTCGGCTGCTTGACGGCGGCGCGATTTCAGTTAACGGCAAAAAGGTCAGTGGGGAATGTGATTTACCAAGTCGTAGCCTGATTAAAAAAGGCAAGAATAGTTTCGTTCTAGTACGGTAGATTCGTCATGGAGCCATCCACTCTTATCGAACAGGTCAAAGGCGTCGGGCCCAAAACCGCCGACCTGTTACGTTCGGCGGGGCTAAAAACCGTGGGTGATTTGCTTAGATTTTTTCCAAGAACCTACGAGGATTATTCCAACATTACAACAGTGGCAGCACTCAAACCAGGTAAAGTCAGCCTCGAAGGGCGTTTTGAAAACGTTTCGTCACGTCGGGTGCGACGTGGCATGAACATAACAGAGGCAACTTTGGTTGATAAAACCGGCAAAGTGGCGGTGGTTTGGTTTAATCAGAGTTACCGGGTAGCTCAACTTAGACAGAGTGCTGAGTTTTTGGTCTCTGGTGAGTTTGGCCTGCAGCGTGGTCGGTATCAGTTGACTAATCCAAGCGTCGAGCTAGCACAGCGTGAAGCTGCCAGCGGCGGACGAATCGTGCCGGTCTACCGTCAAACCGGCGAGCTAAAGTCGGTGACGCTGCGTAAGATTTTATTTGAACTGCGACCGTTGATGCTTGCGCTGCCGGAAACCCTTCCGGATGATTTGTTAAGGCGCGAAAAACTGATGAGCTATCCGGACGCGGTGCACACTCTGCATTTTCCCGAAAGTGTCGAAGAACTGGAACGAGCTAAAGAACGGATGGCTTTTGAGGAGATGTTAGCTCTCATGCTGGCTTCGACCCTAAACCGTGAAGATAACGAGTCACTAGATGCTCACGCTATTGAGTTTTCGGCCACTGACGCTCAGGCTTTTGTGCGGCGTTTGCCGTTTGAGCTGACATCGGCACAAAGAATAGCGGCGTGGGAGGCTATTCAAAACTTAGCGGCCGGTCAGCCAATGAACCGGCTGCTGCAGGGTGATGTTGGTTCCGGCAAAACCGTGGTGGCAGGGTTGGTATCGTACATTGCCCACCGGGCCGGGTTTCAGTCAGCGTTTATGGCCCCGACCGAACTATTGGCCCGCCAGCACGCCGAAACACTAACCAAGTTACTATCTCCTTTTGAAGTATCGGTCGGCTTGCTTACCGGTTCGGTTAAGCTAAGTGCTAAACGAGAACTATATAGTCGCATCGCCGAGGGTGTAATAGACGTGGTGGTAGGTACTCACGCCCTGTTGGAGGACAAGGTTAGTTTCGCGCGACTTGGTTTCGTGGTTATAGATGAGCAGCACCGTTTCGGCGTTGAACAAAGGCAGAAGCTTTTGCAAAAAAGCGATAAGATGCCTCACTTACTGGCTATGACGGCAACACCTATCCCACGCAGTTTACAACTGACTGTTTACGGCGAACTAGATATATCATTACTGGGCGAAAAACCAAAGAATCGTTTGCCTATAAAAACACATATTGTGTCGCCGAATTCACGGGCCCAAATGTATGCCGCAGTTGAGCAACAGATTGTTGCGGGCAGGCAAGTCTATGTAATTTGTCCCAGGATAGAAGAGGGTGTCGATGAACTAGCTAGTGTCACTGCCGAGTTGAAACGTTTGAAGGCGTCGGTTTTTAAAGAATATCGCCTGGGGCTCCTGCACGGCAAGCTTAAAAGCGAAGAAAAAACAGCCGTCATGCAGGATTTCGCAGCTGGCGATATAGATATATTGGTGAGTACGACCGTGGTGGAAGTTGGGGTCGATGTACCGAATGCCACGGTCATACTTATTGAAGGGGCTGAGCGGTTCGGCTTGGCTCAACTTCATCAACTACGTGGACGGGTCGGGCGCAGTGCCCTGCAGAGTTATTGTTATTTGATAACTTCGACTTCCGATGCACCGAGTCGGCGTCTACGCGAGCTGGAAAAGTCGAATGACGGCTTTTATCTGGCAGAAAAAGACCTTGAGCTGCGTGGCCCGGGAGAGATTTATGGCCGAGCCCAGCATGGCGAGTTAAACCTTAACTTTGCCCGCCTCAGCGATAGTCGTTTGATGGCGCGGGTGCGACGCACAACTAAACAGCTGCGGGAAGACGGGGTTGATTTGCTACAATATACTGAGTTATGGCAACAGATTCAAAAATACCGCAGACTGACCAGTCTAAATTAATGTTAATACCAGAAAGGAAAAGCCAAGCCGGAGTCGACGGATTTATTCCGCGACACCGCTAAGGTAGGAAAAACCTTAGGTTTGTCCTATTAAGCGAAGCTAAATTTATGTATTCGGGTACAACTATTAGGACTAAGTCCGGGTTGGTTATGGGTGCACACCAAAAAATCGACCGGGTGGCGCATCGACTGCTTAAACCTTTACTCAAACGGTCATTAAAATTCCCGAATACTAAAGATATTCTGCACTTTGAGGGTCTCAACGGTCCTGACGGCGTCAAGCGTAAAAGTCCCGGCCGCGATGAGCCGTGGCATTTTATCGACCCCCGAGATCCAGAAGACCGGGCGTTGTTGGACGATATATCGAATCACCGGGAAAATCTAACGAAAGCACTTATTGAAAATGACCAAGTTCGAGCGGCTTTTGAGGCTGCTTGGTTGGCTCATGCAGTGGTTGATGGTTTAACTCCTGCTCACCACGAGCCGTTTGAGGAAGAACTGGAAAGGTTGCGTGGTGAGGATATTACGACTAGAACCAGCGTGAAAAGTAAGATTGTCATGCCAGGAGGCGGTTCGACCAAGCAGTTTATCAGGAATAACTGGGAATATTGGGGTGCTAAGGGGGTTATGTCAACACATTTTCATTTTGAGATTGGTGTAGCTTCGACTATCACACCGCTTGGTTTCGAAGGGGCTGGTCCATCTGGCAATGACATCATAAGACTAAAGAATCATGGTTTTGAGCCCCTGTTTTTGGAAGCTCTGCACGAAATAGCCAGTCTTAAAATGTATGATCAATTCTTAAAAAAAGGCTGGACCAGTCGTATGGCGGCTATGACTCGGACGACCCTGGCACCGATCATTATTCGGATGGTTATTCTCGCATGGTACGAATGTTATTGGCGGGCGCTCCAGAAGAAAGGTCTGTCGTGAACCTACGGATAATTGCCGGAAAACTTGGTGGGCGAACCATTGCTGCGCCCAGTGGCCGGCGAACTCATCCTATGGGAGAACGGGTGAGGGGCTCGCTGTTTAATATCGTAGGTGATTTAACTGATGCCGTCGTACTCGATGCTTTTGCTGGTAGCGGCGCGCTCGGCTTTGAGGCACTTAGTCGCGGGGCTAAGAGCGTACTATTTATAGAAAAAGACAAACTGGCTCAGAATATTATTACTCAAAATATCGCCAACTTAAGGGTTGGCGAGACGGCTAAACTAGTACGTTCAACTGTGACAGCTTGGGATGAAACGTCCGACGACAAACAGTTTGATTTTATCCTGGCTGACCCGCCGTATCATGATATGCAGTTATCCACAGTTTCACGTCTAGCGAAGTATTTAAAACCGAACGGGCTTATGGTACTATCATATCCAGGTAGGGAGTCAGCGCCGACCGTTAATGGAGTTGTTGTGGTGGACAATCGTAGTTACGGAGACGCGGCGCTGGCCTTCTACCGTCTTAGCGCCTAATTTTGGCGTTTTTCTTTTAGCTTGACCACAATAGGCCTTGTGTTAGTATTAAGTATTATCATGGTATACGTTTACAGGTTAAGGGAAAGCAGAGTATGACCCATAAACGGAACTTCTTAAAACGTCTTAATATCAAAAATCCTTGGGTATATGTCGGGGGAGTAGCTATTTTACTAGGGATTAGTGTTTGGTTCTTCGTTGCGCTCAATATCAACGCAGCCTCACCCTCTAGTTTGCAAGCAGAGTCAGGTAGTCGGACAACGAATGCCAACTTGGTCAATGACGCTTCTGCTTCGGGCGGTCAAGCTATTAAATTTACCAATAACGATACTTGTGAAACTGTCGGGCCAGGCGGCTATCAATTACCTAACTTAGTCGGTTACGCTAACTCGTGTAATACCGGTGCTCGTCAGGCTTGTACGTCGACTCATGTCGGGACATTTTCAACCTCTAGCAATGGTCAGGTGATTGAGAATCTATGTATTCAAGGTACGCTACGGATTAATCATGATAATGTGACAGTGCGTGACGTCAAGATTGCGCCGACGTCACCCGTGACGTACATAGTTGATATCGGACGCAACTTCCAAAATCTGCATACCTCGCCGGCTTGCCCGGTCGGTTTGAATGTTGAATATACCACTATCGATTACAGCGCGGTTGGCGAGACGGATTGGGGCGTCTATCAACGTTGTCATCCGAAAACTGGGGTACATCGTTTTGATCACGTCAAAATTGAAAACGTCGGGCGCGGTATGCTGATGGGTAGTGACCCCTGTTCGACCACGACAACCGACGGCGTATGCAGTGGCGAGCTTAATCTTGATTATGTCGGTGGTAACATGGAAGTTACGAATAGCTATATTTATGCTCAGTACACGACTGCGTCTTCACATCGTTCAGCTATCAGTACACATGGCGGCAATAACTACACCGTCAGTGGGAATACATTTATATGTGCGGGGTCGCAGTGTTCGTCGTCGGCTAACCTTTACCATGACTATTGGGCGGTATCGAACTATACTTTCCAAAATAACGTCGTGGCGGGTGGATCGATCTGTGTTCGAGCGGATATAAGTGACCCAAACCTAGCCGCTTTTGGCCACCTCATAAACAACATCAAAATCCTTAATAATCGTTTCTCTACAGTTTATGCACCGCAGTGTGGAAGTCTACAAGCGCTGATTTTCTATGGCGCTAGCCCCGGAAGTACACGCTCAGGTAATGTTTGGCACGAAACAGGGACGCCTATCACGGGTGAGTAAAGTTTACACAAAGAGAAAATCGGACACAGTATGTCCGGTTTTCTCTTTGTGGTGCGGCGGAGAGGACTTGAACCTCCACACCTTGCGGTACTAGCTCCTAAGGCTAGCGCGTCTACCAATTCCGCCACCGCCGCACGTGATTATTAGGGATTGAGCACGTACATTGTAACAAACTCTTGTCGCCAAGAGAAGGCTGACTATAGTTATTATCTTTGGTGGTTTATGATATACAGCATGGAAGACAGCCGCAATGTGGTGGACAAATTCAAAGGTTGGCCGCACCAAAAGATCGTCGAGGAGCTAGACAGGTGTGGCGTTGGGCTACATATTGCCGTAGAAAATATTGAACGCGACTATAACATGGGTACAATTGTCCGGTCGGCCAATGCTTTTGGCGTACGTCATGTTCATATTATCGGCCGCCGTCAGTGGAATAAGCGTGGCGCCATGATGACCGACAAATACTTGCATGTTCACTATTACCCAAGCGTTCAAGAGTTTGTCGACGAGATGAAGAAGACAGGTCGGCTTATTGTGGCAATTGAAAACAACGTCGACTCAAAACCGCTCTCGCAATCTGACTTCCCACTTAACTGCGTGCTTGTATTTGGTTCAGAGGCTAATGGTATATCTCAAGAACTATTAAGGCTGAGCGACGAGATTAGATATATAGAACAGCTTGGTAGTACCCGCAGCTTGAACGTTGGTGTAGCTGCCGGAATCGCCATGTATCAGTGGTTAAAAATCCGTCCTAAAACATAACTGCTTTTCCTTGCAATCTCGAGGTAAAGATGCAACAATAACATCTGATGAATCTTTCCACCCAAAGCTACAAAGGTGCACGCGACTATTATCCGGCCGACAAGCGGTTGCAAAACTACATCTTTGAGACCTGGCGTTTGGTGGTTGAGAGGTTTGGCTACGAAGAATACGGCGCTCCGCTTTTAGAGCCGTTGGAAATATATGCCGCCAAATCAGGGCAGGAAATAGTCAACGAACAGACTTATCAGTTTACCGATCGCGGTGGGCGTAATGTCGCGATCCGACCAGAAATGACTCCTAGCATAGCTCGTATGGTGGCGGCTCGCCAGCAAGAACTCGGCATGCCAGCACGACTTTATTCGATTGCCAATTTTATGCGCTATGAGAGACCGCAAAAAGGTCGCGAACGTGAGTTTTGGCAGCTGAACGTCGATATGTTTGGCGTCGAGGGTCCAGTGGCTGATGCCGAAGTTATCCGTGTTAGCGACGCTGTTATGCAGGCTTTTGGCGCTAAACGTGACATGTACACCATACGTATCAACAACCGTAACCTAATCAACTTTATGATGGCGCAGTATTTACGCCTTGACGCTGTTCAGTCTCAGCTAATGATTAAACTGTTCGATAAACGCGGCAAGATAAGCAACGAGCAATTTCGCGACCAGGCTAGTGAGATATTTGAACCTGAATACGTTCAGGAGGGATTACGCAAGATAGCCAAACTGGTCAGCGCTACTACTATGGCCGAACTCCCCCAGGAGATTCTCGACAGCGAAGCTGTCCGCGAAATTCAAAGGTTATTTACCCTTTTGGGTGAATCGGGCATTACTAACGCCCGCTTTGACATTACGCTCATGCGCGGCCTGGACTATTACACCGGAATGGTATTTGAGGTATTTGATAACCATCCTGACAATAACCGGGCAATGTTCGGCGGAGGTCGTTATGATGGTTTGGTTACTCTGTTCGGTGGCGAGTCTATGCCGGTAGTGGGGGTGGCTCCGGGAGCGACTACGACTGAGGAGTTTCTTCGAGCTCACGATTTAGTACCGGAACTCGGTTCGACCACTGACGTTTATGTGGTGGTGCTCGGTGATGTCATGAAACATGCTGAAAAAGTCGCATATGACCTACGTGCCGAAGGCGTCAAGGTGGCTGTCGATATAACAGGTCGCAAAGTCGATAAACAGATCAAAGCTGCTGTAAAAATGAAAATACCTTACCTGCTCTTTATTGGCGAAAAAGAAGCTGCTGAAGAAGTTTATCGCCTCAAAGACATCCAGACCGAGGCGGAGACTGAAGCTGGTTTAGAGAGAATTATCACCACTATCCAAGATTATCGGCGTAAATCTCCAGACGACTTCTAGGCTTTCTACCAACAACCAGCTTCATCTGTTACAATAGGTCAGCTATGAAACATACCCTCAAAAAATTATCCGACTCGTCCGTGAGTGTCACGGTTGCGACAAGTCCTGAAGACTTACAAGAAGCTAAAGTTACTGGCCTCAAGCATTTGGCGCGCGACATTAAAGTGTCCGGTTTTCGTAAAGGTAAAGTACCGGCCAATGTCGCTGAAAAAAACCTCGACCCTAACTTGCTCGCCAACGAAGTTGCTGAGCATGCCATCAACGCAGCATTAAACGAAATTATTGCCATCGAATCCCTGCGCGTCCTTGACCAGCCTAAGATCGACGTTAAGAAATTTGTACCCTATACCGAACTGGAATTCGAAGCTGTTATTGACATCATACCTGACATTAGACTGGGTGATTATAAACATCTTAAGGTCAAGCGCGAGCTAAAAAAAGTTGAAAAAGCCGACATTGACGAAGTTATTGAGCGTCTGCAGAAAAACCTAGCTGAGAAAAAAGAAGTTAAAAGAGCGGCCGAGAATGGTGACGAAGTAACAATTGACTTTATCGGCAAGAAAAACGATGAGGTTTTTGAGGGTGGCACGGCAAGCGACTATGACCTGACCCTTGGCTCGAACACGTTCATACCGGGTTTTGAAGAAGCTATTGTGGGTCATAAACCAGGTGATAAATTTGAAGTACCGTTGAAATTTCCGAAAGATTACCACGCTGAACACCTCAAAGGTCAAGCAGTCGTTTTCGAGGTGACTATTAAAAAAGTCCAGCAGGTTACCGTACCTGAAGTGAACGACGCTATGGCAGCCAAAGTTGGACCATTCGAGAGTCTAAAAGCATTGACCGAGGATATCGAGCGGGAACTAACTGCCCAAAATGAGCGTCAAGCCGACGAAAAGTTTAAAGATGATCTGCTAGGTGCGCTCGTCAAAGCTTCACATGTGCCAGTACCCGACATACTAGTTGATGACCAAATAAGAAGTGTTGAACAAGATTTCCGTCAAAACTTGATGTACCGTGGCATGAGCGCCGAACAATACATCGAACAAATGGGCTATAAGGACGAAGACGAGCTGAGCGAAAAAGAATTCAAACCGGCAGCAGTTCGCCGGGTACAGTCAGGCTTGGTCTTAGCTGAACTATCTAAAGTTGAAAATATAGATGTTAGCCGCGACGAACTCGATGCTCGTCACGCTGAAATGCTAGCCCAGTATCCTAATATGAAAGAACAACTCGATGCGCCAGATGCCCGCCGCGACCTGGCTAACCGCGTTATTACTGAAAAAACTCTGGCTAGACTGGTTGAACTAAACAGTTAAGGTTTGCAGCGGTTATCCTAAACGACTATAGTAAAAAGTGCGTTTACCGTAGTTCTATGCGACATCGACGTCGCCGAGAGGAATTTTGACATGGTCGCTGCTTGGTTGGTATTAGCCGTCCTGACAAGTGCAGTAGCATTCATACTACTGCTTCTGACATACTTGACGGCTGACGGGAGGGCTCGTTTTGTCCTCGGGCTTTCATCATTCCCAGTGGGAGTGGTTGCGGTAATAGCTTGGGCGGGGGCCCAGTGGGTGATAGGTGTGATGATTGTTCTCGTCATCTTCATCTTCGCCTTCTGGCGAACACTCAAGAAGCTCGAAACTATTACCTAGTCAAGTTAAACCGCCTCGGTAACGCTACCCGCCAGTCTTCGGACTGGCGGGCGCAACCCTTCTAAAATCTGGTTAATAGATTGACAAATAACGCCAACCGTGCTATAATAAAAAAGTACACCTGTACCTAAAAAATCAGCCAATCTCCTGGAAGGAGAAGTGATGTACAAGCGCTACCACGCGTTCGTCGAAAGAAACAAGACCAACCTGATCAGGTGGTCTACGTCGGCGATTGCGTTCGCTGTCGTGCTGAATCTCTTCCAGCGTAGCCTGCTGGATGCATTCCTGCTCATCGGGCTGCTCGTGGGTCGATCCTGGCAGAATCTGACAGCAGTCGCTATCGCGTGCTGTCTTGTAGCTCTGCTGGTCATGGCTGGGCGTGCTGGCAGGAAGACTAGGGAGGATCCATCATGACTCTGTCGCTGCTGGCGTATTACGCTAGCCCGACGCTGGTCTGTCTCGCGGCTGTATGGTTTGCGGTTAAGCACCGCATTTATACCGTCGCCTGGCTGGTCGCTGTGATGGCTCTAGGTTGGCCGATCGTGGTAACAGCCTGGGTTCCTGAACCAGACAGAGCAGGGACTGTGTCTGTCTTGTTGAACGCCAGTCTGATCGCCACCGTATATGTGGCTCTGGAGGCTGGTCGCCGCCGTGACCTCAAGCAACTTTGAAGTACGGGTGTCAAGCGCCTCGGAATTTCCGGGGCGCTCACCATATATTGACAACACAAAGTACTTATGCTATACTAGAAAAGTACACTCGTTCCTCGACATAGGGAGAAAAGGTGAAATTCAAGGCTTTCTTGGCCGTTCTAATGATCTTGGCGCTAGCTCAGCATGCGCCGAGGGTTTGGACCTGGTTGGGGAGCCTGAGTCTCCCCCAAATGGTCAACGTGTTCGGGCTGGTTGCTCTAGCGCTCATAATCGGGATTGGCATCTGGTTAATCCTCCGAGAGCTTCGCGGCGTTCGCCGCCCAATACGTCACTGAACCGGGTGTCAGCGCTCGCCGTTACGGCGGGCGCTTCCCATAGGCACAATTATTAGCACTCAACTTGCATGAGTGCTAATTTTGATTTACAATTAGATCAACTCACGGAGGATCATCATGAAGAACTATTTGGTACCGACAGTTATTGAAAAGAATTACGACGGCGAACGGGCTTTTGATATATATTCCAGACTCTTGAAAGAACGGATTATATTTCTCGGCGAAGAAGTCAACGAACACACCGCTAATATTGTGGTGGCTCAGCTATTACACCTAGCCTATGAAGACCCGAAGAAGGACATTGCACTTTATATTAACAGCCCGGGCGGCAGTGTTTATGACGGGTTAGCTATTTTTGATACGATGAATTTTATCAAGCCTGACGTTGCTACTTATGGTATTGGTCTACAGGCAAGTTTTGGGGCGGTACTTCTAGCCAGCGGTGCTAAAGGCAAGCGATTCGTCCTGCCCAACTCACGCGTTATGATGCATCAACCCCATGGGGGGACGCGCGGCCAGGTTACCGATCAAGAAATTAGCCTTCGTGAATCAGTTCGTACCAAAGAAGTTCTTATAGATATTATGGCTAGAGCTACCGGTCAAAAGCCTTCCAAAGTAAAAACCGACATGGAGCGTGACTTTTGGATGGATGCAAAAGAAGCCGTTAGTTATGGCATCGCCGATAAGGTTATCTCTAGCTTAAAGTAGCTATAAGTGTTATAATATTTACCTAGAAAGGTCGATGGCTCGCATAAACGGGTTATCGGTTTTTGGATCACGGTCACTCGAGCTTGGGAGGACGTTTGAATAATTCAAGTGAAGTCACGTTCCGTGATGTCGCAGCCCAGCTGCGCAAGAAGGACGGGACACTAATAGCCCGGAGTGTTCTCTGGGATGCCCTAGCCGTTCTGGGACGCAAGCTTTACAAAAAGCTGCCCATGATGTGGCGTTACGGGGTCTACAAGGCGTGGTCCGTGGTGCGTCACGGCCATCGCCGCCTGCCCAAAGAAGGGTATCAAGACGAGGCGTAGGGACGGCTCTGGGAGGAGTTATCAGATGTATGGTCCTGAAATCACGCCGACGCCGACGTGGTGGCGGCACCCGTGGTTGTGGCTGAAGTTCAAGTTCGACAGAAGCGACGAGTTCCCGCCGATGATCGACTACGACTGAACCTGAGGGGTAGGGAGAAAGCTCCTGTAGTATATAGAGATGGCATCGCGAGGCGATGACCGGAGTATACTGCAGGAGCCTGTTTTAATTTGACAACATTTAAGCTATAAATACTTGACATAATTTAGACCAGCCACTAGAGTAGTAATTAATGAAGATTGTATAGGCTGGCTCACTGTCGACGCACGCTATTGGCGAGGCGTTTTTGCGTTGCAGAGCCACCCCTAGTGAACTTCGGCGCCAGACGAATATCACTAAAGGCTGAAAATAGATGTTTAAACTGATGTGTGGGTATATGCGCATATACCTCCACCGCTATCAGAGCTCTATTTAAGCTAGAAACCAGCTTAGGAGGCTACATGGCTACAAGCAATGTCAAGCAGCAAGCCGGCAAGCGCGTGTATTTTACCAAAGAAGACCACGTTCTTGACCTGCCAAACTTGATCGGTCACCAACTCGAATCATGGAAAGAGTTTGTGGCAAGCGGGCTCGGCGAGATTTTTGCCGAAATTAACCCGATTGAGGATTATACCGGACAGAAACTTGAACTTCGGTTTAAAGATTACCGGTTCGAAGATCCTAAAACCAGCGAAGTTTATGCTCGAGAAAATAATATCAGCTATGATGCGCCGCTTAAGGCGACGGTGGAGCTTACCAACAAAGTTACCGGTGAAGTCAAAGAGCAGGAAATCTACCTGGGTGACTATCCATGGATGACTGAACGTGGCACTTTTGTAATTAATGGTGCCGAGCGCGTCGTCGTCAGCCAGTTGATTCGTAGTGCCGGTATCTTCTTTACGGCCGATAACCACAACGGCCGCAATTACTACGGTGCCAAACTAATACCAGGGCGCGGTGCTTGGTTGGAGTTCGAAACTGCTGTCAATGGTGCTATCTATGTCAAGATTGACCGACGTCGCAAAATTGCTGTCACCACTCTACTACGTGCATTTGGTCACGGTAGTGACAAAGCCATCAAAGAACTTTTCCACGACATCGATAATGGCGACGTTAAATACATAGATGCCACCCTTGAAAAAGACCCGACAAGCGGTACTAACGAAGCGCTTGTTGAAGTCTATCGCCGTCTGCGCCCAGGTGACCTGGTGACGGTTGAAAATGCCCGTACCATGATTGAGCGGATGTTCTTTGACTTCAAACGATTCGATATTAGCCGGGTTGGCCGTTACAAAGTCAATCAACGGCTTGGTATGGAAGTGCCAAATACCGCCGAGAACCGCGTTATGCGAATCGACGATTTAATCGCCATTGTTCGTGAAATTATTCGTCTGAACAACACACAAGAAGCACCCGATGATATCGACGCTCTACATAACCGTCGTATCAAACTGGTTGGCGAATTGGTTAGTCGCCAGTTCCGTATCGGTATGCTGCGTATGGACCGCAATACTAAAGACCGTATGAGTGTCAGTGATATCGAGCACGTTACTCCCGGCCAGCTGATCAATGCTCGTCCAGTGGTAGCAGCCGTGCGCGAGTTCTTCGCTAGCTCTCAACTCAGTCAGTTTATGGACCAAACAAACCCGTTATCTGAACTTTCGCATAAACGTCGTCTCAACTCGATGGGTCCTGGCGGACTCAGCCGTGAACGCGCCGGGTTTGAAGTCCGTGATGCTCACCCAACACACTATGGCCGAATTGACATCATTGAGACGCCGGAAGGTGGTAACATCGGCCTGGTGTTGAACCTAGCTAGCTATGCACGTATCAACGAGTATGGTTTTATCGAAGCGCCTTACCGCAAAGTAGTTAAGGGTAAAGTGACTGACGAAGTCGTTTATATGGATGCTGCCCAAGAAGCTCGTGAGGTTATCGCCGAAGCTGGCAACTCTGTCAAAGACAACGGCAGTTTTGCCGAAAATCGCGTCAGTGCTCGTAAAAACCTGTTTCCGGCTGAAGTCGATGCCGACGAGGTCACTTACATGGACGCCAGTAAAATGCAGGTTATCGGTACGACAGCCGCTCTGGTGCCCTTTGTCGAGAAAAACCGTATCGACCGAAACTTGACCGGATCAAACATGCAACGTCAGGCAGTCCCGCTAGTTAAAACCACTAGCCCAATTGTCGGAACCGGCGTGGAGGCCGATATTGCTCGCAATACCCCACAGTTGGTAGTAGCTAAAGCTGCCGGTGAGGTTGTGCGCGCCGATGCTGACGAGGTACATGTTAAATATGGACCGAAAGAAATAGTTATTTACCCGGTTGTTCACTTTGAACAAAGTAACGACGACCGTTCGATTAACCAAAAAGTCAAAGTCAATCGTGGTGACAAGGTTAAAAAAGGCGACATTCTGATTGAAGGTGCGTCTATTGCCGATGGCGAACTGGCCCTCGGTCGCGACCTGATAGTCGCCTTCATGCCATGGGGCGGTTACAACATGGACGACTCAATAATATTGAGTGATCGTTTGGTCCGTGATGACGAGCTGACCAGCATTAACATCGATGACTTTATGGTAGAAGTTCGTGAAACCAAACTTGGACCGGAAATTGTGACCCGTGACATTCCGAATGTCAGCGAAGAGAGTCTGCGCCACCTCGACGAAGACGGTATTGTGCGGGTTGGTGCTGAAGTTAAAGCCGGTGATGTCTTGGTTGGTAAAATTACTCCTAAGGGCGAGCAGGAACTAAGCTCGGAGGAGCGACTGCTCCGCGCTATCTTCGGCGAGAAAGCCAAAGACGTACGCGATACGTCTCAGCGCATGGGTAACGGTAAGTACGGCAAGGTCGTCGGCGTTCGGGTTTTCAGCCGTGAAAACGGTCATGAGCTCAAAGCTGGTGTCCTGATGCAAATTCAGATATTTGTCGCCCAGACCCGTAAAGTGGCTGTCGGTGATAAGCTGGCTGGCCGACACGGTAACAAGGGTGTAGTCGCCCGAATCCTACCTGAAGCTGACATGCCTTTCATGGCCGACGGTACTCCGGTAGATGTTATCCTTAACCCGCTTGGCGTGCCTTCACGTATGAATTTGGGACAGTTGTTTGAAACCCACCTAGGTATGGCAGCTCGTATGCTTGGCTACAAAGTCGCCACACCACCATTTAACGGCGTGCCGAACGATGTAATTGTCAGTGAGCTCAAAAAAGCCGGCCTACCAGAAGACGGTAAGGTTCAGTTATACGACGGCCGTACTGGTGAAGCTTTCTTAGAGAAAACCGCTGTCGGTAACATGTACATGATCAAACTGCATCACATGATCGCCGATAAAATCCATGCTCGTTCAACCGGTCCGTACACCATGGTGACCCAACAGCCGCTTGGTGGTAAAGCCCAAAATGGTGGTCAACGCTTCGGTGAAATGGAGGTCTGGGCCCTTGAAGCTTATGGAGCCGCTACTACTCTCCAAGAGATGCTTACTATCAAGTCGGACGATGTTTACGGACGAGCTAAGGCTTATGAAGCCATCATCAAGAATGAAGAGATTACCGGTCCGAAAATTCCTGAAAGTTTCAACGTCTTAGTCAAAGAGCTGCAAGGCTTAGGCCTTCGCGTCGACTTGGTTGACGACAGTGAAACTATTGACGCCGAGCATGTCTTGCTCAGCGACAACGAAGGTTCCGGCGTGCCAGCCGACGAGATTGTTATAGTCGACGAGAGTGCCACTAGCGATGATCACGACGAAGGAGTTGTTGTGGCTGACGAAGCCGATGAATTCGGCGAGATTGAACTCGAAGAAGGCATGAGTATTGAAACAGCCGAAGAATATAAAGATGAAGACGAAAGTGAGGAGGCGTAAGATGCCACGTCCTATTCTAAACACCGACATCGCCGATTTTGATGCTGTTCGCTTGGCTGTTGCCAGTGCGGATGACATCTTGAAATGGAGTTACGGTGAGGTCACCAAGCCTGAGACTATCAACTATCGCACTCAAAAACCGGAACGGGATGGTTTGTTCTGCGAACGGATTTTCGGACCAGTCAAAGACATCAACCCGCATGACGCCAAGCTAAAAGGCGTACGATCACGCGAAGCGGCGGTCGATAAAAACGGCGAACTTGTCACCAAGAGTATCGTTCGTCGCGAACGAATGGGCCACATTCAGCTGGCAGCTCCAGTGGCGCATATCTGGTTTATGCGTGGTACGCCAAGCGCCATGGGCTTGTTGCTTGGAATTCCAGTTCGCATGCTCGAGCGAGTAGCTTACTTCGCTAGTTACATAGTCGAGAGTGTGGACGATGAAAAACGGACTCAGTTCCTGAGCGATATAGAAGCCGAAATGGAAGCTGGTAAAACTGCTATCAAGATACGCTTTGAAAAATCAGCCGAAGTCGAAGGCGCCGACATTAAGGTGCTAGCCGCTGAACAAACGCGTGAGCTGGAAGAGCTGGAGGAAAATTATTTAGCCAAAAAAGCCCAGCTTGATTCTCTGGTCAAATACGCTTTGATCAATGAGAACGACTATCGAGCCTTACCTGACGAATATGCTGACATTATCGCAGTCGGCATGGGCGGCGAAGCTCTCGAACGATTGCTGCGTGCAGTAGATCTACACAAACTTATCGCTGAACTGACTGAAGAAGCCGAAACTGCCAAGGGCCAGCGTAAGAAAAAGATCATGAAACGCCTGAAGGTGCTTGAAGGCATGGAACGAGCCGGTATTAAACCGGAGAGCATGTGTATGACGGTTCTACCAGTCATCCCACCGGATCTTCGTCCGATGGTTCAGTTAACAGGTGGTCGTTTTGCTACCTCAGACCTTAATGACCTATACCGACGTGTTATCAATCGCAACAACCGCCTAAAGAAGTTGCTTGACCTAAATGCCCCTGAAGTTATCAGGCGCAACGAGATGCGTATGCTGCAAGAAGCTGTCGACGCTTTGATTGACAACTCAGCTGCACGCGGCGGCCGGGCTGTCAGCTCGGTGGGCGGTCGACGCAAACTCAAGTCGCTGAGCGATATGCTGAAAGGTAAACAAGGTCGTTTCCGTCAAAACCTACTCGGTAAACGTGTCGACTACTCTGGTCGTTCGGTTATCGTAGCCGGTCCGGAACTCAAGATAAATCAGTGTGGCTTGCCGAAACAAATGGCTCTAGAACTATTTAAGCCGTTCGTTATTAGCTGGCTGCTTGAGAACGAGTTTGCTCACAATATCCGTAGTGCAACTCGCCTAATAGAAGCGGGTGATACGGCAGTCTGGGATGCGCTTGACTCGGTTATTGAAGGCAAATACGTCCTTCTAAACCGGGCACCGTCGCTCCACCGTTTGAGCATCCAGGCTTTCCAGCCTAAGCTTATAGAAGGCCAAGCTATTCAGCTGCACCCGTTAGTCTGTAAAGGTTTCAACGCTGACTTCGATGGCGACCAGATGGCCGTTCACTTGCCGCTGTCCGATGCCGCTCAAGCTGAGGCCCGCGACTTGATGAGTGCCACTAACAACTTACTAAAACCGGCAGATGGTTCGCCAATCTTGAATATTGCTCAGGACATCGTACTCGGTTGCTATTACCTGACCTACGCTAAACCTTTGGCTCAGAGCGATAAACTCCGTCCGTTTAGTAATGTTGCCGAAGCGGTTTTGGCGTTCCAGCAAAGTGAAGTTATTCGCTTGCAGACTCCGATTCGTGTCTTTACTAAGGGGGAAGTTCGTACTACCACACTTGGCCGAGCGATATTTAACGAAGTTCTGCCGGAAGATTTCCCATATATCGAAGACGTCATGACTAAAAAAGCTCTCTCCAAGGTAATGGCTCGAATTTTTGAGCGTTATGGTAGCGAGCAGACAGCCCAAAGCGCCGACGATATCAAGGATCTGGCACTGAAATACGCCACGTCTTCATCGGTCTCAACTGGTATGACCGACTATTTCGATGTCCCACTTGTTGATAAAGCTATTGACGAAGGTGACGAACGCACCGCGACTATTTCTACACAATATGAAGATGGTCTCATCACTAACGACGAGCGCCGTAACTTAACTATTGAGACCTGGCGCAATGTCGATAAAAAAGTCGATGAAATTCTAGCAGAACGCTTACAACACGAAGACACTTCTATTGCCGTCATGGTGGGTTCAGGTGCTCGTGGTACTCTAAGTAACCTCAAATGGGCTACCGGTATGATTGGCGTGGTCGTTGATGCCAGTGGTCGCGAAATTGAGCTGCCGATTCGTTCAAGCTTCAAAAAAGGTCTTTCGACACTTGAGGCTTTCGTGGCAACTCGAGCTTCGCGCAAAGGTTTGATTGACACAGCCCTTAAGACTGCCGACTCCGGCTACCTAACGCGTCGCTTGGTCGACGTCAGCCAAGACGTCTTCACAGTTGAGGACGAAGAAGGTGACGACACAGGCTACACGATTTACCGACGTGAAACCGAAGAAACCATGGTGGACTTTAGTGCCCGTTTGTATGGTCGTTACTTAGCGAGCGACGTCCCAGGTTACGCTAAAGCTGGCGACTTGGTAACTCAAGCTATTGCCGATGCTATCCAGGCCGACGAGAAAATTGACCAAGTTACGATCATGAGCGTGATCTCGGCCGTAGCACTCCGCGGCGTGCCGCGCAAGAGTTACGGTATGGACTTGGCAACTGGTCAGTTAGTAGCTGACTCACAGCCAGTCGGCGTTATCGCTGCTCAGTCTATCGGTGAACCGGGTACTCAGTTGACTCTGTCCAACTTCCATAAAGGTGGTGCGGCCGGCGCTGGTGATATTACCCAGGGTCTACCCCGCGTTGATGAGCTTCTGGAAGCTCGCAGCCCGAAGGGTGAAGCGTTCCTAACTGAAGTTAATGGACTGGTTCAGGTTTGGGAAGACGGTGACAAGTATGTTGTACAGGTCACACCTAAAAAAGGCCGTGTTGAACGCCTCAAACTAGAAGGCCAAATCGTTCGGGTGGCAAGTGGCACTGAGCTAATAGCGGGTGATGTCATTGCCAGTAATGACGACGAGTCTATGCCGGTCATTGCACCATTCGATGGTACCGTTGAGGTCACGGATAAGGAAGTGGTTATTACCGGTAATACCGACACGCCAATTCGCTACGAGATTCCGAACTATCGCCAACTTATGGTGGTCGATGGCGACGAAGTCGAAGCAGGCGACCGCCTCACCAACGGTTCAATCAACTTGCACGACCTGATGCGTCTAAAAGGCATCGAAGCGACCCAGCGCTATATCATCAACGAGATCCTGCGGATTTACGCCGCTCAAGGTGAGCGTGTCGACGCTAAACACCTTGAGATCATCGTTCGACAGATGTTTAGCCGCGTTCAAATCGAAGAACCGGGTGATAGTCAATTCGTAACCGGCGACATTGTCTCCAAAGCGTCGGTTGTTGAAGAGAACCGTAGCTTAACGGCTGACGGGAAAGCTCCGGCTCAATTCACGCAACTGCTGCTTGGTATCACTAAAGTGTCGATCTGGTCCGATAGCTTCCTATCTGCCGCGTCGTTCCAAGACACTACTAGGGTGCTTATCAATGCTGCCGTGACTGGCCGTGTCGATAGTCTCTATGGCTTGAAAGAGAACGTCATTATCGGCCGGAAGATTCCAGTCGGTACCGGCGCGCGCAACCTTGTGCCAGCTCCCGACTTGGTCGAAGACGAAGATTTTGACGCCTAAGACTCTGGCTCGGAATTACGCACTACAATACCACTCCACACGGGGTGGTATTGTATATTAAGTCAAACTATGATGTAATATATATGTAAGATCTCAAATCTACCCCGAAGGGAGCTCTTATGGACGTCACATACAACGGGAAGCGGGTGCTTGTGCAGATGACAATCAAGCGTAAGCCTCCGTATGCTGACATTGTGCCGGAAGTCACCCTGGAAGGCATGCAGCGAGTCGCCGAAACCTTACGTGTTCGCATGGCCGACGTCGTCGACCGAGTAGAGGTTAGGGCTGATGATCACCGGCAGGGTTTCTACAACTTCTACGTTTACCCGGTAAAGGGCAGGGTGATATCCCACCCTATGGCACGGGTTATCGGCGAGCGCATCCGGCAAGTGTGGTTGGCAACAGGCCTTCCACTCAAGTGACGAATTTGTCCACCGAAAGCCAACCGTTGAGCTCAGCTCCGGTGATGCTCCTCGGTGGGCTTTCGCTATTTTCAATCTTATGCTACAATAACTAGCGAGTTTCAGTCCTAACTCTAGCCAATCGTTTTATGAAAATAGTGTACACTTCATAAAACTTCAAGAGTAAGGAGTCACCAAGTAGCTGTTGCTACTGGAACTGATGCCTGATGAGTCAAAAACTCTATGGTGTCGGCGAAATTTTATTATGTAAAGGACTAAAACAGGAGTTTTATGCCAACAATTAACCAATTAGTGCGCAAACCCCGCAAGACCGCGGAGAAAAAGTCGAAATCTCCGGCACTCGGTCGTATTCACAATGCGCTAAAAACTCGCTACTACGATCAAGACGCTCCACTAAAGCGCGGCGTTTGTATCAAAGTAACAACCAAGACTCCGAAAAAGCCGAACTCGGCTCTTCGTAAGGTTGCTCGTGTCCGCCTGACTAACGGTCATGAAGTTTGGGCTTATATCGGTGGCGAAGGTCACAACCTGCAGGAACATGCCGTCGTATTGGTGCGCGGTGGTCGCGTCCCGGATTTACCGGGCGTGCGCTATCATATCGTTCGCGGTGCTCTTGACTTGCAAGGAGTCAATAACCGCAAACAAGGCCGTTCTAAATACGGCAGCAAGAAAGGGGATAAATAATCATGCCTCGTAAAGTTACTAAAAAGCTGCAACGTCAACTACAGCCAGATCGTAAATATCAGTCGACTCAAGTTCAGCGACTCATCAACAAAAGCATGCTCGACGGTAAAAAACTAGTTGCCGAACGAGCGGTTTATAGCGCCCTTGAGATCGCCGCTAACAAACTGAAGAGTGAAGACCCTTTGGAAGTTTTTGAAAAAGCTCTCAAAAATATCACTCCGAATTTCGAAGTTAAAAGTCGACGTGTCGGTGGTGCTAACTACCAGATACCATTTCCAGTCCAAGGTCACCGGGCTCATCACTACGCCTACATGTGGCTAGTCCAAAGCGCCCGTGAGCGAAAAGGCACGCCCTATAATCAAAGGCTAGCAGCTGAGATAGTCGATGCCGTCAATGAAACCGGCGCCGCCTTCAAGAAGAAGGAAGATACTCACCGTATGGCTGAGGCTAACCGCGCCTTTGCCCATTTCGCTAGAGGCTAATAACTAGTTATTTATAAAAAGGGCTTGTCGGGCCCTTTTTGTTTATGGTAAAAATAAGGTAATGGTGAAAACAAAAACGGAGTATGGGTA
This sequence comes from Candidatus Parcubacteria bacterium, assembly GCA_023432475.1. Taxonomy (GTDB): domain Bacteria; phylum Patescibacteriota; class Saccharimonadia; order Saccharimonadales; family Saccharimonadaceae; genus JAPUDS01. Next base: position 24,675 of record JAEYUN010000011.1, on the reverse strand, counting down.
CTAAATGACGGAAGAAAGGTTGCGATATATTCGTAACCTTCATAACCTGGCGCCCCTTCATGCTCATACAGATATACTCGATGTCGACCAGAACGGTAAAGTGGTATTGAACAATAAACTCACCGCCCCGATAGACGAGTTTGGAATGCCGCGGCCTGAAATAATGATAGGGCGGCTTCTCGGCCAAATGAAAACTGCAAATTATGTATGGACCGGTGATTTTGACGAACATCATCTCGCCACGCCAAAAGCCGACTATACGGTTGTCAGATTCAAAGATGAAGGCGATGTCGGCAGCGCGTTTAGAGGGTTGTCATTTCTTAAAGTGAACTTACCACGTCAAATGCATAACTTCTCTCACTTTATATTTGAATTGCCACGCAGACCTTCGATAGAAGTGATGCGCCAAGCAGTCTATGAAGTCGGAGAAGCAAAGCGGTTAAAGGCTATTATCGACGAGCATCTTCCACTATCGCCACATGCGATTACTCGGCGCGTTAACTCTCTCTGTCTAGATGCCTTAAGCCGCAAAATAGAACGCATGCGAGAGCCTGAATTAAATCTACTACCGGGACGCGAGGTTCTTAGCGGCATGAATATAGAAGAAGTTAAAAAGGTTCTGGCTGCATTACTCAAGGTTAGGCGGTTTTCCAAAACCCACTTAATACATCCCGCTATTCGTAAACACCAACCCTCAAGTATCGATAACGTTTCGGCTGCGGCCTAACAAACAGTCGGGCTAATTGGGCGCTGTCGGAGAGGATTATTTACGAAAGCTTTCAACTCTGTTATACTAGACCCAAAGCCTTATTTTCTGTGGGCACAATTATTTATACAAATTAAAGGAAGATTCTAAGCTAATATTATGGCTACACCAAAAGTAACTGATTTGAAAAAGTTCCGTAATATCGGAATTATCGCACATATTGATGCTGGTAAAACTACTACGACCGAAGGCATCTTGTACCGTACCGGTATGAGCCATAAAATTGGAGAAGTTCACGGTGGTGACACTACTACTGACTGGATGGAACAGGAGCGTGAGCGCGGTATTACCATTACTTCGGCGGCTGTGACTTGTTTCTGGAAAGAGCACAAGATTAACATTATAGATACGCCAGGTCACATTGACTTTACGGCTGAAGTCGAGCGCTCTTTGCGCGTGCTAGACGGCGCAGTTACGGTTTTTGACGGCAAGATGGGTGTTGAGGCGCAAAGTGAGACCGTTTGGCGTCAAGCTAACAAGTACGGCGTGCCGCGCATCTGTTTTATTAATAAGATCAATCAAACTGGCGGTGATTTTTACAAGTCGCTAGAGAGTATCCATAACCGCTTAACACGTCAAGCTTTCCCGATTCATTTGCCGATTGGCTTCGAAAAAGATATTTGCGGTGTCGTTGACTTGGTCGACATGAAAGCCTACACCTATAATGAGTATCATGACCACGAATTGCAAGTTGGCGAGATCCCTGCCGACATGTTGGAAAAAGCCAAAAATGCCCGCAGTCTACTGGTTGAGAACGCGGTAGAAGCCGATGACGAACTGATGATGCGCTTTTTGGAAGAAGGTGAATATTCTATAACTGTCGAAGAACTAAAGAGCGCACTGCGCAAACGTGTTCTGGCTGGTGATTTCTTCCTGGTTACGGGCGGTGATGGTCGTGGTGTGATTGTCGAGAAGGTTCTTGACCTAATGGTAGACTACCTACCTAGTCCGTTAGATATTTCGGAAATTTGGGGTAAAAACCCGAAGACAGGTGACGATATCTCTCGCAAACCAGATGCCAGCGAACCAATGAGCGCTTTGGCTTTCAAGATTGCCACCGACCCATTCGTCGGTAAGCTAATTTTCGTACGTGTTTACAGCGGCGTCTTAAAGGCTGGTAGTTATGTTCTCAACACAACTTCAGGCGAGAAAGAGCGTGTCGGCCGGATTGTGCGTATGCATGCCGATAAGCGCGAAGATATAGATGAGATTAGTGCTGGCGACATTGCCGCCGTGGTGGGGCTGAAGAGTACCTACACCGGCGCCACTCTTTGTGACGTAGCCCATCCAATTGCGCTTGAGGGCATCACCTTCCAAGAGCCGCCGGTATCTATTGCGGTGGAGCCAAAATCTAAAGCCGACCAGGAAAAGATGGGCGTTGCCCTGCAGCGTCTAGCCGAAGAGGACCCGACTTTCCGAATTCATACCGATGAGGAAACCGGCCAGACTATCATGTCTGGTATGGGTGAACTTCACCTCGAGATCTTAGTGGATCGCATGAAACGAGAATTTAAGGTTGAGGCCAATGTCGGCGAACCGCAAGTCGCGTTCCGTGAAACAATCCGTGGTACGTCCGATGTCCAGGGCAAGCACGCCAAGCAGTCGGGTGGTCGCGGTCAGTACGGTGATGTCTGGGTGCGCTTTGAACCGACCGAGTCGGGCGAAGGCTTTGAATTCGTTGATGAAATTAAGGGTGGGGTTGTCCCGCAGGAATACCGCCCAGCCGTTAAAGCCGGTATCGACGAAACGCTCCAGGGCGGTATTTTGGCGGGCTATCCCGTTATCGGTGTTAAAGCGACACTGCACGACGGTAGCTATCACGATGTTGACTCGAGTGAGCTGGCCTTCAAGCTAGCCGGTGTATTGGCCACCAAAAACGGTATTCCACAAGCTAAGCCAGTTATTCTTGAGCCAGTTATGCATGTTGAGGTAACGACTCCTGAAGATTTCATGGGCGATATTATCGGCGACCTTAACTCCCGCCGGGGGCGTATCGATGCTATGGAAGACCTGATGGGCGGTGCTAAACTCATCAAAGCCTACGTCCCACTAGCTAATATGTTTGGTTACACCGGCGACATTCGCTCAATGAGCCAAGGCCGGGCTGCTAGTACTATGGAACTGGCTCAGTACGAAGAAGTTCCACCAAATGTGGCGACTGAGATTATTGCTAGTCGCAGTAAATAATCTGCCGCTAGCTAACCCTTTACAAAAGAGGTAATTTTCGCTTATAATTGTTCTTATGCGCGCGGCGTGTTTGCTCGCGTCGCGATGAATACAACTTAAACAATAGGAGAAAATCTACATTATGGCAGATTTTGACCGAAGCAAGCCTCACGTCAATGTTGGTACGATGGGTCACGTCGACCACGGTAAGACCACTTTGACTGCAGCCATCACGGCTGTATTGGCTAAAAAGCTTCCAAGTGAAGTAAACAAGCCTGTCGCTTACGACCAAATCGACAACGCACCAGAAGAGAAGGCTCGTGGTATTACCATTGCCACTTCTCACCAGGAGTATGAAAGCGAAAAACGCCACTACGCTCACGTTGACATGCCTGGTCACGCCGACTACGTCAAAAACATGATTACCGGTGCCGCTCAGGTTGATGGTGCTATCTTGGTGGTCTCAGCTGCTGACGGCCCAATGCCTCAGACTCGCGAGCACGTTCTACTGGCTCACCAAGTTGGCGTGCCAAAGATTCTTGTCTTCCTAAACAAGATGGACATGGCCGATGAAGAGCTGGTTGAGCTGGTCGAGGAAGATGTCCGTGACCTGCTGGAGAAAAACGGTTTTGACCGTGACTGCCCGATCATCAAGGGTTCAGCCCTCAAGGCTCTAGAAGGTGATGCCAAATACGAAGATGCCATCATGGAACTCGTTAAGGCTATGGACGACTACGTCGAAGAGCCAAAGCGTGACCTCGACAAGGCATTCCTAATGCCAGTTGAAGATGTCTTCTCAATCAAGGGTCGCGGCACCGTTGCTACCGGTCGTATTGAGCAAGGTATCGTCAAGATTAACGATGAAGTTGAAATTGTCGGTATTCGTGCTAGCCAAAAATCAGTCGTTACTGGTATCGAAGCCTTCAAGAAGAACCTTGACCAAGGCCAGGCTGGTGACAACGCTGGTATTCTGCTACGCGGCATTGAGCGTGATGATATCGAGCGTGGGCAGGTTATCGCTAAACCAGGCAGTATCACTCCTCACACTGAGTTTGACGCCGAAGTTTACGTTCTTACCAAAGAAGAGGGCGGTCGTCACACACCATTCTTCAAAGGTTATAAACCACAGTTTTACTTCCGTACTACTGACGTGACCGGTGAAGTCGAGCTACCGGCTGACAAAGAAATGGTCATGCCAGGTGACACAGTTACCTTTAAGGTGAAGTTGCTCGCTCCGATTGCTATGGAGCAAGGTTTGAACTTTGCTATCCGCGAAGGTGGCCGCACGGTTGGTGCTGGTGTTGTCACCAAGATCAACAAATAATTCTACTTCTAGGATTATTAAAAAATACCCCTGTCAACCAGGGGTATTTTTGTTATATATGACGAACCCCGCCTGGTCCCGGAGGACCAGAACGGAGTTCATGAGTCGACTCTACGAGGGCGGGGTTTGGGCGAGGGGCTAGAGCTCTCTTGCAACAAGCTCTCTGAGGGTCGCCAAGGGGTAGCGGAACTCCTCGAAGTCTACCTTGAAGGCCAGCTTCGTCGCGAGGAAAACCTCGTGTTCGATTCTGTCGCACTGGGCGCGCGAGACGGTGCCGTCGACATCGAACCGGAGGTAGGTCTTGTACCCCTTCTTGATGGTGTCAATCATTTGACCCTTGGCCTTATTGAGTGACTTCTGGCTGACAGGTGCTGTCATTCGAGTAAACCTTCCTTAAAATAGCGGTGTACTATACTTATATTACAACACAGCGGAGCGGGAGTGTCAATCCTAGATTTACAAACGAAGAGCTTTCTGGTATGCTAGCTGCTGTATATAAATCGTTCCGAGAACTGGGCGTGACGTGAGACGATACGGTTCATGCACAGGTTACGGAACATAATAATTAGGAGTTATTAGTTATGGCAGATCAACCTGCAGCCCCGCGAATTCGAATTCGCCTTAAAGCCTATGACCACAAAGTCATCGACCAGTCAGCTAAACAAATTATCGATACTGCGCTTCGCACCGGTGCTAGCATTGCCGGGCCGGTTCCACTACCAACCCGTCGTAGTACCTTCACGGTCGTCAAGAGCCCGCACGTCTATAAAAAAGGCGGTGAGGCTTTCGAGATGCGCGTTCACAAACGTCTGATAGATATTATCGGTGCGACGCCAAAAACTATCGACAGCCTGCAAAACCTCAGCTTGCCAGCTGGGTGTGATGCAGAAATTCGCATGTAAATAGCGATAAATGTGTACATAGAACGGCCATCCGAACGGGTGGTCGCTTTATTTATTTAATCTGTTATACTGAAGCTTATGGTTAAAAAACAAACACGCCGACGCTCGGTTAGGCAAGTGCTGAGCGAGCCGGATTCGATCTATTTTTTAAAGCTTGTTGTCTACATGATGCTTGGGGCGTTCTGGTTGAAATTTAGTGTTCCGTTGCAGCTGGGCCCGTTGGTTTTCCACGGTTTTCCACTCGGTCTTTTCGTGGGTCTGCTCCTGGCTTCAAGGGATAAGCTGCAGGTTGATCGTAAGATAGAATACGCTATTTTGATTATCATGACATTGCTGAGTTATTTCTTGCCAGTTGGCATCGTTATTTAGACCCCAAAACGTCAAACCCGCACTCCTTACGGAGGCGGGCTCGACGTAAGGCGGGTGCGGGTAAGTCAGACCGGGTAGGGATCGTCTGGCGGATCGCGATGCTTGATGAGCAGCTCGATGTACTCTCTCCCTTTATCGGTTCTGACGTGTGATACACGGAATGTCTGCAGCCAGTAGCCGCCGACGTGAGGGTAGAGCGCTTCACTAAGTGCCTTGAGATTGCCCTGACTAGGCATCTCTCCCTTAGCGAGGTTGAACTCAACTCGCTTCGAGCCGTTTGGGAGGCTCTGAGCGTTTTTGAGTAGCTGATTCCTAATCTCTTCCAGCCGCGCTTTTGTTAGCACTGTTGCCACCTCCTCTCGAAAGAATGTGCGAAGACAGAAGTGTCTTCACGGTAGGTGTAGCTATATTACAACATATCATATCACTTAATTCTAGTATAACTAGCAGAGTATGTTGAGAATTTATTTAGCATAACCTGGAGCGATTTGCGCAACGAACTCATCTAAGGTGAGGTTGCTGCTGGTTAATAGTTTTGCTAGTTCAGTACCGACGTAACGGTAATGCCACGCCTCACCAGCCACGCCTGTGATAGACTGCTTGCCGCTTGGATAGCGTTGTATAAAGCCGAACTTGCTCGCGTTGTTGCGGAGCCAGCTTATAGCACTAAAGTCCAGGCTGCACTGGGATGCCTGCGCCTTGCAAGCCGACGAATAACTAGATATGTCGACCGCAAGTCCAGTCTGGTGCTCGCTGGTTCCGGGGCGGGCGACATAATCATTTACGTATGCCTGTCCATGGCTACGTAAATAGCTGTCGTATATAGCCTGTTGGTCATTAGCCGAGCGATAAGCACTCGATAGCATTAACCTAACACCTTCTCTGGTAGCTGCTTGGTGAAGGGCTTCTAGTTTACCAGACATCTGCACGGCAACTTTCATGCTGTTTCCAGTGTGCTCGATAGGCGAGTCGACCAGGTCGGGCGTAAATCGGTTAGATAGTTGAGCCTGTTTGTTGACTAAACTCCAGATGGCGCCGTCTTTGAAAAATGACCAATCCGGTATATTTATCTTTAGGTTGCCGATTTCGGCTTGAGCAGCGACGCTTGGTTGAGTCTTAGCAGCCTTCATGATTTCGTCGTACTGATATTCTAGCGTCGTTTTAGTGGGCCAAAACCACACCAAAAAAGCCCCGGACAGCAAAACTAGCCAAGTTAATCTTGGTTTAGAACTAGACTTAGTTGGTAGATTGAGGGCGCGTTGGTTCGAATAAATATATGGTTTCATAAAAACTTACTCACTAATTAAGTTTTCTTTAATAAGTTCGTCTCGGGCATGTTGCAGATATGGACGAGCTTCATCGAGAGTTAAGCCACTCTTTTTAAGAGCCTTGGCTAAGGACTGGCCGACGTACCGCAGGTGCCACGGTTCATATTGATACTTGGTTATAGCTGTTTTGTCAGCCGGGTAGCGGATGATAAAGCCATAATTCGTAGCTTCCTCGGCCAGCCAGCGGCCAGCCGGCATGTCACCAAAGCAAATATCCAGGTAGCAGGCGCCAGAAGACAGACGAATGTCAAAGGCTAGTCCGGTTTGGTGCTCGCTTTGGCCAGGCTTGGCGCTATATGTATTTGCGACCATTTCACCAGACCGACCAACATAACTATTATACAGACTGGCCTGCGTGTTATAAGATCTGTACCCTGAACTGATCATAAAGTCATAACCAGCCTGTTGGGCGGCTGCAAATAAATCATTAAGGTCTTTTACGAGAACCGCTCGCAGTGATCGTTCCTCGGCTGACTTACCAGGGCGTGTCTTGACGGAGGTAATTAGCTGAAGATCGTCAGCTCGGTATTGTTGTTCGCTCAGCGGGTGGTCTTTACTGACGACAACCCACACGCTAGAAGGGTGATTATAATCTTCTACTGGAGCGTCAATCGGTGAAGCGCCAGGTAGAGTGAGTGTTATTTTTCTAGGGGTATTTTGGAGCAGCTCCGGCTGACGATTTACCTTTGGAGCCAAGGCCGGTTTAGCCATTAGATAGATGAGGACTAAGCCACATACTACGGTTGCTAAAACAACCATTAACGCGACTCGTTTTTTCATACTTAGTAGTATACAGTAGAAGTATGAAACAGCGCTTTCCTCGTTTCATACCAATAGCCGGTGTTGCAGCTATAGTAGTGGTTGTACTACTAGGCTTTAGCGCGGTTGGTGCCGAGCGAGTTAAAACCTGTGAGGCTATGGATTTATGCCTTCAACCCTTAGTGAACCAACCGCTTGAATTGCTCCGCCAGGTTGAAGTGCCCAACGTAGCGGTGCCTATCTGGCTCAACGGAGCTGCCGAATGAGCGAGATTTTCACTAATCGCCGTGGCCATCAACAGATAGTCGAAGATGACGCCAAGCCTGAAGTGTCACTTACGCCTGTGGTCGACCGAGCGCCATTGCCTAAAACACCAACGCAGCCACTACATCGCTCGAGAAGAAAAATTCGGTTGCCTTGGCGCTGGCTGATAACAAGCTTGGTTGCGCTTGTACTATTGATGCTTCTGGTACTTGAAATTGTGCGTCTAGGATACGAGTCGTCTGTTAGCGCGACACGTTCTCGTGTTCAGGAAATAGTTACGCAGGATATCGCCCCAGCGCTTAAACAGCCTCAACTTAGTTCCCGGTTGATTGGAGAGTTCATTCAAAAATTTGAGTCTTCCAGCAAATCACTGTGTCCAGGGGGTTTTTTAGACAATTTCGCCTCTTTATATCCGCGCTCTAAACAAGCTTATGACAACTGCACGGCTTATCGAAGCAGCGTTGAAGCTTTTATAGCCGCCCTTAGTGATTTACAATTTCAAACCGCATATTTAGAGGAATTAGGGCCCCTGCTTGGACCGATCACTGAGTCGGTACCCGATAGGTTTGCAGTCTTATCATCCCAGAGAGACAACTGGCAGGCGTTAAATGATAGCCTTGGTTCACTGAGTGTTTCGCCATCTTTTCAGCCGACTCACGAACTACTACGCAACCGAGTTCGGGTTGTTTGGGGTTTATGGATAGAACTGGTTGCTGCCACTAACGCACGCGACAGCGCTAGCTTTGTTAGTGCCAGGGATAAATTATCCGGCGCGTACGGAGATATTAGAGCTTCAGCTGAGGATTTTGAGACGGCTTTAAGTGCCACGCAGTCCCAAATTGGCGCTGCCTACTCCAGGTTGTGATAATTCCAGCGTCATATCTGTTGACAAACTGGTAGTATCTTTGGTAAAATCAATCAGTTACTTTTAAGAAATATCAAGTTTCTTGGTAAATCGGCAGGTCTGCACGTTCAGATACCACCAGTTGCCAAGAATTTTAAGTGGGAAAGGGACGTCTCATGAAGACCCTACTCGGTACCAAAATTGGTATGACCCAAATCCTCGGCGAAGACGGCGCAGCTACTGCTGTAACGCTTGTCAAAGCCGGCCCAGTCACCGTGACTCAGGTGAAAACCGTCGAAAAAGACGGTTACACAGCGGTGCAACTAGGTTATGGTGAGGGTAAGAACCTGAGCAATGCCGTGACCGGCCACGTTAAAAACGCCGGCATAACACCAAAACATTTACAAGAAGTTCGAGTCGGTGACTCGGATGAAATGAAGGTTGGCGATCAATTTGACGTCAGCCTGTTTACGATTGGTGACAACGTCGATGTCACTGGAGTTAGTAAGGGCAAGGGTTTTGCCGGTACTATCAAACGCCATAACTACAATCGTCAACGCAAAACTCATGGTGGTAAAGGCGATACCCGCAAAGTCGGTTCAATCGGCAGTATGTATCCGCAGAAAGTCTTCAAGGGTAAGACTATGGCTGGACGTATGGGCCATGAACAAGTTACCGTTAAAAATCTGACTGTTATGTATGTCGACGCCAAAGAGGGTGTCATTGGTCTAAAAGGCGCAGTGCCAGGTCCGCGTCGCGGCATGGTGAGAATCCGCGGAGAGGAGAAATAAATATGGCCGACCTACCAAAAGACATTTTCAATGTAGAAGTGACCAATCATGAATTGCTGAAAGTTGCCTACGATGCTTATTTAGCAAACGCCCGCAGTGCACAAGCCAGGACTAAAAAACGTGGTGAAGTTAGCGGTGGCGGTAAGAAACCATGGAAGCAAAAAGGTACCGGGCGTGCTCGCTTCGGTAGCTCCCGCAATCCGATTTGGCGTGGCGGTGGCATCGCTTTCGGTCCGACAGGTGACCAAAACTATACTAAAAAGCTCAGTGTCGTTTCGAAGCGTGTCGCTTTGCGTCAAGCTTTGACTCTAGCCAACAAAGCTAAAAAAATGACCGTCATAGACGAGTTTAGCGCCACGACTGGTAAAGCTAAGGAAGCAATCGCCTTACTTACAGCTCATAAGGTTAATCCTGAGGCTCGCGTGTTGCTGGTTGTTAGCACGAAAGACGAAAACGTTCGCCGCGCGACTAACAACATTAACCAAATTAAAGTGTTGAGCGCCCACTATCTAAACGTCTTCGATGTGCTTAACGCCGACGTTATACTGATAGAAAATTCAGCACTTGAGACGGTTAAGAACTGGCTCGGAAAGGAGACAAAATAATGATAGTTACTCCTAAGATTTCCGAGAAAGCTTACTTAAGCGCTCAGAACGGCACCTACGTTTTCACCGTACCAACCAGCGCCAATAAAGCCGAAGTTAGACTGGCTATCGAAGCTGACTACCAAGTTAAGGTAGCTGATATCCGACCTGTTGTCGCTAAAGGCAAAGCCGTCCGATCGAGCCGCGGCAAGCGGGCGATGCCGGTTACGGCCAATCGTCACGACACCAAGAAAGTCTATGTTCGACTAGAAGAGGGTCATAAATTGAACCTTTTCAATGAGAACGAAGCTAGTGAGGAGAAGAAGTAATGGCTATTCAAGCATACAAACCAACTACTAACGGCCGACGCGGCATGACCAGCCAGGATTTCTCGGATATCACTACCAAGAAGCCTGTCAAGAGTCTTGTCAAAGTCAAAAAATCAACCGCCGGGCGTAATAACCAAGGGCGAATCACAACTCGTCATCGTGGCGCCGGTGTTAAGCAGTTTTATCGCTTAGTAAATCACAACCTCGGTGAAGGTTTTGAAGGCGTAGTTGAACATATCGAATATGATCCTAACCGTTCTGCCAGGATCGCTCGCGTTAAAGACCAACATGGCCTTTATCACTACATCATCGCCAGCAAAGGTATGTCTGTCGGTGCAAAGATTAAGAGCGGTGCTAAGGCACCCGTCGAGCCTGACAGCCGCCTGCCGCTTGCAAATATTCCGACTGGTACTCAGGTATACGCTATTGAGCTTCAGCCCGGTAAAGGCGCTCAAGCTGTTCGATCAGCTGGCACCAAAGCTCAGTTAATGGCTAAAGAGGGTGACCATGCTCTTGTCCGTATGCCCAGTGGTGAAGTTCGTAAATTCCGTTTGGAGTGCATGGCTACTATAGGTGTGGTCGGTAATGAACAACACCAAAATGTCAAAATCGGTTCGGCTGGCCGTAAACGTCGTATGGGCATTCGCCCGTCGGTGCGTGGTGTTGTTATGAACGCCGCTGATCACCCCCACGGTGGTGGTGACGGTGGTCGTCACGGCACCGGCAAGGCGCCACGGACACCATGGGGTCAACTGACGCTAGGTTATCGAACACGCACTCGCAAGAGTACTAATAATATGATTGTAAGAAGTCGCCACGACGCGAAGAGGAAGAGAGGTTAATATGAGCCGAAGTCTCAAAAAAGGCCCGTTCGTTGACGCCAAGCTTGCCAGAAAAGTGGCGGCTCTCGGCTCAGACGATCGTACTGTTATCAAGACCTGGGCACGCGCCAGCACTATCTCACCCGAGATGGTTGGTCGCACTATTGCTATCCACAACGGACGAATGCACGTACCGGTTTATATAAGTGAAAATATGGTTGGTCATAAACTCGGTGAGTTTAGCCCGACTCGTAAATTCCGTAAACATGGCGGAAAGGCGAAGTAGTATGGACAAGACAGCAATAGCTTACCTCAAAGGTCTTCGTCTTGCCCCTCGCAAAGTTAGCCTGGTCGCCAGCCTGGTACGTGGTCGCAAGGTTGCCGAAGCCCTGGTTATACTTGAGCATACGCCCAAGCGTGCCGCTAAGCCTATCGCTAAAGTGATAGAAAGCGCTCGTAGCAATGCTACTAATAACCATGGCCTGCAAGAAAAAGACCTTATTATCCAAACAATTGCAGTTACCGCGGGTGAACGTCTCAAACGCTATCGCCCTGCTGCTCATGGTCGCGCTTTACCGTTCCAACGCAAGAGCAGTAATGTCCGCGTAGTCGTCGCCGGCACTGCTAAACCGAAGAAGACGCCGAAAGCCAGCGTGAAGAAGGAAGAGGTTAAATAATATGGGCCAAAAAGTCAATCCTATAAGCATGCGTTTGCAGGTAAACAAGAACTGGCGTTCTCGCTGGTTTGCCACACGCAAAGAATACGTTGCATGGCTGCAAGAAGACATCGCCATTCGTAAAGCCGTCGAGAAACGTTTCGAAACTCGAGCAGTTATCAATGGCATTGAGATTGAACGTTCCGCCAACCTTGTCACCATAACAATACATACCAGCAAAGCCGGTGTGGTTATTGGTCGCGGTGGTGCCGGTGTTCAAGAAGTTAAAGATGACATTGAAAAAATTGTCAAAATGCCTGTACGTATCAATATCGAAGAAGTTAAACGCCCAGAATTAGCCGCCAAGCTCGTGGCTGAAAACATCGCTCGTCAGTTAGAGCGTCGTATAAACTTCCGTCGTGCCACCAAAATGTCGGCCCAGAACACCATGAATGCTGGTGCTAAAGGGATTCGTATCGAAGTTGCCGGTCGTCTTAACGGTGCGGAAATGAGTCGACGCGAGAAATTGATCCAGGGTTCGGTGCCGCTCCACACTCTGCGAGCCGACATCGACTACCACAATGCTACCGCTAAAACCCCAGCAGGCACTATTGGTGTCAAAGTATGGATTTATAAGGGAGAGAGGAACTAGGCCATGTTACTACCGAAGAAAACCAAGTTCCGTAAGGTTCGTAAAGGCAAAAACGACGGCGTCGCCACTAGGTCCAACTACTTAGCCTTTGGTAACTACGGTCTGCAAAGCTTGAGTAACGAACGCATCACTTCACGTCAGATAGAATCAGCTCGTCAAGCCATGACCCGTTACATTAAACGCGGTGGTAAGATTTGGATTCGAATTTTCCCGCACACTCCAGTCACTAGAAAGCCGCTCGACGTTAAGATGGGTAGCGGCAAAGGTAACCCAGAATTTTTCGTTGCCAAAGTTAAGACCGGTACTGTTATGTTCGAGATGAAGGGTGTCGATGAGGTAACTGCTCGCGAAGCTATGCGCCTAGCGGCACACAAGTTACCGGTGAAGACGCGCTTTATTATGAGGGAGGAAGCTTAAGATGGCTAAAGAAACCAAAGCTACCAAAGTGGCTGACAAAAAAGCTAGCGTGAAAACGACTAAGGTTAGTTACGAAACTAAAGACTTGCGCAACAAAGACATCAAAGCCTTGGTTGCAGACCTGAAGACTGTTCGTGATGATCTAGCCAGCGCGCGACGTTCACTGGCAGCCGGTGAACTAGTGAACCCGAATGTCATATCCACCTATAAGAAATTAATTGCCCGCATCCAAACTGTTATAGTCGAGCAGGCACGTTTAGCCCCAGGAAAGGAGGATGCCTAACATGGCAGTCAAACTAACCGGCGTTGTTACGTCTGATATTCAAGACAAGACCATCGTCGTGACCCAAACTAGCCGCGAGACGCATCCCGTCTACGGCAAACAATACACAGTCACTCGCAAATATACAGCGCATGACGAAGATAACCAGGCTAAGAAAGGTGACGTTGTCGAATTGGTCGAATCTCGTCCATTCTCCAAGAACAAAACCTGGAAATTAGTCCGTGTTGTCGAAGCCGGCCACGCCCAAGTTGAGCTTAAGGAAGAAGAGATCGTCACCGAGCTTGAGCACAAAAAAGAGGCCAACCAAGAGGAGGGTGAAGTATGATTCAACAAGAATCACGCCTAAAGGTCGCTGATAATAGTGGTGCAAAGTCGATTCTCTGTATTCGCGTACTTGGTGGTACTCGCCGTCGTTATGCCCGAGTTGGCGATATTATCGTCGCCACAGTTAAAGACGCTAACCCAAGCGGTACAGTCAAGAAAAAATCAGTAGTTAAAGCCGTCGTCGTTCGTACGACCGACAAGATTCGCCGCAAAGACGGCTCCACCATCTGTTTCGATGAGAATGCCGCCGTTATAGTGGACGATAGCAAGCAGCCACGTGCTACTCGCGTCTTCGGACCTGTTCCCCGCGAGCTGCGTGACCTTGGTTACGCCAAAATAATCAGCTTAGCACCGGAGGTACTCTAACATGTCTACACTCCGTATTAAAAAAGGCGACCTAGTGAAAGTCATAGCCGGAAGCCACAAAGGCAAAGTCGCCAAAGTTGAAAGTACTGATGCCAACAAGGCTGTAGTTTATCTCGAAGGCATTGGCTCAATCAAGCGTCATGTCCGACCTAATCGCTTACAGCCGCGCGGTGGCACTAAAGAGGTCCATAAAGGCTTGCCACTCAGTAACGTCGCTTTAGTAGTAGACGAAGCTAAAAGCAAAACCAGCCGAGTCGGTTACAAGCTTAATAAAGAAGGTAAAAAGACCCGTATCGCTAAGAAGTCAGGAAAGGAGATCGCTTAAATGGCTAAAACAACTACATACGAACCACGCCTTAAGGCTCTCTATCGTGACCAATTCGTCGGCGAACTGGTTAAAGAGCTGGAATTAGACAACGTCAATCAAGTACCGAAGTTGCAGAAAATCGTCATAAGTTCTGGTATCGGCAAGCACAAAGATGACAAACACTTCCATGAAGTTGTTGTTAACACTTTACGTAAAATCACTGGTCAACAACCAATTGATCGTATGGCCAAAAAATCAATCGCAACTTTCAAGATTCGTAAAGGTATGAACCGTGTCGGCGTCAGCGTGACACTGCGCGGTCAACGGATGTACGAGTTCTTGGATCGACTAGTCAACGTTGCTATGCCACGGATTCGTGATTTTCACGGTGCTCCGGCTAAAGGTTTTGACCGCGCCGGCAACTACAACCTAGGTATCTTGGAACAGTCAATCTTCCCAGAGCTTAACTTTGAGGATACTCAGACCCTGCACGGATTACAGATCACGTTCGTAATGGACGCCGAAAAACGAGCCCATAGCCGACCGCTTTTAGAAAAGTTTGGCATTCCGTTTGAGAAAGAAGGAGATAAATAATGGCTAAGAAATCTATGATCGCAAAAGACGCCAAGCGCCAGCGGATGATTTTGAAGTATGCCGCCAAACGCGCCGAGCTGAAAAGGGCCGGAGACACCGAAGGCCTGCAATTACTGCCAAAGAACAGTAGTCCCACTCGTTGGAAAAACCGCAGTACCGAGTCTGGTCGACCTCGTGGTTATATGCGCCGTTTCGGCATGGATCGCCTAGCTTTTCGCGAACATGCATCGAAAGGTGAAATACCTGGCGTAACGAAAGCAAGTTGGTAAAGGAGAACATATGGCATTACAATCTACAGATCCTATCGCAGATATGCTGACACGCATTCGCAACGCTAGTATGGCTGGCAAGAATGAGGTTCGTCTCCCAAGCAGCAAGCTGAAACAAACCATAGCAGAACAGCTAGTTCGAACCGGTTTTCTAGAAGCCGTCAAAGTTGAGAAAGCGGAACCGCAAGATGAATTGGTGATTACTATTCATAACGCCGGTAAAGCTCCTGTCTTTAGTGAAATCGAACGAGTCAGCAAGCCAGGTCGTCGTGTTTATGCTGGCGCCAGTGATATTCCAAAGATTAAAAACGGCCGTGGCGTTATTCTGGTCAGCACTTCAAAAGGTGTTATGACTGGCGTCGAAGCTATTAAACAACGCCTTGGTGGCGAATTGTTACTGAAAGTATATTAAAGGAGTAAATATGAGTCTGAGTCGAATCGGAAAACTACCAATCGAGATTCCGTCCGGTGTGACAATCACGGTTGACTCTGGCGATGTGACTGTCAAAGGTCCCAAAGGTGAACTGAAGCAGTTCATCACGCCAGCCGTCAACGTTGAGGTCAAGGACGGCGTTCTCACTGTCACTCCAAAAGATGACAGCAAAATTGCCCGCTCACAGCATGGTCTGATGCGCGCGCTTGTCAATAACATGGTTATCGGCGTGACCAAAGGCTTCGAAAAGAAGTTAGAAGTCAACGGTGTTGGTTTCCGCGTAAACGGGGGCGGTCAAAGTCTTGAAATGAGTCTTGGCTTCTCGCACCCAGTAAAATACCAAGCTCCCGAAGGTGTTAACCTAACCGTCAACAAGATGGAGATTACCGTCAGCGGTATTTCCAAGCAGCAAGTTGGTCAGGTTGCAGCTGAGATCCGTAGCCTTAAGAAACCCGAACCATACAAGGGTAAGGGTATTAAATATGCCGACGAAGTTATTATTCGCAAGGCAGGAAAGACAGGTAAATAAGCCATGAATAACCTAGCTAAAAAATTACTTGGCCGTTCCTTGCGCAAAAACCGCGTTCGTTCGGTCGTTAGCGGCACAGCTGAGCGCCCACGCCTCAGTGTAACAATCTCTAACTTGCATGTTTCGGCACAACTTATCGACGATGTTACTGGCCACACGCTGGTTAGTGCCACTACAGTGGGTAGAAAAATGACCGGCACCATGAGTGAAAAAGCTGCCAAGGTTGGCGACGATATTGCCAAAAAAGCCAAAAAAGCCAAAATTACTACCGTAGTTTTTGACCGTAATGGACGTAAATATGCTGGCAGGCTCAAGGCTTTTGCTGATGCTGCTCGCAAGGAAGGATTGGAGTTCTAATATGGCTGAAGATGTAAAAACAACCGCTCAAGCTCCGGCCTCAGCGCCAGCTCGCCCGCAGCGCGGTAATGACCGCCGTGGTGGTGGTCCGCGTCGTGATCAACGCAGAAGTGATATGCCGCGCGAGGAAAAGCTTTTTGAAGAAAACGTTATTGCCATCGACCGTGTCGCTCGTGTCGTTAAAGGCGGTCGTCGTTTCCGCTTCAAGGCTCTAGTTGTAGTTGGTGACCGCAAAAATAAGGTTGGTGTCGGTGTCGCAAAAGGCTCTGACGTACAGTTGGCTGTAGCTAAAGCCACCGAAGTAGCTAAGAAGAGTATGATTACGGTTCCAATTGTTAATGCAACTATTCCTCATGACGTCGAAGTTAAACTAGATGGTGCCCGCGTCCTACTAAAGCGAGCTGCTCCTGGTACCGGTATTATCGCCGGCGGGGTTGTCCGTTCAGTCGTCGGCGTTACCGGGCTGACTGACTTGCTTTCAAAATCCCTCGGTAGTACCAACAAAGTTAATATCGCTTATGCGACCATCGAAGCTTTGAAAAGCCTAGTTCCTAAGGATCAGTGGGTTACAGCTGAGAAGAAAGCACCGAAGACAAAATCGGCTGCGAGTAGCCCTAAAGCTAAAACGGCTGCAGCCAAAGGGGACAAATAATGAAGTACAACGAATTAAACCTTACTGCTAACAAGAGCCGCAAACGTGTTGGGCGTGGTATAGCTGCCGGTCAGGGTAAAACTGCCGGTCGTGGCACCAAAGGCCAAGGCTCACGCACTGGTAAGAAGTTTGGCTCTACTTTCATGGGCGGCCAAGGCGTATTGGTTCAGCGTATTCCGAAAAAGCGTGGCTTTCGTAGTCTTCGAGCCAAGGCTCAAGTAGTATACACTGGTCAACTGAACGAAGTAAAAGGCGCTACAATTGACTCGACCAAGCTATACGACGCCGGTTTGATAGCTACGCCGTATCATACCGTTAAGATTATCGCTCGCGGTGAATATAGCGGCAAGGCTGTCATAAAAGTCCAGTCTGCTAGTACCGGGGCTATCAAACAGATAGAAAAAGCAGGCGGTAAGTTTGAGAGCGTGCCGGTTGCCGAGCTCCCAGCTAGTCAAAACCTGAAAAAGATCGATAAAGCCGAAAAAAACGCTGCAGAAAAATAAGCTCAAGGTTTTTAAAAGGCTACTTATTAATAAGGCACTCTTCGCGGAGTGCTTTATTAATAGCATCTCCCTGGACAAAACACTGCAATAACTGGTAATCTATTATGAGTAAAAGAAGGGCTTATTGAACTTTATGAACTGGAAGAACATTTTTCGTTCGTTGAAAAACCGTGACATGCTAAAGCGCATCGGCACGGTACTTGGCTTGGTAGTGGTGTTCCGTTTTCTAAGTCAGATTCCGGTTCCTCTTGCCGAACCGACTACGCTGCGCCAAATTATCGATACCGCTATTGGCTCGACTGACCTGGGCGGCTTCATGAACCTGCTTACTGGTGGCGCTTTGGCGAGCTTGAGTATAGTTTTAGTAGGTCTCAGCCCATATATAACCGCTTCGGTTATCACTCAGCTGTTGACTAAAGCTATACCCCGCCTAGAAGAGCTTCACAAGGACGGTGAATCTGGCCGTCGGAAAATCAACCAGTGGACCCGTATGATTACGGTACCTCTAGCAGTGCTCCAGTCGATTGCTTTTATCATGATTATTAGACAAACCGTTCTCGCCGGCAATACCGCCGTGCTCGACGCTACTTCGCCGTTTGAGTGGGTACTTTCCGTTACCGCTATGACGGCTGGTGCGGTCATCATGATGTGGTTAGGGGAGTTAATTACAGAAAAGGGTATTGGTAACGGTATCTCGTTACTGATTTTCGCCGGTATTATTGCCCAGTTGCCGAGTACTTTTTCGACTGTCTGGAGCTCGCTAGTTACTGTTGGCAGCGAGGCTGACATGTTGCACGTATTTAACTGGTTTACGGTTCCCGTCAATGCTGTGGCTTTCTGGGTGATACTTGGCATTTTGGCGGTCGGCTTACTGGTGTTATATTTGCTGGTTAAGATTAATGAAGCTCAGCGTATCATAACTATCAACTACGCCAAACGTGTTCACGGTAATACGGCCTACTCGGGTGTTAAGAGCATTCTGCCAGTCAAAATTATCACTGCCGGGGTAATACCGGTTATATTCGCCGTCGCCTTTCTGGCTCTGCCGGCCTTTGTCGGGCAATTATTGCGTACCATGCAGGACAATCCCAATATGGTCAGTCTGGGCGAAAACTTGGTTAACTGGTTCCAAACTCCAACTGCCACGACTTACCTGACAAACACCGACTGGACAGTCTTTATATATCCTGCGACATACTTCCTTTTGGTGGTGCTGTTTACTTACTTTTACACCGGCATAGTATTCAACAGTAGCGAGATCAGTGAAAGTCTGCAAAAACAAGGCGGTTTCATAGAGGGTATTCGCCCAGGACCGCAAACTGAGAAATATCTCTCAACCACAGTTAACCGCTTAACGTTGTTTGGTTCTTTGGCGCTTGGTCTGATTGCCGTGTTGCCATTCGCCTTCGAGTATATCTTTGCCCAAATGGGTATCAACGCAGCCAACTTAGCCATTGGCGGTACCGGACTACTTATCGTGGTCTCAGTAGCCATTGAAACCCTGCGCCAAGTCAACTCTCGCGCCCTGATGGTTACGTACGACAACTATTGATTTCGCGTTTATTAAATTATATAATATCTATATGGCTAAACGTTGGAGTTTGGAGAGGCTTCAGCAAGAAGCTCTCAAGAGGGATGTTACCTTCCATGCTCACCAGTGGTTTACCGATGAGCACGGTCGTGTGAGCGACCCTCGAGTCATTGAAGCAATCCGCCGTGGACATGAGTCAGAGGCAGCTAACTGGCTGAGGTCCATGACGAAAGATGGCATGAAATACGGTAACTTTACGCGTGAGGAGAGATTGGCGTCCGCCAAAAACCACGCTAAGCTTGCCAAAAAGATGCTTCCTGCCATCGCCATCGAGCACGGCTTAGGCTATGTGCTCGACATCAATCCCGCTACCTGACCGGACCGGTCGAGCGACACCGCTCCCGCTGGTCAGGGGGCGGGTGTTCGCTTTATTAGCTCAGCACTAATTTATTGTTTACAAAGTGCCCAATATGGTAAAATAGTACTAATTCAACTAAGTCCTTCAAGCAATTTGAAGAAAGTTGCTCTTATCTGTTTACACGCTGTTAATTTTAATGTACAATGTACGTTTGTAACTTATGTCCGCAAACAAGGAAGTCATCAAACTGCAGGGTAAGGTAGTAGAAGCACTGCCTAATGCTCAGTTTCGTGTCGAACTCGAGAACGGTCATATGATAATCGCTCACGTGTCAGGGAAGATGCGCAAGCACTACATACGGTTGGTGCCGGGCGATAAAGTCGAAGTCGAGTTAACCCCTTACGATCTTACAAAGGGCAGAATCAGCTTCCGACTTAAGGATGAGCGGCCTAACGCTCAAAATCATTAAACTAACTAGGGGAGATACGTCTCGTGAAAGTCCGAGCCAGTGTCAAAAAAATCAGTCCCGATGATATTATTGTCCGCCGCAAAGGGCGGCTCTATGTCATCAACAAAAAGAAACCCAAGAACAAGCAGAGGCAAGGTTAAATATGGCCCGTATTGCTAACGTTGATATTCCGAACGAAAAGCAGGTCCATGTCGCCTTGACTTACATATACGGCGTCGGTCCGAAACATTCGGCGGCCATATTGGAAGCCACTCAAGTCGATCCGACTACTCGCGTCAAAGACCTGACTGAAGGCGAACTCAAAGCTATACGCGATGAAGTGGACGCTAACTATGTTGTTGAG
This sequence comes from Candidatus Parcubacteria bacterium, assembly GCA_023432475.1. Classification (GTDB taxonomy): domain Bacteria; phylum Patescibacteriota; class Saccharimonadia; order Saccharimonadales; family Saccharimonadaceae; genus JAPUDS01. The sequence continues at coordinate 4,385 of JAEYUN010000011.1, read as the reverse complement.
GGTGACCTGCAACGTGTTGTCGCCAATAACATCAAACGCTTGAAAGATATTCAGAGTTACCGTGGTGTTCGCCACAAAAACAACCTGCCTAGTCGAGGGCAGCGCACACGTACCAACGCCCGTACCCGCCGTGGCAAACGTATTGCCGTTGGTGGCGCTCAACCTAAGGCAGCAACTAAGACTTAAAATAAGGATTGATATATGGCAGATACAGTTTCAAGTCCAGTCGCTAAAGCGACGACCAAGAAAAAGCAGCGCCGATCGGTCCCGACTGGTCAGTTGCATATCTTGGCAACATTTAATAATACGATCGTTTCATTCACAGATACCAAAGGTAATGTTTTGTCGCAATCTAGCGCTGGCGCCTGTGGTTTTAAGGGTAGCAAAAAAGGCACCGCTTATGCCGCGCAAGTCGCCAGCGAAAAAGCCGCCGAAATCGCTAAAAGTCAATTTGGCCTCAGCAAAGTAGATGTTTTCGTTAAAGGCGTTGGCCTAGGCCGCGACGCTGCTATCCGTAGTATGCAGAGCTTTGACATTGCTATCGACAGTATTAAAGACGTAACCGGCATACCACATGGCGGCACGCGTCCACCAAAGGCAAGGAGAGGCTAATATGGCACGAGATCGCGACCCTATTGTTAAGCAAAGTCGTCGGGAGGGCTACGCCCTACACCCTAAAGCGCACAAAATCATGGCCCGCAAAAGCGGTATACCTGGTCAACACAGCCGAGACCGCCAAGGTAAGGTTAGTATGTACGCCCAGCAGTTACGCGAAAAGCAGAAAGTTCGTCGTCTATACGGCCTACTGGAAAAACAATTCTCCCTGCTTATGAAAGAAGCCACCCGCCAGGAAGGCAAATCAGGCGAGAATCTGCTGCAACTACTCGAGCGTCGCTTGGACAATGTCGTTTACCGCTCTGGGTTTGCCCTGAGCCGACGAGCTGCCCGCCAACTGGTTGGGCACGGCCATTTTATGTTGAACGGCCGCCGCGTCGACATTCCGTCAATTCGCCTAAAAGCTGGCGACGTGCTAACAGTTCGTCCTAAAAGCACTAAAAGCGGGTACTTCTCGGGTCTAGATGAGGTTATTAAAGACGCTAACCAACCGACGTTCGGCTGGTTCAAGAGCGACCCGAAAAAAATGACTATCACGATAACCGGCCTGCCAACTCGTGCAGATGCCGAAGCGGATATTAACGAACAACTAATCGTTGAGTACTACTCACGCTAAAAGGAAGGCTAAAGAGATGTCACAAGCAATTCACAACCCAACACTCGCTCGCATTGACGAGCACAATGCCACCAGTGCTACCTTTGTTGTAGAACCATTGCACGCTGGATATGGTATGACACTGGGCAATAGCCTTCGCCGCGTCTTACTGTCTAGCATAGCTGGTGCTGCTTTCACTGCGTTTCGCGTTGAAGGTGTCACCCACGAATTCACCACTATTAAAGGTGTTAAAGAAGATGTCGTCGATATCATGCTAAACCTCAAAGGGGTTCACTTGCGTTCCGCTAGTGACGAACCGGTTGAGCTGACTTTGGAGAAAAAAGGTGCTGGTGCAGTTACGGCTGGCGATATTAAGTTGACGGCTGACGTTGAGGTAATTAACCCAGAAGCCGTTATCTGTACTATCGACGATCCTAAAGCTAGCGTTAAAATCCACCTGGTCGTTGAGACCGGTCGTGGTTACCGCACTATTGAAGAATCCAGCAACAAGCGTATTCACAGTGATATGATTGCCCTTGACGCTTTCTTCAGCCCGGTTCAGCGTGTTCGTTACAAGGTTGAAAACACCCGCGTCGGTCAAATCACCAACCTCGACAAGCTGCTGCTCACCATCGATACCGACGGTTCGATGACACCAAAAGACGCTTTCGAAGAAGCCGCCGCTATATTGGTTAACCAATACACGGCCCTGGCCGGCTCGACCACTATCGAAGCCGCTCCAAGCCTGGTCGGTAACGATAGTGACAGTGCTAATAAGCTGATGATGCCTATCGAAGAGCTGAATCTCAGCGCTCGCACTACCAACGCGCTTATTAACAACGACATCCGCACCATTAATGACCTGGTTACTTTAAGTGAATCAGATTTGCGTGAACTGAAGGGCTTTGGTAGCAAAGCGCTTGACGAGGTCAAGGACGCCCTAGCGGAGATGGAGTTCTAGTTTATGCACCGACACGGATATAAAGGACGTAAATTCCGCCGCGAAGCTGGCCCTCGCCGGGCTCTTATCAAGGGTTTGGCTACTAGCTTGGTGACCTACGGCACTATCGAGACGACTTTGCCAAAAGCTAAAGAAGTCTTGCCTTATGTCGAAGGACTCATCACCAAAGCTAAAAAGGGTGACCTGCATAACCGTCGTCAAGTTATTGGCGGCCTGTCGACTATCGACGCAGCTCAGAAACTGGTGGACGAAATCGCACCGAAGTTAACTGTTCGCACCAGCGGTCACTTGCGCATCAAGCGCACCAAGTTGCGCGTCGGCGACAATGCTCAGCTAGCCCAAATCAGCTTTGTCGACGACATATCTGCCGTCAAAGAAGCCGACAAACCCGCCGCCACCCCGAAAGAAGCTCCTAAAAAGACCGCCAAGAAAGCGGAGGAGAAATAACCATGAAAACTTTTTCACTCAAATCTGCCGATATTGACCGCAAATGGGTACTGGTTGACGCTTCCGACGCTCCCCTGGGGCGCCTGGCTAGCTTTATCGCTACTCGTCTAAATGGCAAATACAAGCCGACTTTCACGCCGCATGTCGACGACGGTGACTACGTTATCGTTATCAACGCCGCCAAACTGATCGTCACCGGCAACAAAGAAGAAGCCAAAACCTATTACCGTCACAGCGGTTTCCCGGGTGGCATCAAGTCGCGCAGCCTTAAAGAAGTTCGTGAGCTCGATGTCACTAAGGTTATCGAAAAAGCTGTCCGCGGTATGGTTCCAAAGAACAAACTAGCTCCCGAGCGTTTGGCTCGCCTGCGTGTTTTCGCAGGGTCAGAGCATACTCACGAAGCCCAAAAGCCAGTTAAACTGGAGGTAAAGTAATATGGCAAAAGCAAATAGCTATTTCTACGGTCTAGGCCGCCGCAAAGAAGCGACCGCCCGCGCCCGCCTAAGCGGCGGCAAAGGGGCGATTGTTGTCAACGGCAAACCGGCTGAAGAATATTTCAACGGCAACACTACTCAACTAGCCGAGCTAACCGACCCACTAGCTCTTGTCGGTAAGCAAAAAGAATTTGACGTCAGCCTGGTTATCAAAGGTGGTGGTACTAGCGGTCAGGTTGACGCTGCCAAGCTGGCTATCAGCAAAGCAATCGGCGAAATGGACGAAACTATGAAAGCCTCGCTCAAAAAAGCCGGTCACTTCAAACGCGATCCACGCGAAAAAGAACGCAAGAAGTATGGTCTGCGTTCGGCTCGCAAGCGCGAACAGTTCTCGAAGCGCTAAGACTTCAAGACTAACTTGCAGAAAAGAACTCTTACAGGGTTCTTTTCTTTTAGTGACAGTTCAATTATCGATTTATGAGCTATAATAGTCATTAATGAAAGACGTTATCTTAACTGGAATACGGGCAAATAATGACCTGCATATTGGCAATTATTTTGGTGCCATGTTGCCAATTGTCGATATGGCTAAAAAACATGCGAGTGAATACCAAATCAATATGTTCATCCCCGACCTGCACAGCTTCACTACGCCGGTCGAATACGGCAAACCGCTATACGCCTCGGTGCTAAACAATGCACGGGTCTACGCTGCCGCTGGGCTGCCGTTTGATAACGACAGTATTAACCTATACCGACAAAGTTTCGTACCAGCTCACAGTGAAATGACATGGATACTAGATTGTTTCACCGGTATGGGTCAACTGGAGCGCATGACGCAGTTTAAGGATAGACAGGGTAAGGTCGGTAGCGAGCAGATTAGTGCCGGCTTATTTAACTATCCAGTCCTCATGGCGGCAGATATTTTGCTATATGGTGCTAAGTATGTACCGGTTGGCGATGACCAGACTCAACACCTTGAGTTTACCCGCGATATCGCCGAACGCATGAACAGCAAATTCGGCGAACTATTCGTTGTGCCTGAACCAGTCACAAAACAACACGAGTTTTTTGGTAACGAACAAGGGCTGCGTATCAAAGATCTACTCGAACCTAGTAAGAAAATGAGTAAAAGCGATGAATCTGGCGCTGGTGTGATTTTCCTAAGCGACAGCCCTGACGAGGCCAAGAAAAAAATCATGCGCGCCACCACCGATGACAAAGCGTCCGTCAACTACGACAAGACTAGCCAACCCGGCATTTCTAATCTGTTGGAGATATTAGCGCTACTGCGCGGCAAAACCGTCCAAGAAGTTGAGTCCGAGTTCAAGGG
>JAEYUN010000020.1 GCA_023432475.1 Candidatus Parcubacteria bacterium | reverse complement strand
CGCTGGACGATTCGGCGCATTGGACGGGCACCGAGGCGTGGGTCGTTGCCTTTAGCCACCAACCATTCTTTCAACTCTTGGCTAATATGAACGCTAACTTTTTGGGGTTCGAGCGTCTTGTTAATGCCGGCGATAATAAGGTCAACAACCTGTAATAACTCCTCTGGTTTGAGTGGCCTAAACAGCACAATTTCATCAAAGCGGTTCAAAAACTCCGAACGGAATTCACCGGAGCGGATCAAACCGTCAACGAAAATTGGCTCAATTTGCTCCAGCTCTTCGCCCGCTTCAATAGAAGCTCGGATATGCTCGGCCCCGGCGTTACTGGTCGCGATAATGATAGCGTCACGAAAACTAACCTCCCGTCCCCGAATATCTCGCAGAATTCCCTCGTCCAAAACCTGGAGTAAAGTCGTCAGCACGCTGTCATGAGCTTTTTCGATTTCGTCGAGTAAAATAACGGCGAAAGGCTGCTTGATAACCTGGGCACTCAAGCTGTGCGGATCGTCAGCCCCGTCGGCAATCAGCCGCTTGACGTCGCTCGGTTCGACGAACTCGTTCATATCAAGCCGAATCAGCCGGTCTTCCCCACCGAAATAAACATGCGCCAGCGACTTAGCTAGCTCGGTCTTGCCTACACCGGTTGGGCCGAGGAACATGAAAGTACCGATAGGCCGCTGTTCGTTACGAACGCCAGCGCGGGCGCGGCGCAGGGCATCACTGACTACCGAAACCGCCCGCGTTTGGTTAATCATGCGCTCATGAATAAGTGATTCCAAGTTTAGTAGACGGGCTTTGTCGTCGCCACTGACATTGGCCCCAACTTTGACGCCTTCGGTTTGTTCGATGGCCCGTTGGACTGAAGCGGCCGTCACTAAGTCATTTTCGGCGTACTGGCTAGCTGACGCGAGAAGCTGCAATGCCTTGCCGGGTTGAGCAACATCATAGAGGTAGCGCTCGCTCAACCGGTAGGCTTCGCGCAGCGCTTGGTACATATAAGTAACTTTTTTCTGGAACTCAATGACGATTAACTGGTCTTGCATGACCCGAATGGTTTCGTGGTAGTCAGCCGGTGAGAGTGTAAAACGGTTAAGTGACTGGCCAAGAGCTGGGTTGCGTTTGGTAATCTGCAAATAGCGCTGGGCATCCATGGTCATAATAACGCGCAGCACGCCGCCGTCTAGTACCGGCTGGAGAAGTTTACTCACGTCGACCGAACCGACGCCTTGTTCGAAAAACAGCTCGGCGTCATCGAGGCATAGAATGATATTACGGGCTTTATAGGCTTCGACTAACAGGGCGTTTAATAATTCTTCTAGCTGCCCGCGGCCACTGGCAGCCGATATCAGCGCAGCGGCATCCAGACTGATAACCTGATGAAACTTAAGGTTGGCCGGCAATGGCGAATCGGACTGCATGAGCATTTCTGCGAAAGCCCGAATTAACGAAGTCTTACCGGCACCGGTCGGCCCAACTAGAGCAGCGTTTTGTTTGCCACCGGAACCGAAGGTCTCAACTAAAAAATTTAGCGCTTCCTGATGCGTTTCAATATCGACCCGCATATTGCCGCCGCGCATGACCTGTTCGCTGATATTGGCACCGAAGCGGCTAAGAAGTGGTGTGTAGCCAAAGCTCCAGTCGCGGCCGATACCACCGGTAAAACGAGGTTGTTTGTGTTGGACTATCAGCCGGTTAAGATGGTCATACCAGTCAACCACCAAGTCGACATCGTTCTGGTCAAGCTGCAAATGCGGCAAAACGGCTTTTAGCTTGTCATCGGTTTTGATTAGTCCTGCAAACAAAGCGGCTGCCGAGACTATGCCTTCCGGATACCGCGCCAGTGCATAATCCCAGGCTTGTTTAATAACCTGCGGGTCGTTCATATCACCGACCAGTTGCGGTGATATACCAGCACGTGCCATCATAAAATGTACGCTCTGACAGCCAACTAAATGTTCGCCTAAAATTTGTGGCGTCAGTCTGGCGGGCAACCTAGCTAGTAACGGTGACTCAATGCGTTCATCTAACCGCTGTCCGCTACCGACCGGTAAGTTTTTTAAGTAACGCTCATTCCAAAGCAGCGGCAGGAGCGGCCATAGGCTAAAGCTCGCCGGCAACCAGCCTAAGGGCTCGCGGTTATAAACCAACCAAGCACCAACTAAAAACAAACCGAAAAACAGACCAATAAACAAGTAACGCACCCAGCCGCTGAGCGTCGCTGACAAACGCGCCAGGCGAGCCCTTTCGGACGTATAGTCGTACCAAGAGTTCATTGACCCACTCCCGTACTAAGGCCGAGGCCGACAAGTGGCATGAGCGGCAATAGCGCCCAGATAGCCAACCATACAACAGACGTCAGGGCGAGCACCAACCACCAGACGGCGCCGATGATTATCATAAATGATCTTATGATCGTGCCAATAAAACGTGATATTAGCCTGTCCAGCCAAGCCCTGAGGTGAACTTCCAGGCTACCACGAACCGAACCGGCGCTGATTTGCCTAAAAGGTTGAAAAAGATTACGAGCCATCAAGGATATTGAAAAATAGTCGCTCGTCTTAGCCAGCCGCAATTTGGCGGCAGTTAAACGATCCCTCCAGCCAGGCCCGTACCACCAGCGTATAAATGCCCACACATACATACGTTTATTGTATCATCTACATCTCTTGGCAGTCCTAAAAAAGAGGTATACTGGTAACTATCGATGTTAAAGAAACAGTCTATTAGGCTCGGCCGTCTCATAAAGAAAACTATGCGCCTGCGCGGTGGTGGCTCGGCCTTGCCTGGCCTAGTAGTTGAGAAAATTAATCCGCACTTTTTGCAAAATGCTCTTGAGGATCTACCACGAGGCGTGGTGGTGGTTTCAGGCACTAACGGCAAGACTACGACTACTAAAATAATCGTTCAGCTACTGCGCGCTCAGGGCCTAAAAGTATTCACCAACCCTTCCGGCAGCAACTTCACCCGCGGCATAGTTTCTAGCTTACTTAGTCACGTCGACGACCAAGGCAAACTTGACGCCGACATTGCCGTGCTGGAGCTAGACGAAGCCCATGCCGTACATTTTGTTCGACTGGTCGCCCCCCGTTATACGCTGGTATTAAACGTACTGCGCGATCAGCTAGACCGCTTTGGTGAGATCGACCATACTGCTAAGCTGCTGGCTGAAGTCGTCAAAAGAACGACTGACGGCGTTGTTTTGAACCGTGACGATGAGCTGGTACGGAGCTTATCGGTCCATGTCGAGCGTGACAAAAAACTGCAGTATTTCGGAGTTGACGATAGTCTGTTTGAGTTTTTCCCGAGCGACGCTGACCTACACGGCGGCAAGCTCAAAACCAGCCAACCCCCTCACCTCAACAAAAACGATGTCTTACTGAAGAAGCTAAAGGGTAACAAAGCTACCCTAGCTTTTGGCAGCAAAGACCTCAAGCCAGTCACCCTTAAACTGGACGGCGTATATAACGTTCTTAACGCCGCCGCCGCCCTAACACTTGTCCGTCTGATCGACGGTGGCAAGACGCCGCCGGATGAACTTTTAGGCGAGTTGTCTGAAGTCAAACCGGCTTTCGGTCGAGGTGAAGCTGTCGAAATAGATTCTCAACCCCTCGAGATAGTACTGGTTAAAAATCCGAGTGGTTTTCGGTTAAGTCTTAAGTCGTATGCCGATAGGCCAGCCGCCACCATGATAGCCATCAACGACCTTTATGCCGACGGTCGCGACATGAGCTGGCTATGGGACGTAGACTTCACCGAACTTGCCAGTACCAACGCACCTTTCGTAGCGGGCATACGGGCCTATGACATGGCACTGCGACTACAATATGACGAAGTCGAAGTCGGCCGAATAATACCAGACGTTGCCGACTGCTTAAACACTTTCCTGTCAGAGACCAGCGGTCCGCGGCGCATCTACTGCACCTATACTGCCATGTTAGCCTTGCGGCGCGAGCTCGCTAAAACCCACAAACTGGAGCCTATCGAATGACAAGCAAACAACCTATACGAGTACTCCACCTCTACCCGAGAGAAATGAACATCTATGGTGACTGGGGCAATGTTTTGACGCTCTTGCGCCGGCTGGAGTGGCACGGCTATGCTACCGAGCTGGTCACCCATCACCCCGGCAAAGCTTTTCCCCGTGATATCGATATAGTTATCGGCGGCGGCGGCCAAGACTCAGGCCAGCTGGTTGTCCAGGAAGATTTAATAAAAATTAGTGAGGACCTACATAAATTAGCCGACTCCGGTGTACCTATGCTGGTCATCTGCGGTCTATACCAGCTATTCGGTCGTTTTTTCAAAACCTCCGACGGCAAATTAATCAAAGGAATTGGCATATTCCATGCCGAAACCCACGGCGGGCCAGAAAGGCTGATCGGCAACACCATAGTCGAATCAAGGTGGGGTGATTTGATTGGCTATGAAAACCATTCCGGCCTGACCTTGCTCGACAACGACCAGCAGGCTCTAGGCAGAGTAGTTAAAGGCAAAGGCAACAACGGCGAGGACACCACTGAGGGCGCAGTCTATAACAACGTCTTCGGCAGTTATTTACACGGCTCGCTTCTTCCAAAAAACCCTGGCCTGGCTGATGTTTTAGTCGAAGCGGCGGTTCTAAATCGCTTCGCCACATTTGAACCTAACATTATCGATGACACATTCGCCGAATACGCCCGCGAAACCGCTCGTCGTCGCCCGCGCTAAACCCCACACTTCACTCCTGAGGTTGGTATAATGGTCTTTATGTCAAAACCGACCCTGCCGGCTCGACGCATTATTGAACTAGACTTGCTCCGCGGGTTTTTTATTGTGGTTATCATATTGGATCACTTGCAATTTTGGCCCAGTCCTTTGCAGTATTTTACCGGTCAGGGGCGGCTGTGGGTCTCGGCTGCGGAAGGCTTTTTCCTCATTTCGGGCCTGCTGATAGGCTATTTGAGAGCCTATAAAGGCGCTGGCGAACCACTCAAAGACCTTAGTATTAAACTGTGGAAACGAGCCGGTATGCTCTGGTTATGGTGTGTTATCGTCACTCTGATTGTGTTAGCGCTGAGCGTCTACTTACCAGGTTCAAACGCCCTACTGCCAGAATTACCAACGGCCGACCTGGCGCCATCTCAGACAGCGCTGATATGGAATATTGTCACCATGAATTACGCCAGCGACTGGATATATTTCCTCAGGTTGTATGCCATCATGTTGGCGCTAACGCCGGTTTTCGTGTGGTTTATCCGACAAAAACAGGTCTTCGCCTTCTTCACCCTCATGGCCGTCAGCTATGTTGTTAGCGTGGTATTCGGCTTTAGCGAAGCAGCCCTGCAGTGGCAAGTGCTATATTTCGGCGCTGCCCTGATTGGCTGGAAGCTTGAGACTATTCTGGCTTGGTTCGCGGCCAGGCCGAGCCTGCGCGCCGCTACAATATTTGGACTTATAACCGTCACGCTTGCTACGATGGTATTCAGCTATTTCATGGTCCATGGCTGGGCTTACGTCGAATCGTCCACTACTAGTATCAGTCTCGACACCTACCTATCTATCCGCAGCAATGTCGACCCGGTATTTTCGAATAACCCGATGGCCTTACCGCGGATTCTGCTCAGTTTTGTTTGGTTCGGTGGTCTATTGGCACTTTTCTATGTCGGTAAAAAATGGATAGAACGGTACCTAGGGTGGCTACTGCTAGATTTCGGCCGCGCTTCGCTGAGCGTCTACTGTCTACAAGCCATTGTGCTAGTAGTCGTGCTCAAACTAATTCAACCAACTGGTAATTTTTGGCTGAACGCTGTTGTTGGCCTGGCCATACTGGTTCTGATATGGGGTTTGCTAAAAATCCCACTACTGAATAAGATTTTGCCAAAGTAATAAAATAACCCCGCATACCAACTGCCGGCCTTGGCTTCATACTGACTCAGGCATAGAAAATAGGCCAAGGCATAATGGCCATGGCCTATTTTCTATGGTCGGGGTACTACGACTTCAAACGAACCTATACTGACAAGCCTGCATAACCTGCTAGTTAACTTTGGTAGCCTAAAAAATGGACTAACCGAGCTAAACTTAAAGCTTGATAGTCTTGTACGTTCTGAACGTGCTTCTAAGATGGACTTTTTGCTATAGTAGAGTCAATGGGCAATGCAGAATTACCACCTCAAAAATCACCTACAGATACATCCAACTGGGATGATAAGGTGTTTGCCACCCCTACGGCTAAGAGTGTTGATAAGGTTAAGAAGAGTGTTGCAAGACGTGAGTTGATACTCAATGCTCCACAACGCAAACGCAAAGAACAACCTACCTTCAAAGAATTAGGCATAGAAAAAGCTAAGTAGTTGATTAACGTAAAATACGTTGAACCTATATTAATAGTTAATCTTTGAAGGCTTTACGCCAAAACTTCCGCTCTTCAGCTTGCTGCTTCTGGTAATCTTCATCAAATATCAAATCAACTTCTTTCTTTAATCTATTTTCGTCTTTTTGCTCATCTTTTGTTAAGGTAGTCCAGTCGGGCAAGTAGTTATTAAAAATATTATCCAAAGCCTCATTGAGTAATTGGAGTGTCAAAAAATCTAACGCATAACCCTTACCCTCGAAGCCGTACCTAGCAGTTATAAAGGTTTGCGCTGACATGTTGAGCACCTCCTCCCAGTGTCCATCTTTAAGCCCGTTATCCTTAAGATGTTTTTTGATAATGTCTTGGTATCTTAAATCTAGACTGCGTACTAGCTTCTTAAGGTTATGCTCTTTGCTGAACTCGCCAGTGCTACCTAGCAGGATTGCCTTTAATAGTAGCTCATTTGACATAGCAATTTGTACCGCCAGACTTTGTGCTTTACCGTACAACTGCCTAATCTCTTGTTGAGTCGCCCATTTTGGGTCGGTAATCTTCTTTAACAGAGGCATAGAACGAGTATAGACACTGCGAAAGGACTTAGCGTATTCATAAATATCGCTTGGTATCAGTGACTCGCTTTTACTTAGGCTAATTTTTCCAATATTGGCAGGTAATTTCTTGAACTTATGATAGGTCATTCTATTATTATATCGTCAATTATTTGCTGTCTAAATGCTTGGGCTAATGTGATTGGGTGGGGTGGTGTAGGGGCAGCCAAGCCCAGTAGTGCAAGTCCTGTTTAGGGAGTACTACTTTAAGCCGTAACTATACCATAAGCAAAAAATGAAATATCCATACATTTAGCTCTGTTGAATCGGCGGATTCTAGCAGTTTTTGGCTATCACTTTATGTGCTACTTACTAAGTCCTGAGTCAATACCAGTAAGTATCTGCTCTCGCTCAGATTTAGTTGGTTCTCTATGCCATTGTTTAGTGTATTCATTCTTTACGACTAGATAGACTACGTTATTAAAGCTCACACCCTCAGGCTCACCGAACATCGGTTTACTTAGCCGTACAGCCTTAGCTAGTAGCTCGTCAATCATCTCATCATTGTAACTAGGTCGCATTTGTAGAACACGCCTGTATAGCTCTAGTTTGCCAGCATCGGTATTTATTGGGTACTGATGTTTGCCCTGTATCGCCGTAAGGCTTCTGAGCATAGTACGTGCGGTAGTCTTTGCCATTCCGCTTGCAGAGTTGGTGTATCGCAAATAGCGGAGGCCTAGTGCCACAATAACAACTACTACGATGAGGATTATCCAAAACATGCCTATTCCTACTTCTTGCCAGACTTAGTGTCTTTACGCTTAAACGCTTTTGTGAGTAGATAGATGCTTACGACAATCACTAGGGCAGCACCAAGCGACAAACCGCCGATTACTAGCAGTTGCTGCGTGTTTTGCTGTTGTTGCTGTACTGCTAACTGTTGCTGTTGAAGTTCTTGTTCTTGCTTGTCCTGTTCCTTTTGATGGTCAAGCCTTTGTTGGTCAATATATTCTTGAGTTTGTTGATAGGGAGTGTATTCAACATTTGTTGCTCTTTGTGAACCATATTCTGTCATAAAATTATCTCCTTAAAATAAAAACGACACCACGCTTGGTGTCTAAACCAGTAACAGAGTATTAAGCCCTAATTACTTCGCATGGTGCCGTTTTTGAAGGCTTAATACCACGCAAAGTTACTTGCGGAACTCTATAACTGGTTTAGACTCTCTTATTGTATCAAGAAATGTTGTAAAACAGGGCTATATTGCAAATCGCTTCAGGGGTGAAATACGCAAAAAACACGTTAAAATTAAGAAGATGATGTTATATCCATTTCGCAAACAAAAAACGCGAAATATCATTTGGACTCAGGGGTGACTTAAACAGTATTGTGTTGTTTTAAGGCTAGCCCTATTGTTGTTACTTTGTTTGAGCAAGGATCTTCTGTCGGACAAAGTAGTATTTATCTGTATCTGACAATACATTGATCATCTCTGCTAAGGTCATCAATGCGTATGTATCAAATCCCCACTTTTTAAACCTTGCCTTATCTTCGGTCTTGGCGCTAGCGATCATGGACAGCTGCTTGATATTTGAATTACTAATCGTTTCAGGGTTAATACCTTCTGGTAATTTATCGAAAGCAATAGCAAGTATGATAGCCTTCAATACTTCTGCGTCTTCTGGAGTTAACGGAAATGAACCGATGTCTAGCTCGTCATTGCTCTTGTAGTATGAGACTATTTCCTCCCTTAGCCCCGCAAGCCATTTGCTTTCTGGGTTGTATTGATCTGATTTCGTACTACGAGTATTCTTGATCGGTCTGATATCCTGCTTCATCTTTTTGAGTTTAGACTGAACAGTTTTAGGTGAAGATTTTGGGTCTGTAATCAGAATAATTATAGCCTGCTTCTGATCACCGCTTAACTTGTACTTATCGTTAGTTATAAGCGGAAATGCCTCACGAAACAATGTGTAACTTGTTAGTCCTTTCAACTTTTCATTGATGACATTTGTTGACGCAAAATGTGTGTAGATACGATGGCTGTAGCTCAATAGATCACGAGTAATGTAAGACATCTTCTTGCCGTGTGGATCGTATATGGTACGCAATAGTTGATCAAAGCCAAAATCACTAGTCTTAATAGCGTTATCTAGTTCTTTTCCTATTGACCACATTATCTCTATCTTCCTGATAGCATTCTTAGTCAATCTCCATTCGTTATTTAAAGGAGTTAATTTATCGATCAATGCGACAAGGAAATTGTTTGTTTCTGCCTGATTCATTACTGAGTGATTTCTCCAATCTTGTCTAGAGATTGGTCTATAAAGCTTTGCATTAGGTTCTCAAATCTGAAGATAAATTCAATTTGCTCTTCAAGCACTTTATCACGCTCAGGTTCGAGTTTTTTCTGTTGATAGAACTGCTCTTTATACTTTGATGATATGACGGCAGACAAATAATTAGCAAGTCTTGGAGTTACCTTTGCAGAACCAAGTTCGCCACCACGAGTACGACCCACTCGATTCTTAAAGTCTGGGTGTTCAGTAAAGATATAGATGACGCCATCGCCATACATTGCTCTCTCCGAATCACCAACTGACATAAATTCAATCTGCATACCTTGTTTTTGAGGCTTTGCAGGCGTACCAGTCTTTTCGCCATTAGGATCTGGGTTTCCTCTGGTTTCTTCCGTCAAAGGCTGTGGATCTGGAACTGGAGGATTGGGGTTTGGATCAACAATAATACCACCTTCAGTATTGAATAAACTGCCACCTTCATCGTTAGGGTCAAATTGAACAGGTGTATTATCGAATTCAGGATTTTTCTGATTTGACTCGTCCAACTTACGCAAATTGAGAGTATCTTCTTTTGCTAATTTGGATAGGATATCAGTAAGTGCACTGCCGAGAGTTTTCATACCTTCATCTTGTTTGTTCTGCATTTCTTTTTGAATAGCCTCGAAGATTTCATCTTCCAACTTAGATATTTCATCGTATATCGCAGTTCTCTTACCGATTTGAGGTTCGAAGTCATCACGAGTAACTCGAGGCTGTAGGTTTGATCCAACTTCGATGTAACCCGTCAGGAGGGGGTTGCTCCAAACATTTCTTTTCTTGCCGTAGTTGTTAACATAATTTTTAAATGATGGCAGATCTAATACACCACTAATCTTCCTACCTTTGCCAGAAAAATATACAGAACGGTTTAGTGGTGTTTTCGTTACTTTTAGATGAACCTCTACACCCTTATCGCCAGATACATTCGTAGTCGCCCCATTAACCTGCCAAGAATTAATGCTAGCCTTGATTGGTATACCTTCTACGTCATCATAATTAAATGGTTCGCACTTAACTTCGTTTATGCCATCGCTTATACGTATGGAAACATTTCTCCTTAAGAGCATTTCGAAGTGATTCTCAATATCATTCTTCAGTTCTGACATAGACATATTCTTCATCTGTTGCTTGTCTATATCACCTAGCTCTACGACCGTACCACTATCATCAATGATCTCGTGTGGATGCTGGTATATCTCTGCATTATCCTTGCTCCTGTCTATGTAAATAGACCACTGTTCGCCACCAGACTGTTTACTTGTAACTGCCATATTGGCGGAGAATAGACGAAACGCGTGTGCGCCAAGACCAAATTGACCATTTACCCAAGACCCCTTTTTCTGGTTCTTTAGCTTCTGCGAATCGTGAATCTCACTGGCAAGACGAGTTAGGGCTTCCTTGCTCATACCCACACAATTATCAGTGATAGAGATCCTGTTCTTATGCTTATCGATGTTTATGTCTATAGAGAAAGAACGTGTATAAGTTTGGCTTTCTTCATCAAAGAAATCATCAGCACTATCAAAAGAGTTGTCAATATACTCCATCAGCGTTCTGCTGAGCGTATTGTAGCCAGACGCAAGCTTGTTTAGTAGACCTGACTGGTTTTTGATTTCAATGGGTATTAATTCTGTACTCATACATTCTCCTATAAGTCTATCTGTCGTTTTCTTTTGACGGCGAATCTAGACCTAGAGCTCCTCAGCTCTTCTTCTATTGTGGTAAATAGCTTCCTAACTTCAGCGTCCGAGTATTCATAGTTATTGCGATTACTCAAATTACCCAGCAACTGGATATCTTTCAGTATTCTCTCACCTCGCTGTTTAGCAAGTCGCTTAAACCTAGTATTCTTATTCTCGTTACTCATATTGGTTTGATGTTAGCAATTTATCATTTTTATGTCAATAGTTACGTTATGTGTACTACATTTATATTATGTATTGTATTTACTGCTTAAATCGCGAATGTGTGATAAAATATTGATAGGATAATTAATATGGCGACAGGTAATACTAACCGCAAAAAACGAACAAAAGTCCTCATAGACGAGGCTGAACTTGCTAGCGTACAAAAACAGCAAACATTCACTTCCGCATATCGTGATAAAGCCTTTGGAAGTAGTGAGCGTACCGTAAACGACCTACTGAATTATTTTGCAGACACAACCGAAGGATCGAAGAAAATACTACCTAAAGAAAAACGCCGTTATGTTATATATCTGCGCAAGTCTACTGACGATGAAGCAAAACAGGTACGATCACTGGATGATCAGCGCATAGAGTGCCTAAAGCTCACCAATGCACTGGGTGTTACTGTGCGTGAAGAAGATATATTTATTGAGAGTGCCTCTGCTAAAACGTCTGGCAACCGTCCTATCTTTGACGTAATGTTGATGGGCTTTAAGACTGGCAAGTATCACGGGCTTATATCATGGTCGCCTGACCGTATATCTCGCAACATGAAAGAAGCTGGCGAAGTCATAGAAATGATTGACCATGAAGATATACAAGACTTAGCATTTGTTACTTACCAGTTTGACAACTCACCAAACGGTAAAATGATGTTAGGTATACTGTTTGCTACCTCTAAACAGTACTCTGACAAACTTGCAGTAGATGTAAAGCGTGGTACTGTCGGTACGGTTACTGAGGGTAAGTATATAGGCGTGCTGAAGAAGGGCTATTATGTTGACCCTACTACTGGCTACTTTGTACCTGATGAATATAACTGGAATATACTCCGCACTGCTGTAGATATGAGACTTTATGGCGGTATGAATAATACTGATATTGCAGACTTCTTGAACGGCGCTAAGCTGACTGGTCGTAAAGACCAAGACGAACAGCCCACACTTATAAAAGTTACAAAACAGATGGTAGGTAACATTTTTGAAGATTCATTTTACTGTGGACTCTATAAGTATGGTGAGAATCTGGCGAACCTCGTAGATTTATATAACTTTAAGCCCCTAATAACAGCAGACGAGTACATACAACTCAATGCAGGTGTTGCTAAAGACTTTGGCAGGACTACAAGTGTAAAAACTAATCGCAACCAACGCCTAGATTATGGCTTACTACATAACAAAGTTATCTGTGATTATTGTGATGGAACAATGGCATTCCAGCATACAGCTTTAAGGCGTGGCAAAAATACAGGCAGATGGGTTATTAGTTTTTATTGTCGTAACAAGGCTTGTTTACGCCACAACACAGAAGAGCAAAAGAAGTTAGGCATAAAACTACCTAAAGCTATCCGTGCCAAGTATGTACTAGCAGGTATTGAGTGGCAGTTACGCCATCTTACCAAAAAGAGTGAGCAAGCATATCGCATGTATATAAACGGACTTGAGCAACGCATTGCTTCTGATAGGGCTATACTTACTCGTAAACTTGCTGAAGCTAAGCAGTCCCTGAAGGATAACGAACAGCAGTATGCACGGTATCAAGAGTTTCAGGTTAACAGTCCTGATGATTACAAGAAGTACCATGAGGGCAAATTAGAGCAGTACCAACAGCTATTGCATTTAGATGAAGAGGCTATTGCGGATAATAAAGCAGAATTAGCCAAGCTTGATGTAGTCCTACCAAGTGAGCAGGAATTTTACGAACTCACACGTTCTAAGGTGTTAAACCTACTAACTAGCACTGATATTATGGTTCTAGATACTATATGCAGTGAGTTTATTACGAACCTACGTGCAGGCAATGATTCTACCCCTGTTATAAAACTAAAACCGCCATACAATTTGATGACGGAATTAGATGAAATCTCTACTGGTCGGGGTGACTGGATTTGAACCGGCGACCTCACCGTCCCGAACGGTGCGCGCTACCAAGCTGCGCCACACCCCGATTACTTAAGACCCTCTTTCAGGGTTTGTAGGGCGCGCTGCGCTGGCCAAGCCAGCCGCTCCGGCTACTCTTCCCGAATAGATATCAGTAAAGGTCGTAGCGTATTGTAGCAGAAATCGACCTCTTATACCAGGACCGCTAAGCTCGTCCAGCGGCCTTTTAGGTTTTTAAAGTTTTAGCAAGAATGCGTTCAACTACGAACCAGAAAATCGACATAACCGTTAAAAAACCAGTCACTGCCCAGGCGGCACTTGAATTCATCGGCCAGCCAAAAAGGCCGACCGGTACTAACAATACTACAGGTAACGTTACGACCAGGATTTTTGTCAGCCATATCAACCTGCGTGTCAAAATGAGCCGGCGGTTTTTAGTCGGGTGGCGGCGTTCCAGTTTCAGCAGTATCGGCGCCAACAAGTCGGCCGGTTTTTCTGTCAGTTTATCACCACCGTGCACAATCGAACCCGGCAGTCGACGGAAGGTATATACAACCGCAACTAGAAGAATCAAAACCACCACTGCGCCCACTAGCCACACCATGGGGGTCGGTATGCTTACCGGAATGATATCGACAGGTCTAACCGGTCGTGGGCTAGACGGAGTTATAAGGTCGTTAAACCAAGACTGTTTACTAGCAATGCTCAGATAGATAATCGACAGGAAAAACCATTGTAATAAGGTGGAGCTATAGGCTAAACCTTTGACAGCTTTTAAAATCAGCGATTGCAGTTTTCTAGCCATATTCTTCCTGGTCGGGGCGACTGGATTCGAACCAGCGACCTCACGGTCCCAAACCGCGCGCGCTACCAAACTGCGCCACGCCCCGATAATCTTCAAGAACAGGGAGAATTGTATCAGAAAAAGCTATTTACTACTAGGGTGTTACGCCGCGATATTCATTGTCTTCACGTTCGGCGGCAGCACGTGCACGAAAATATTCACTCATTTCGCGGCAAAACCGCTCAACTGCTTCGAAACGAATTTTTAGCTCCTGAACATCCCGAACCAACTGTTGCATCGAGGCTTCAGACCGCGGGTCGTGTCTTTGAATTTCACTCTGTAGTTGCTGCAAGGCTCGTTGCAAGTCGTCAATCAACTGGGCTTGAGGCACTACACTCGACATGTCATTTGACAGACGCTGAACATCAGACTGGAGGTTACGCGTACCGTCCTGAACCGCCCGCTGCACATCTTGATAACTAAGATCAGCCATACTATATATTATATCTCATATCTCATATACCAAAAAGGCGCCTCCTTGCTGGATGCGCCTTTTGGCTAAGGGCTAAAAGTACCTATTTGGCAAACTCAATCGCTCTAGTTTCCCGTATAACATTGACCTTGATGGTACCAGGATATTGCATAGTGCTTTCGATTTTGGTGGCGATGTCGCGTGCCAGTTTGATAGCACTAAGGTCATCGATAGATTCTGGACGAACGATAACGCGAACTTCCCGACCAGCACTGATAGCGTAGGCTTTGTCGATACCTTCAAAACTGGTTGCGATATTTTCGAGGTCGCGCATGCGTTCAACAAAATTCTCGGCCGATATGTTACGTGCCCCTGGTCGAGCCGCACTGAGAGCGTCACACACTCGAACGATTAAAGCCTCTGGTGTGGTTGCCTCGACGTCGTCATGATGGGCGCCAATGGCGTGACATATTTCTTCGCTCATGCCGTATTTACGCGCCAACTCTTCGCCGATGTGATGGTGCTTGCCTTCCATGCGGTGCGTGACGGCTTTGCCCATATCGTGAAGTAGAGTGGCAATCTTAGTAGTACGTACGTCAGCGCCGATCTCTTCAGCTATCAGACCGGCTAAATGAGCCATTTCAGTCGAATGTTTGAGAACATTCTGACCGTAACTGGTTCGGAACTTGAGCTCACCCACCAGACGTAGTAATTCTTTTGGAATGCCGACAACACCAACTTCGCGAGCGGCGTCTTCGCCAGCTCGGTCGATGTCTTTGTCGATTTGTTTCTGAGCTTTTTCGACTACTTCCTCAATACGTGCCGGGTGGATACGACCATCTTTCATAAGCAGCTCTAGACTTAAGCGCGCCACCTGGCGACGAACGGGGTCAAAACTGGAAAGCACTATCATGCCCGGTGTGTCATCAACCAAGATGTCAACACCAGTCGCCCGCTGCAAGGCTTGGATGTTTCGTCCTTCTTTACCGATGATTCGGCCTTTCATTTCCTCGTCTTCGAGTTTAATAGCCGTGACGGTGCGCTCCGCGGTCACTTCCGAACTCATTCGCTCCATGGCGCTAACCAAAATAGTTTGGGCGCGTTCTTCGGCATCATCAACCGCTTCTTTTTGCAGCTTGTTAACCAACCCTAGCATGTCTTGTTTAATATCACGCTCGGTCATCTGTAATAGTTTTTCGGCAGCTTCTTGTTTGGTAAGTTTGGCTATTTTCTCAAGCTTTTCCTGCTGTTTAGACCGGATCTCGCGAATTTCTGACTTTAGGCTTTCCAGTTCGTCTTCTTGGGTGCGCAGTCTTTCACTGCGGGTATCGAGCTCCTCTAGCTTGCGGTCAAGGTTGGCTTCACGTTGGGCGGCTCGCTCTTCCGCTTTCTGAATTTCTTTGCGCCGTTGGTCTTCTTCTCTTTTGGCTTCTTCGGCTAGTTTTAAAGCTTCATCTTTGGCTTTAAGTACAATATCGCTGGCTTTATGTTTGGCGTCAGCCAAGACTTTGTCAGCTTTCTGGGCTCCCGAACGGCCTTTCTGCTGGTTATAAACACTCACGCCGCCAATACCAAGCACAATACCAACGATGGCACTAATAATCTCTAACATAGTCTGTCCTTTCTTATAGTAGGCTCGTTTAGTCACCGGACATCGCTATCACTTCTCTAGTCCACGGACAATATCAGGCAAGCCAATATCAAGTAAAAAATGTTCTTAAATATCGAGGACTGTAGTTATTTTTAAACAGACCACTCGATACAAATACTATAGTGCGCTCTGTTTATTTGGTCAAATAAGATAGTTTCGCCTAAAATAACTTACTTATTTCCTGGGCAGGGTGATACGAGCCTCGGCTCCATAATCCGGCAAAACGACTTGATCATTTTCGCCCCGACTCAGTCTTTTAAGTCCGTCCGCTAGCCAGCCATCACCGCTAGTACCGACTATGGCGATTTTTTGAGAATAAGCTAAAGTGTTCATGACGCTAAGACCTATCCGTAAACCGGTGAAACTACCGGGTCCTTTGAAGACCACCAAGCCCTCCAGGTTAGCAAAGGATGTCCCGTGGCGCTCGAGCAGTTCAGCCAGCCGTTTCAATAAATAACGGGCTAACGCCCTGTCGGCCTGCCAATCGACTCGTTCAACGATGGCCCCATCGCCATTACATAGCACTAATTGGACTGACGGACTATCGGTTCTTATTCCAAGCAGCACAGACTTCTCCTATAACTTTATCGCTGGTTTTTACACTGACTATTCGTTCATCAACCGTTTCCCCATAGCGAAAACTTATCACGCTCCGTTCACGGGGCAAGACTTCAGCGACCGTTTCGCCCCATTCAACTACGGTTACGGTTTTACTATCACCAATCGACTCGGCAATGTCGTATGACATAATACCCGGGTCGGGTAGCCGGTAAAAATCATAGTGAGCCAAAGTCAGGTCGGCCCGAGCTTGGTAAACGCGCGATATGGTAAAACTCGGACTCTGGACATCGTCGCGCACACCTAGACCTAGAGCTAATCCTTTAGTGAAGGTGGTCTTGCCGCTGCCGACGTCACCGACTAGTTCAATCACTTCGCCACCCTGAAGCCGCTCACCGATATTATGGGCCAGTAAGCGGGTCTCGTCAGCCGAGGTAAGAGTCAAATCCATGGCGAATATTATAGACTAAGCCCCCCTTAACACCTAAGTCGTCCTCTGCCTAGTCACAAGCATAAGAAATATCGTATACTGTGAGAGTATGAGACTCTCCGACGGCACCGTCGAGCAGCTACTGCTGAAAAACGACCGCATCACAGAAAAGCAACTCGACAAAATTAAAGACGAGCAGAAGCAGAACAACCGGCCTCTGCAAGATTTAGTTGTGCGCAACGAATTGGTCAGTGACAAAGAGCTGACTGAGCTCTACGCCAAGTACGCCGATATACCTTTCGTTGAGATTAATCCGAAGGATGTTACCAAAGAGGTCCTACTTACCCTACCGGAAAAAACCGCCCGTCAGTACAACGCTGTCGTCTTTAAGATTGACGGCGACACTAAGTACCTAGCCATGGAAGATCCGGATGATATTCAGGCAGCCGACTTTATTCAAAAAGAAATCGGTCCAAAGTATATACTTCACTTGGCGACAAAAGATAATATCTTGCAAGTTGTCGAGAACTACCGCGAGGGTGTAGCCGAGGAAATCGACGATGTCATGGCAGTTCAAACCGAAAAAGAGATTAGCCCCGAGATTAGCGAAGATGATATCGCCGAGGATTCGCCCATTGCCAAAACTGTCAACCTACTACTAGAGTACGCCATTCGCTCAAACGCCTCTGACATCCATATTGAGCCGCGTGACGAATATATCCAGGTCCGTTACCGCATTGACGGCGTGCTGCAAGAGGTCAATAAACTACCGCGCAATGTCATGGCCGCTCTCGTCAGTCGTATCAAAATTTTATCGAACCTAAAAATCGACGAGCGCCGTGTTCCGCAGGACGGTCGTTTTAAGATATCGGTCGCTGGCAAAAGCTATGCCCTTCGCGTCTCGACCCTTCCGATAAGCGAAGGTGAGAAGGTCGTCATGCGCATACTTGACGAGTCAAACAAAGCTCCGACTCTTGAAGAACTAGGCTATTGGGGCTGGTCACTCGACAAGGTCAACGCCGCCATTGCTCAGCCCTACGGCATGATATTAGTTACTGGACCGACCGGCTCGGGTAAGTCGACCAGCCTGTTTAGCGCTCTGTCGCTCCTAAATAAAGCAGATGTCAACATCTCGACAGTCGAAGACCCGGTTGAGTATAAGATTAAAGGCGCCAACCAGACCCAGGTTAACCCAGTAGCTGGCATGACTTTTATAAATGGTTTGCGCGCTCTGCTCCGCCAAGATCCAAATATTATCATGGTCGGTGAGATTCGCGACGGCGAGACGGCCGACCTGGCGGTTCAGGCTGCCCTAACTGGACATTTGGTCTTCTCTACACTACACACCAACAACGCCGCTACCTGTTTGCCTCGCCTACTCGATATGGATATTGAGCCGTTTTTGATTGCCAGTACTGTCCGCGTCGTAGTCGGCCAGCGTCTAGTCCGACGTCTTTGCAAAAACTGCAAGCAAGACTATGCACCGTCCGAGTCGGAGATCCAGACTATATCGAAAGTTTTCGGTTTCGGCACCCAAGCTGCCATGCAGCGTATCCACGACCTAGAAAAAGCCGCCGCGGGCCAGGAAATCGGCCAAGATATCGGCGAGGAAACTTCTAGCACACCCTCAACCATTTCCCGGCTTTACAAACCCAAACCAGGTGGTTGCGATGAATGTAGCCGAACCGGCTATAAAGGCCGCATGGGTATATACGAGGTTCTGGACAACTCGGTTAACATCCAAAAGCTAATAGTTTCTAACGCCACTAGTAATGATATTCAGATACAGGCGATCAAAGAAGGTATGGTCACCATGCAAATTGACGGATTCATCAAGGCACTACGCGGTCAGACCGCCGTCGAAGAAATCTTAAGGGCCACCCGGGAATAACATGCCAACATTTAACTACCGCGCCACCAACCAAGCCGGCAAAACCGTCGCCGGCACCATGGAAGGCATGACCCGCGACGAAGTCATCGAAGCTTTAGTGGTGCAAGGTATGAAACCTTTCCAGGTGACATTGGTTACTGGCGGTAAGCGTTTGATGAGTATTTTCCAGCGCAAAGTAAAACTAGGCGACTTAGTGTTATTTACTCGGCAACTCTCAACTATGGTATCGGCCGGTGTCCCGCTACTGCGCGCTCTTACCACCTTGCAGAACCAGGCTGAAAATGAAACCCTCAAAAATGTCATAACTGAAATAGTTAAAGACGTCCAGGGTGGCGCCCAATTGGCCGATGCTTTCGAAAAGCACCCTAAAATCTTTAGCGATGTTTATGTAAATATGGTTCGCGCCGGTGAAGCCGCCGGTATCGTCGACGACATCTTGAAACGCCTAGCTTCTCAGGTTGAAAAAACCGCTTCGATGCGCAAAAAAATCAAAAGCGCCTCAACCTATCCGCTGGTGCTGCTAACGCTGACAGTCGGTGCTTTCTTTGGCCTGATGATATTCGTTATCCCGGTCATTGGCGGTATCTTAAAGGAGCTGGGTGGTCCCGACGCCGAGCTACCAGGCATGACGCTTGCCATGATGAACCTGAGTGACTTTCTAATTGCTTATTGGTATATCATAGTCGGAGCTTTAGCAGTGATTATCTTTGTCATTAAACGCTACTACAATACTCCGAGCGGTAAACTATATTTTCACAGGCTACTGCTTAAAATTCCCGTGCTCAAAACCCTAATAACTAAGATAGCTGTCGCTCGCTTCACTCGTACTTTCGCCGCTCTGGTTGGCGCTGGTGTCAGTGTTGTCGAGGCCCTCAAAGTCACCGCCCGAGCGCTCGGCAACGAAGTCTTCCGTCGAGAAGTCGAACGAGCCTGCCAGGGAGTGGTCGACGGTAAACAGCTATCGCAGGCTATTCAAGAAAGCAAGTTCTTCCCCGGTATTGTCCCGCAAATGCTAGCAGTTGGCGAGGAAACCGGCCAAACCGACAAGGTACTGGTTAAAGTTGCTGAGTTTTACGAGGAAGAGACAGACGCCACCATTGATAGCTTGAGCTCAATACTTGAACCAGTCATGATAGTTATCATGGGCGGTATGGTCGGACTAATCGCCGCCAACGTCATGGGCCCTATCGCCAGCATCTCCCAAAACGTCAATTAGCCCCTTGATTTCATAAGTCTTATGGTTATAATAAAGATTAGATTATCTGCTCTATTAGCCTAGCCGGCAAGCAGATGTCACAGTATAACAACTAAAAATTCTTAAGGAGGGTGGGCATGGTCTCACTTAAGCAAAAATCTGGTTTCACAATAGTGGAGCTTTTGATTGTTATCGTGATCATCGGCATCTTGGCCGGTTTGGTGATCACAACGTTCGTCGGCATTCAGCAACGAGCTCGTAACTCGGAACGCCAAACAGATATCAACTCGATTTCGAGCCAGCTCGAGGGTTATTTCGCTAAAAACAGCGGTTATCCTTCTTTAGCCGATTTAAACACGCCTGCATGGCGTGAAGGTAATGAAATTAAGATGGGTGATGCCGATAAAGCTCTAGCCGATCCATCCGATCCAGCCACAACCACCTTAGCAGCAGCCGCTGCTGAACGCGTCTACGCCTACGTGACCACAGTTGATGGTGTAGCAAGCACGACCTGCATATCACCAACTGATACCGATGGTGAGTCTGTAGCTGGTACTGTATGTGACGGTTATACTTTGACAGCTACTCTCGAAGGCAACGCTGAGCCATACGAGAAAAGTAGCGCTAACTAAAGTACTACCTAAACCAAAAACAGCTATCTTATGGGTAGCTGTTTTTCTATGGGTGCAGATGTTATAATCATAAGCGATAAACGCGTGGGCTAAATGAACAAATTATTCCATAAAGACAAACCCATTCTCGGTCTTGATATCTCGCCAACGAGCTTAAAACTCATGTCTATAGACACCCGACATTGGACAGTACTTGGATATGCCTCGCTCGACGCCAACCCGGAAGATATTGACTCCAGTCTGGAGACTAATGGTGAATATATCGCCACTCAACTACGCGAGTTAGTCGGATCAAAAAAAATCGGCCGTTTTAACAGCAACCAGGTTGTCATGAGCATACCAACCGCTCGCAGCTACCTGCGTAGCGTGGTTATACCAAAAACCGTCAAGAGTCCGTTTGAAGACTCGATACGTATAGAAGCGGAGCAATACATACCAACTCCTGTCGCCCAGCTTTATATCGATTACGAAATCACCCATGAAGACGACAAGTCAACTACTCTCCTCATGTGCGCCGTACCTCGCAAGATAGTCGACAACTGTGTCAAGGCTGCCCAAGCAGCTGGTTTTGAAGTTATTTTGGTAGAACCAAGTATTCTGGCAGTCGCCCGACTACTTCGCTACACCGAGGACGGCAGTCTGCCGACTGTCATTGTCGACATCGGCTCTGCCGCCACCGACATAGCAGTCGTTGACGACAAGCTTAAGGTTACCGGCAGCCTGTCAGTTGGTGGCAATGATTTCACAGCAGCTATCGCTAAAGAGTTCGACGTTTCGCTCGAAGCCGCTCACCAACTAAAAGTTCTAAACGGACTAGCTAAGAGCCCTAAACAAAAAGGTATTAGTTCGGCTCTAGAACCGGACCTCGACAGAATCTGCCGCGAAGTCAAGAAAATCATCCGCTACTACAATGAACGTATACCGGGCGCTAAGGCTATCGAGCAAGTTATCGTTGTGGGCGGCGGTTCGAATATACCCGGTATCGGCGACTCCTTCACTAACGCCCTCGTTATAGCGTCACGCGTAACTAGCCCGTGGCAACTGCTGGACTTCGCCAAACTGCCCCAGCCTGCCCGACAATTCAAACCGCGTTACATAACCGTAGCGGGCTTGGCTAGTATAAAAGCCGAAGAGGTTTGGAAATGATAAACCTGCTAAACCCAGACGACCTAGCTCAGCTCAGAGCCGCAAGACTGAATGTCAGCCTGAGACGATTTGCCGTACTGTCAGGCCTTATCATGGCCGGCGTTATCTCTATATATGGCATCGGTTTTTGGTTAGCTTATCAGGAACGAACCGCTGTTAGCCTCCAGCACCGGTCTGCACAGCAAGAGCTTGATCAATACAAAGAAGTGGTTGACACGGCAGCCGCTTATCGCAGCAACCTCAAGACGGCCAAACAGATATTGGGGCGTGAGATGGTGTTTAGCACTTTCTTGACCGATTTAGGAACCCTTATGCCATCCGGAACGATTATAGAAAACTTGTCGCTCTCCACTACCACCGCGAGCCGCACGCCCGGGGCCGTCGGCTTCACCGCCAGAGCTCGGAGCTACGACGACGTCCTCCGCATAAAACAGGCGCTAGAAGACTCAGAACTACTTTCCGACGTCCGTATCGGTAGCACAAGCACGCCCGAAGAGCGCCCAAGTAGCGGTATTGAGAGTATTTATCCATACGAGGCAAATTTCGAAGTCGTTGTGAATGCCCTGAAAGGTACTAAAAAATGACAGATAACAGCGGCATGAAAGCGACCAGTCTAACCAAACTGCTTATTGGCATAATATTGCTCATAGCCGTGCTGACTATTACAGCAAATTGGTACCTACAAGACCGACTAAGCAGCGAGATTCAGACGACCAACAGTATGAAATACGAAGCTAGCATGAGCGATAGCAACTTATCAAAAGCTAAAGCGCTCCAAACATATATGACTAGCCATGCAGATGACGTAAAACGGGCTTCTGAAGTCGTCGCCGAGTCGCAAACTTATACCTACCAGAACCAAATTATTACTGACCTCACAAGTTATGCCTCTGCGACCGGCGTAGCTATTTTAGAGTTCAGTTTCCCTGACAAGTCGGCTAGCGGCCAGAAAAAGGCTAGCGGTACCCTCAAGTCTGTCAGTGTAGAGATAACCTTGCAAAAACCACTCGGCTATACTAACTTCATCAGCTTCTTAAAATATATTGAACAAAACCGAACCAAGATGCAAATAACCGACATTTCTATCGCCACGAACAAGGATAACCCGCGACTAATAGATAGCCCAACGGTAGGGCTGGAGGTGTACGTCAAATAATGGACAAGTCTCAAGCACCGAAAATCGATGGTAGAAAAAGCCTCAACCTCAAGCAGCTGACCGAACAGTTACTGATGCCTATCGGTACTTTCGTTAAAAAACATTTAGTATTAATATTCATCGGCTTGGCTCTCTTCGCACTAATCTACGCTGTTTTTAATGTCAATGTCATCCTGCAATCAGCGCCAACTGCAACGGAAGAAGCTGGCGGACGCTATGACACCAAATTCGACCAGGCGACGATTGACCAGATTAATTCGCTTGGCGATAGAAGCAAACCACCCGCCATAAATTTGCCGCCTGGCAGGATAAACCCATTTTCGGAGTAAACTAAAATTTATGCTAATGCCCATAAACCGGTTAATCGATACGCCCATCATGAGCCTGCAGACCGGTATGCCACTAGCTAAAGTCGTAGCTGTCATTGTCGACCCTCGCAAACTAAAAATTGCCGCTCTGCGCGTTGAAGGAAACCGCCTGAGCCACGACCAGTCCGTCCTCCACCCAGAGGACATTCGCGAAATCAGCGATATAGGGCTAATAGTCGACGGCGACGATTCACTTATGCCGTTAGACGACTTGGTTAGGCTCAAAGAGATTATCGATTTTAATTTCGAGCTCATGGGTATTCGGGTTGAAGATGAAAGCCATCACCTACTTGGTCATGTCAAAGATTTCGCACTCGACCCAAACAGCTTTTACGTCCAGCAGCTCTACACTAAGCCATCCCTAATAAAAAGTATTACCTCCACCGGGCTGACTATCAACCGCTCACAAATAGTTAGCATCAACAACCAGCGCATCATTGTAAGGGACCCGACTGTACCCGCGAAAGAAGAACGTGTCGAACTGGCAAAAAATTTTATAAATCCGTTTAGAGCTCCGGTACCTTCGGGGCCTGACAGCTCAATCGACGTCGGCTAAAGCTTGTTTAATGTCATCGTAACTAAACCCCTGCCTCGCCAAATATGCCACTAACTTTTGTTCGTCGCTGTAGCGTGAACGTTTTTTGTCGATAATTTTTCTTATCTCGGCCTCTTCGGAACGTTGACCGGTTTGCAAGGCTTGCTCTATCAATTCAGGCGATATCCCCTTTTGAAGCAATTCGCTGTAGAGCTTGCGACGACTGATGCCTTTTTTCAAACTACGATTCTCTACCCACCACTGCGCGAACTTCAGGTCATCAATATAACCCTTACTCACTAGTCGCTCGTACACTCTGCCGGCGATATCGTGCGACACGCCAGGTCGCTCAATTAGCGTTCCGCTCTGCGCACTACGCGTCTTGCGAGTAAGCGTTTTGCGCCATAAATAATCACGTATTTCCTTCGCGCTGTGGAGACGTAACATGCAGTATTCTGTTGCTTGGGTGTACAGCTTACCAAACCGACTCTCATCTTCAAATGCAGACAGCTCTTCACTAGATAGCTCACGACCGATTTTGATGCCGAGTTCGCTAATTTGAAAAACATCAAGCGATAAACGATATTTACCATCCACCGAAACATTAACTCGGTTGGGGTTTTTAGCCTGTAACTTAATATCGGTTATTTTCATCTGCTCGAAAAAGTACGAGGTTCTCTAGGCTTCGACTTCGGCAACTTTGGCTCGTACGGCCTTGGCAATTTCGTCTAAGACCTTCGGGTTTTCTCTGAGATAATCTTTGGTGGCCTCACGGCCCTGGCCGATCTTGGCATCTTTATAGTCAAACCATGCACCAGCCTTGCCGACAATGCCGTGTTGAACCGCAAGGTCCAAAACATCGCCAGTCCGTGAAATGCCTTCGTTATACATAATGTCGAACTCGGCCGTTCTGAAAGGTGGGGCTATCTTATTTTTAACTACCTTGACTTTGGTGCGGTTACCGATAATGTCTTCGCCTTGCTTGATTTGTCCGATTCGACGAATATCTAGTCGGACGCTGGCATAGAATTTCAAGGCATTACCACCGGTGGTAGTTTCAGGGTTACCGAACATTACGCCAATCTTCATGCGTATCTGGTTGATGAAAACAACTGTCGCTTTGCTCTTGTTAATAATACCCGTCAACTTACGAAGCGCCTGACTCATTAAACGAGCCTGCAGGCCCATATGGCTATCGCCCATGTCGCCATCTATCTCGGCCTGCGGCACCAACGCAGCCACCGAGTCGACTACGATGATATCGACGGCATTAGAACGAACCAACGTCTCAACTATCTCGAGAGCCTGTTCGCCGTTGTCGGGCTGAGATACCAGCAGATTGGTAGTGTCGACTCCAAGTTTTTTAGCATAAGACGGGTCAAGTGCATGCTCGGCGTCGATAAAGGCGGCGGTGCCTCCGCTACCCTGAGCTTCCGCTACTAAATGTAGCGCTAGCGTGGTTTTACCAGAGCTTTCAGGACCGTAAATCTCAATGATGCGACCCTTTGGGTAGCCGCCTCCAAGAGCAATATCTAGACTAAGCGACCCGGACGGTATCAGTTCAACGTCAACCTTATGAGCTTCACCGAGCTTCATGATCGAGCCATCGCCGAACTGTTTAGTAATCTGGTCGACTGCCAGCCCCAGGGCTTTCAGTTTACCGTCACTGGTTTTATCAACATCATTATTCGTTTTTTTCGCTTTATCAGCCATGTCCTTCCCCTCTCTTATCGTGGTATCTATATTATACCTCGTGGCAACCGTCAATACTACCGCCGCCCTGTAGTAATTTGGTACAATTAAACCATGAAGAAACACTCTGGCTTTACCGTAATCGAGCTCGTTGTTGCCATCGTCGTGCTGGTCGGCACTGGTATCATATTTGTCATCCAAAAAAACGACCTGAACGCCCAACACCGCGACATTGAACGAAAAACGGCCATTAACGCTATTTACTACAACCTTGAAGAGATTATCTACCCAGGACTAAAAGGCTATCCTGCTCGCCTAGACGCCGCTCAGCTAAAAGCTATGGACAGTACCTTATTGACCGATCCGAATGGCATAGAGCTGGGTACTGCCGGTTCAGATTATGCTTACGAGCCAAGTAGTTGTGCTGGTAATATCTGTCAGCACTATACCTTGCGCGCCAACCTTGAGCGGGAAGCGGCCTTCGAGAGACGCAGTCGCAATTAAGGGCCTGCAGCCTGCTAGTCGTCGGTGTTATCTTTGATCGGTCTGAAGTTCTTGAACGCCTCAACGGCATCGTTAAGCAAACGAATCTGCTCTCTAGGATTCGACACAAAATTGAAGCGGTAAGTCGTCTCTTCACCCTCAGTAGACAGTCGCACCGAACCGTAGTTTAACAAAGTCTGCACCACACCATGTTGACGGTAGCTTGCATCTTCAACGTTACTCAAGCTAATAGTCTGGTCTTTTTTATGAAAAAGCCCGGTCTGAATGTGCTGAATGACACTTTCGTTAGTCAAATAAAAACGGTTGGCGTCATAAATGACCGTTGCCATAACCCCACCCAGAACAGTAAGGATGATCATGAGTAAAACTATAGTTGTCCCGCTCCATATTGCCGACTCGGACCAAGTTATTATGTCGCCGCCGATAGCGATAAATATCAATGGAGCAGCCAATATAATGCAAATGGCCAGAACCACTACAGCCCAAATTGAAACCAGACCGATTGGATGACGTTTTATGGCGCTGATGACGTATTCACCGTCGCTCAAGTTTAAAAACGGATATTTGGCTTTCGATTCTTGATGTTTGCGCTTCAGCTCTTCCGATATCGGCTGTTTGTGCGGATCAACAGCCCGAGACAGGTAAACTACCTGCGGCGAGGTTGACTGAACAGGTGAACTAGTAGACGCGGCTGGTGACTGCACTTGCCCGCTTGGCGGATGAGCATAAAGCGGTCGCCCGTACTGATCGTAAGCTACCGGTTTAGTATAATCCTCGCTAGTCGGCTTTTCGTCTGTCATATACCCGTGATTATACTTTATTCAAGTGTCTTTCGGCTAGAGCAGTCACCCGACGCCCACGCGGCGTTTTTTCGATAAAACCAATTTGCAAAAGGTACGGTTCATAAAAGTCCTCTATAGTAGTCACTTCGTCGCCGGTCAAGGCGGCTATGGTGCTCAAACCGACCGGTCGGTCGTGATATTTTTCAAGCATATTCTTGAGTAAATTACGGTCAGCCGCATCTAGCCCAAGCTCGTCAATTTCAAGCATGGCTAGGGCTTTTTCTGTACTAGAAACATCGATTATTCCGTCACCGTTAACGTCGGCGTAGTCACGAACGCGCTTCAACAAACGGTTGGCGATACGTGGCGTCAGCCGCGCTCGAGTAGATAATAACTCGGCCGACTGGGGATGGATTTTGGCACCAAGTATATTGGCCGAGCGTGTCACAATTCGTGCAATTTCCCCTGGATTATAAAAATCCAGTCGATAAATATGACCGAAACGATCACGCAAGGGAGCCGCCAAACTACCCGTCCTAGTTGTCGCTCCAATAACCGTAAACTTCGGCAAATCCAGCCGCACGCTGCGAGCCGCCGGTCCTTTACCGATCACGATATCTAGCT
This sequence comes from Candidatus Parcubacteria bacterium, assembly GCA_023432475.1. Taxonomy (GTDB): domain Bacteria; phylum Patescibacteriota; class Saccharimonadia; order Saccharimonadales; family Saccharimonadaceae; genus JAPUDS01. The sequence goes on along the minus strand of JAEYUN010000020.1, from coordinate 19,338 downwards.
TGAAATCTTCCATGGCAGCATAAAGCACCTCTTCGACCGTCCGACTCAGCCGGTGAATCTCATCGATAAATAGCACGTCACCGTCACTCAAGTTCGTCAGAATGCTAGCTAAATCACCAGCCCGCTCAATCGCTGGGCCAGCCGTAATGCGTATGTTGGCACCCATTTCATTGGCAATAACACTCGCCATGGTCGTCTTACCTAGGCCTGGCGGACCATAGAGCAGTACGTGATCGATTGGTTCACCGCGTTTTTTGGCAGCTTCTATGGCTAGTTTCAGGTTAGTCTTCAACCGTTCTTGACCGACATATTCCGAAAAAGTTTGTGGTCGCAATGTAATCTCAATGACTTTTTCTTCCTCATCGCCGTCTTTAACTCCATTATCAACTATTCGCTCTATCGCCATCACGACCGACCCTTCAGAGCTAGCTTGACACGTTCGGCGGTCGTTAGTTTTGTGTCAATGTCTTCCAGTGCTTTACTGGCATCGGCTAGTGGATAGCCAAGAGCCATCAATGCCTCGAGCGCTTCATCACTAGTCGACAGTTCAGTTTGGATAGGTTTGTCGTATTTGGTGGGCAGCCCGACCTTGTCGCTCAAATCAACAACTACTCGTTCGGCGGTTTTTTTGCCAACGCCACTAGCCTTGGTTATGTAGGCAGCGTCACCATTTGCGACAGCGTTACGGACTTGCTCGGACGAACCGAGGCTTAGTATAGAAAGAGCGGCTTTGGGTCCGACACTTTGAACGGTTATGAGTAGTTCAAATAATTTTTTAGCAGCGAGTGATGAAAAACCGTAGAGGTTCTCTGCATTTTCAGATACGTGGTGAAAAGTGTATAATTTTGTTTCGGTATCGAGGTGGATTGCTTCATAATCGCCCAAAGCTACCTGAACTTCATAGCCGACGCCGTGAACGTCCACTATAACCGCTCCGGCGAATTTCTCGGCAACCCTTCCAGCGACATGCGCAATCATACCTCTATTATGGCACAGTTTTATCAAGTTTGCGCCTTGATAAACGTTGTTGTATAGTACTAACAAATGTTAAGTCCCGCCACCCCAGATAGAGTTATGGAATTAGTTGGCCGCGCCAATCAAGAGCTTAGATGGGCGGTTCAAGCTGGAAATAATTCACCCAAACAAACCGAGAACATCTACTGGGCAAGCTCAATACTAAAGGGTTTGATTCTACCTACTTTCCCTGGCACTCTCAACACAGAATCTGCCGTCCAATTCGTTAACGGCGACTCCCCTACGACTGCTTTCCGCTTAGGCAAAAACCCTTACGATATGGTGTCGGTTGAACCAACCGAAGACATAGAACCGCATGAAGCTATGCCACTGGTGCAATGGACAGAAAGTTATCGGCAAAACGATACACTTTTTGGCACTCAAAAGCTGATTGGCGTAAGAGCGATGGCATTAGCCGTGCCAAGAGGCGGCAGGCTGCAAGTCGACGAAAACGGCGTCGAACAATGGCTTGAAGAATATAAAAGAATCCACTCAACTACTTGATTCTTGTCATCAAAGCATGAGTAATAGCCGCGGCCAAAGCATCGGCGGCATCGTCGGGTTTCGGAACTTCCTTTAAGGCTAGTTGCAGGCGTACCATTTCTTGCATCTGTTTTTTGTCAGCTTTGCCATAACCAGTCAGGGTTTGTTTTATCTGCAGCGGCGTATATTCGGCAATTGCTAGTTTGGCTTTTTTGCCAGCCAACATAGCGACACCTCGGGCATGCGATACACTCATGGCAGTCGTGACATTGCGTGCGAAAAACAGTTTTTCGATAGACATGACGCTCGGTTTAGTTTCGGCTATGATATCGCTCAGCCCGTCATAAATCTCCTCCAACCTCTCGTCGAGGGGAGTGTGAGCCGGTGTTTTTATAACCCCGCCAGTAACCAGGGTGAACTTACCGGCCCGGCAGTCGACAACACCGAATCCCAATATACCCGTGCCGGGATCGATACCGATGATTCTCATATAACTACCATTGTATACTTACTTGCCCGTAAAGCGCGTCAATAACGATCGCCCGGCCTTAGTTATTTCGGACCGCCATTCGTATATGCCGTAACCAATCACGCCGGCTGCAGCAACTCCAACCAAAGCCCAACCCCAGACTGTCGAAGATTGGGCAGATTCTAGATTAACGTCTTTACTCGCCGTGATAGTGTCGCTAGCCGATAGGATATCAGTTACCTTACGGCAACGATTGGTCAAGGGGTTTCGTTCCTGACCTTCGTCGCAGGGAATCAACTCCGCCACAGCACTGGCTATACTGCGACAACGATTAGTTAGCGGATTACGCTCTTGGCCTTCACCGCACGGTTTGAGCGTAGAGGATTGAGTAGTGTTTTGCCGACAGCGGTTAGTGGCGGGGTTGCGAGTCTGCCCTTCGGGACAAGCGGCCAGAGTATTGATAGCTTCTTCCAACGTCCGACAACGACCGGTTTCAGGGTTGAGGTATTTACCCTCTGGGCAAACTGGATTTGATGGTATGGTGATTAGATTATTTTTTCCCGGTTGGGGTGTCGACGTCCACTGCCATGTACCGTGACTGTCGAGGGCCCAAGACCAGCCCCGGTAAACGCTGGTAGCAGAAGGGTACGAGGTCATAGTCGGGCTATAAAGCGCCAGGCCATATAAATCTTCGAGCCAGACATAGCCTCCGCCATTGGTTAAGTTCAACAAATCACCGTCATCAGTCACATCAAGCGTTATGTAGCCGTTGGCATTTGGCTGATAGCGTGTAGAGCCCAGCCAAACTGTATTAGAACTTGTGCGACTAGCCGAGCTACTACTGGTGCGTAATACAAACTGCGCTAAATCTACATTTTCTCCTACGTGTAGTTTTATGTAGTCTCCACATAAAATATCGGGGTTATCAGGCGCACAAACACTACTATATGGGTAAACTTCAACTATTGTAACGTCGGGACTGACGGGCACTTGATATAGCCCGTCGTCAAACAATAGACTCGGCGCAGTCGCAAGTGCGCTAAAAGCACTGGTATAGCCTTCCCCTGTTGAGCTAAAATTTCTCTGCCAATACGAACTCGCGGCGTTAACACTGTCGAGTCTAAGAACGTATTCGGCCGGCTGATAGACATTGGTATTAAGTGAGCTAATAATCAGCTTGACAGGAGACGACGATGACGAGCTCATATTTATCAATTGAACTTCGCTGTTCATGTTGTAAGTTGCCCCGCCCACAAAACCGTCGTAACTGGCAACAACATGGCTATGGGGTGCTAACCAACCGTTAGCGGTAGAGGTGAAAAGCACCTCAGTTGGAACCGTTGCGCTAGTGGTATCTTCCACGGCCAGCCGCCACTCGCTTAGGCTTAAAGGAGTATCGCTATCGTTATAAAGCTGAACGTAGCGCAAAATATATGGGTTGGTTGCAGAGTCATAAATTCCGGTTTCATCTAATAGATTCCAACCATAGGCAGAGATTTGGAGCGGTATTTCTTGTAAGAATTGTGTAGGAGTAGTCGATAAGGCTTTGGCGCTCAGAGAGAACCAGCCGATCATGAGTAGACCAACTCCCATTGCAAGAACGGCTAGTATCTTGCGTTTCATTGCTGTTCTATTCTACCGAATATATGACTTTTCGTAAAGCTTATGCTAGAGCTATACTTCAGCTTGAATATCAGCGTTAGTATGGACGTTGACAACATCATCAAGATCATCAAGCGCCTCCAGAACATTCATAACCTTGCGAGCTGTTTCACTGTCACTAACTACTACGTGATTATTTGGTACATATTGAAGTTCGGCGTCTTTAACACTTAGGCCGGCCGCCTGTAAGGCGCTACGTACTTTCGCTAGCTCTCTCTGGTCGGTATAGACTATGGTTTCGCCGGTTTCTTCGACGGCATCTTCAGCGCCAGCATCAAGTGCCTCCAAAAGAACATTATCACCAGTTTCGCCAACCACAATCACACCGCGGCGCGTAAACTGGAACATGACGCTACCGGCGTCAGCGATAGTACCGCCGTTTTTAGTCAGTGCAGTACGCACTTCGGGGTAGGTTCGGTTACGGTTATCGGTCGCGACTTCAATAATCACCGCTACACCGCCCGGACCATAACCTTCATAAGTAATCTCCTCGAGCACCGCCGCATTCTTATCATTGACGCGGTCGATAGCGCGCTGGATGTTTGCCATCGGCATATTGGCATTTTTGGCTTTTTCTATAGCTAACGCCAAGCTAGAGTTCATGGTGGGGTCGGTACCGCCCCGGGCAGCGATTGCAATTTGGTTGCCTAGTTTAGTAAAAACGGCACCACGCTTGGCATCTTTGGCACCTTTTTCACGTTTAATAGTCGACCATTTGCTGTGACCTGACATAACTTAACTCCTTATAATTACCTAATATTGTACCATTTAATCGACTATACTTGAAGCTCGCAGATCAACCTGGCGCCGCTTCCATACCAGGCCAAGCCAGCCACCTAGCAGCCCGTACCAGGCCCAGGCAAACGTCGGCGCAATGCTTGTCGAGACTTGAGCCCATGACCAGCTAGAAAGTTTTTCTACAACCGAAACAACATAGGCGATAACTATACTAGCCGGCATAGCAACTACCCAAAGACTAGATGACACCAAACCGGCTAGACCAGCCAAGAACGCCGTCAACATAGCAAAAGGAATAACCGGTGCTACTAACAGGTTAGCCAAGAAGGCAAGTAACGGAATATAACCAAAGTAGACCATGATGATTGGCAATGTCATGAGCTGGGCCGACAATGTTTCTATAACTAACTGCACAATTGCAGATGGTGGTGATGTTGAGCGTGATTTATGAGTTAGACGTGTAATGATAGGCGCGACTACTAACACCCCGGCAAAAGCCGTGAATGATAACAACCAGCCTAGGTCACTCCAGATATACACCGGATATAATAGTGCACTAACGCTAGCGACATATAGAATTAGCTGCACGGGGTGAAATTTACGACCGTAGTACCAGGCTAGCAGACTAAGACTGGTCACTATGGCTGCTCGATTCATGCTTGGACTTAAGCCCGATATCGCCACAAAACCCGCCACCAACGCGGCTGAGCCGACTAGTGCTAAATATCGTGACCGCCGCGCTAGCAGTCGACGCGCGAAACGAACCAGTATTGTGAGGTTGTAACCGCTGGCTACGACTATATGAGTAAGGCCAACTATTTTTAACTGTTCCTCAAGGTCTGTCGGTAGGGCAGATTTTTGACCAACCACGAACCCTAGACCGAGGCTGGCTTCAGGTTCGGGCACGACGTGCCGTACTCCCTCTGCGAATATATTTCTTGTTGTTAAAAAGACATCTTCATTGGTTGTTAAGTCCTTTAACTCTGCACGATACAAAGTTAAACGAAAACTACCAAACCCAGCCGTCGCTTTACTTTGTATAGTCACTAGGTTATTACGCTGCAGAGTCTCGTCGCTTAAAATAGTGGCATATATTTCCCCGGCAAAACTCTTACCGTCAACTGAAATGTTATTAAGTTGAGCCTGCCACAAACCAGACTCGTCTTGCTGAACCGGGTCTTGCGATAATTCCCCTTTGAGTATTATGGTTTTACCCACAAAACTGTCGAGCTGACTGGTTTCATGTAAATAGTGTGAACCACGTATTATGCCGAGTGTCAGGCCAGCAATTAACACTGCTATACAGGCAAACCAGCGCCTAGAATGAAGCATGCTGACAATTACTAGGATTGCCAGCCATACCACCACACTCGGCAATGGCAAAGTACTGTACTGTCCGAAGAAAAGACCACCTAAAACTCCGAGCGCAAGCCAGGTTAGTAAAACTGAAATATGAAATCGCTTGTATTGCCAGCTAGACGCTAACATGCCTCAAATTATAGCTAAGTACTACTACTCGGCAAGTGCACGGATACGGCGATAAGCCCAAGGATAACCCATAAGGATTATCAGCGCCGTGATAGTCAGTATGGCAGCGGTCCCCCACTGAGACGAAACGGCGTCGACTGTCCCGCTAAACCTTATGAGCGGTTCGATAATTCCGCTAAGTGCCAACAGGATCAAGCCCCCCAGGACGCCCGTTAAGATACTGACCGTCAAGCTGTGTTTCGAACTGCGGCGTTTTTCCATGACGAAAGCCGGCAGGAAAAGTAGCAGCATTATGCCAAAACCGTAAAACGACGGCATATGTCCGCTCAAGTTGGGGTTCTCTGGCAGTTGTTGGGCGACCATATAGGCAGTTTGAGCCACCGTTATTATGACCCAAAATATTACTGCTATAACTAAAATCTGCTGTAATAGGTGTGTTAGGTTGGTAGCATTCGATTGTTTTTTAAGAACAATTAACATGCCAGTTATAACCAATAGCCATACTATGAGCGGTATCATGTTTGACCACACCAATACTACTTCTGGTAACTGCAGCCAAAATAGTACTGGTAGCCAGGAAAATATAGATGAATATATGGCACTAACAAGTAAAGTTACGGCAAGAGCACTAAGAGTCGCCTGGTAAAGCCGCAGCCATAGTTCGCTTTTCCGCAGAGTGAAGTAAGCAATACCAAAAACAACGGCTGGCATTAACTGCCCAATAATAAACCAGGTTACATTCGGCCAGTTATTGAACACTCCTACTAGAATAAAAACTTGAATCAGTCCAGAGGCAAAGGCGGCTAGCCCCGCCCAGAAAACTATCTTATAAGCGGTTTGTAATTTTGAAGCAGAAGGTTGTTTAATGCTCATGCTTTTTACTATACACCAAAGCAAAAAGCCGACCAAAAGGTCGACTATTTGCTTGGAGGGTCCAGTGGGGCTTGAACCCACGACACCCTGCTTAAAAGGCAGGTGCTCTAACCAGCTGAGCTATGGACCCGCAGTAATGCGACACCCCTCCCGGGGTTTCTCATCGCGTGTGGGCGCGGAATAAATCCGACACTCCGGCTGCTCTTCCTGAATTAACATCAAAAACAGAAAGATTGCGCCCCTCAATATAGCAAAATACCTCTGTTTTGGCAAGACAAAGTTATTTCTTGGAGGACTTCTTGTCGCGTGACGGCAAGTTATGCGTTAGCCAGGCGTCAGCTATGGCCAGTACGATTGCTACAGCTATGGCGACGTCGTTATAGCTTGCGATAACGGGTAAAACTGCCCTGGCCGATGGATCGGGTGTCAGAACGCTCGTGAGTGGGCCGAGTATCAAAAGCATGGCCATGGTTGCAAAAGCAGTTGCCCCGAGCAGTATCTGATGTTTTTTAGTGTATGAGGGGCCGCTCAGTAACAGAACCAATGCTGGCAGTAAAATGAGCATAATATTAGCTGCTACCCTGTCGCTCAGTGGACCTGTCGGGAAATCTATATAAGCTAGCTGAGCCGCTAGCCAGACAGTTAGATTATTCGCAAGAAGCGCGCCAGCCGCCAAAGCTAAACCGAGCGTACCAAAACGGCGACGCGAAATGTAGGCAAGAAGGAAAAATACTAGAAACAAACCTGCGATAACTATAAGCGTCATATGCTCCAGTATAACAGAAGTGTTTAGGCGCCAATTTTGTCTTTTTTAGGACGACGCTTGGCGTTGATTTCAATGTATTCGATGATTTTTGTCGCGACATCTCGGCCAGTTATAGTCTCCGGCGTCTTCAGACTAGCTGAAGAATTTACTTCGAGTACTAATGGACCACGCTCCGAGCGCATCATATCGACACCGCAGAAAGTAGCAAGCCCCATGGCTTTGGCGGCTTTGATCGCTGTTTTACGCTCTTCGTCAGTTAGTTTAACGGCCACACCTTCCCCACCTTGGTGGGTATTACTGCGAAAATCACCGTCTAAGCTCTGACGCTTAACACTAGCTACCACACGGCCACCAACTACTAGAGCGCGGATATCAACACCTGCCGACTCTTTGACGAATTCTTGAACCAAAAAGTTAACGCCTTCGACATAAAACGCTTGCATCACGGCTTTAGCGGCTTTCGGTGTTTCGGCAAGGACGACTCCATTACCGTGCGTACCCCTTGCAACTTTAATGATAAGTGGCGTACCGCCTGCCAGCTCTATAACGTCTTCAAAGTTAGCCGTTTCACGCGCAAAGACAGTTTTTGGAATACCGACACCTGCCTTGGCAAGTACTTGGTAAGCTCGTAACTTATCGCGTGAACGGTTGATAGCTATAGAGCTTGCGGTCGTAAAAGCACCGGTAGACTCAAATTGGCGAACCATAGCTGTACCATATTTCGTATAACTTTGCGCGATACGGGGAATAATCGCGTCAAAATGACCAAGCGACTCGCCCTTGTAGCGGATAACGGGGTTATCTTTCTCTATGGAGACATAACACTTGGCATAGTTTATTACCCTAACCTCATGCCCTCGCGCTTTCGCAACCTCTTTCAAGCGCTTGGTAGTGTAGTTAAGCGAACCTTTCGATAGGATAGCTATTTTCATCACTTATTCTCCTCTATTATTAGAGTTTTCAAAATTTCGGAACGACGATTTTCCTCATCTTTTAACGGTGTACCTTTGGCGACATCAACAATAAATTTCTTCATCAGGGTATTACGGCCTATGAGCACAGGGTACACCTGCGTACTTCTGTTGGCAAGCGTAAATGAGGTGAGTACCCGTCGCCTTCGTATTACCACGGAGAGTTTCACTTTATAACGCACTTCTTTATGCCCCATAGAGCTTGCGATTACCGTCTTTTCATAATGCTTGAAAAAACGCTCTGTCTGGTCATCAAAAAAACGTACTTTCAGCCCACGTGCGGTTTCTTCCGTAAGCGTAACATGAATAGACGATGTCTTTGCACCGGTATCAATTCGCGCATACGCTTCCAGGTCCATGACTGGAAATAATACACGCTCAACACGTCCGATAATCTGCTTTTCTCGTTGTGTCATATTTAATATATTATATTAAATTTTATTACTTTTGTCAATGTTATTCATCCCGCAATAAGGTAATCTACTAATTTTTTAATTACTCCCTGCGAAGATCCAAACTTTGGATCGTCATGCATATCGATTCCTGGGTTAGCGTTTATTTCTATTACCCATGGGTCAGTTTGACCATCCCAGATAAAATCTACTCCGCATACCCCCATTCTCAACTCTTTGGCTATATCGATAGCCATTTTTTTCATCGAGTCTGGAATTATAGCGGTTTTATCCTCGGCCCGGCCACCACTGCTTAAATTTGGAACCCCCACTACCCTAACGACCTCTCCGCTCCCAGGGATACTGCCTATGGATGAGCCAAGATATGCTTCTGCAGTTTCCAATGGAATATATTCTAGAGCTTTCGCATAATTCGTACCCCGCTCGGGGTTATTATTCTCTTCCATAATAAGCTCGCGTATTGAATGTATTCCATCTCCTATTACGGAAGCTGGAATTCGTTGCAGCGCAGCGGCATACTTACCGTCTATGCACAACACCCGGTAATCCTCACCTGCGACCATTTGCTGTAGCAATATCTTCTTATCGAATTTTTTCGCACGCTCAACCGCAGCCACTAGTTGAATTTTAGATTCCACACCAAGCGTGATACCGTTGCCATGAGCGCCATTTAGCGGCTTAACGGCAACGGGATGATAGCGTTCAAGAAACTCTCCTGCAGTTTTCTCATCGTATTGGCGTGAGGCAGGGTGCGACCATCCCATCTTTTCACAGATTACGCTCGTTAACATTTTATTCTCGGCAATAGCATATGCCAGAGCAGGCTCCTTTTCACCAAGGGTACTGTGCAGTAAATGTGACTGGCCTTGGTAGACATATTCAATCAGCGAAGGTTCCGTGCTCAAGATTTTCACCTCGATACCTCGTTTTTGCAGTTCATAGTAGACGAGGCGCATAGTAATCTTCAAATCAGTTGCTTGCATTTATCGTATCCAGTATTTCCTGGATGCCTGCAGCGTAAGCATCCATTTTCTCGTTATTAAAAGCACCTGTGGCAACTTGAGGCGCACGATTGACCTCTAATATAAAATGCTTGCCGGTCCGCTTGTCGACAATAAGATCCACCCCCGCTACTTGCAAACGTTCAAGCTTTGCGGCAATTTCCGCATCATCTATCATGCGCGGCGACAGTTCCGATAGCTCCACCATATGAGCAGTGCCGCCTTTGGACGTATTATTAAGATATGAGCCAGCAGCTGCCTTGCGTAAGAATGCGAGCTTAACCTTACCATTTAATGTCAATAGCCGATAATCACCGTCGTTCGGTATATGGGCTTGAGCCAACATAGCTTTATCGCCAATGGCAGCAAATTTCTGCTCAAATTCGTGTTGAGACGCGATTAAATAATTATCGTCGCCCTTCTTAGCAATATCGGCTTTAAATACTATAGGAAACTCCATGCCCGCTCGCCGAATCGCCTCATTCATATTGTCGATTCCCTTGGCGTATATAGTAAGGGGCACAGGCACGGCATGCTGACGCGCGAACGAACATGCAAGTTTGCCTCGCGCCTCAGTCAGCAAATACTCATCGATAAATTTTATGTTCTTCTGTTGTAAATAATGTGCAGCGGCCACTCCCCATTCGAACCAATCTCCTACGGTCCTAAATACTACCAGGTCAAAATCTGCTATATCAAAGCCTTGGGCGTTGTCGTAAATAGCCGTCATAGTCGTGCCGGTAATATACGTCAGCTCACTCAGTGCCGTAACTTTCACGCTAGTGTTCACTAGGCGCTGTTCGGCTCCATCCGTTAATCCGTACCAGTTAAATCCTTCGAGATTCTGAGGTTTTTGACTTACGATAATGAGTACTTTTTTCAAGGGCTGTGCTCCTTTAGTTTTCGTCGTCCAGCTTTAGTATACCGCTTATGTCAGCAATCCGCGTTTGTTTTTTGATAAACGAGCCATGAGCTCCGCAAGCATATGTCGCTGGATTATTGTGTCGTCGACACCTTCCTTATCGGTCACCATCATAGGGTCGCGCGTATTAAGACGACAGATGGGTCAATTTGCTTCATAATTTTATATTATAGCAAATTTTCCATGAAATGTCAATCTTTAGAATAGTCCTCTCTTAGTATCTTTCCAAAAATTCTCAAGTAGTTCTTTTTGCTTCTTATTAAGTTTAGTTGGAGTATCAACTATCAGGCTAACGATATGGGCGCCACGACCCGAGCCCTTAAGATGCGGAACACCGTGGCCAGATAACTTAAAATCAGTCCCGCTTTGCGTGCCGGCTGGTACTTTCATGCGCACAGTACCGTCAACCGTCTCAACATCTATTTCGGTGCCTAAAGAGGCTGATACGATGTCGATATGTTCTTCACTCAATACAAGATCGCCTTCGCGAGTGAACTTTTTGTGTGGTTTTACTCGCAGGTGAACATAAAGGTCGCCTTTAGGGCCGTCCGCGGTAGCTTCACCACGCTCACTCAGTCGGATGGTAGCGCCGTCGTCTACACCTGCCGGAACTTTGATAGTCATGTCTTGCTGTTTACGCGCCGTGCCACGACCGCCACAAACCGAACAAACTTTCTCAGGAATCTTACCGCGACCACGACAGGTTGAACAGGTCACTGCCTGACGAATAGGGCCAAAAATGGTATTCATAACACGCTGCTGTTGACCTGAGCCTTCGCAGGTCTGGCAAATCTTTAGTTCATAACCAGCCTCGACTGTCGTTCCCTTACAGTGGCTGCAGGTATCGTCAAGTGTTAGTGATATTTTTTTCTCAACACCGAAAATGGCTTCTTCAAAAGTAAGGTCAAGGCTGGTCTCGACGTCACGACCACGTTCTGGACCGCGGCTACCGCCCCCACCACCAAAAAATGAACTGAAAAGATCACCGAAACCACCGTCACCAAAGTCGAAGTGGACGTTTTGTCCACCGAAACCCTCAAATGGATTCCCGCCACTATAGCCGCCGCTAGCACCGCCCACCCCGGCATGACCAAACTGGTCATAGCGTTGGCGTTTTTGCTTGTCGCGCAAGACTTCGTAAGCTTCGTTAATTTCTTTGAACTTAGCCTCGTCGCCGCCTTCTTTGTCCGGATGGTATTTTACAGCAGCCTTACGGAAGGCCTTTTTTATCTCGTCGTCGCTGGCATTTTTACCAACGCCCAATACTTCGTAGTAATCACGTTTCATCTGTTACAACTATACGCTTCTAGCACTCCATATTCAAGAGTGCTAAGAGTCGCGTCTTTCAGGGGGGATTATTTTGCGGTTAGCGCGTGGTGTCGTTACATCCATGACTTTTTTGGAAACTTCTTCGGTTTTACCGACAACCTTTTGAATATTGTCGTCGACTTTCTGACTGGTTTTCTCAACTGCACCGGCAGCTTTGTCGAGCCTGTCATCAACGGTGTCGATTACGCGCTCAAAATCGTCAATTGACTTTACTACATTGTCGAAAAGGTCGTCAAAAAATCCCATAGTTAACTTATATTCTAACAGCTTTTAGCGCTTATTTCTCGTCAACTACTTCGCCTTCAACCATTTCATCGTCTTCGGACTTCTTCTTGTCTTTTTTAGCTTCGTCTTTCTCGCTAGCTTCTTTAGCGGCGGCTTCGTACATTTTAGCCCCTATCGGCATGATAGTGTCGTTCAGCGCTTTGACGGCAGCTTCTAGCTCTTCTTTGTCGGTGGAATCTTTGTGTTTCTCAGCTTCGGTCACGGCTGCTTCGATAGTCTTCTTGTCATCGCTCGAAATTTTGTCCTTGTATTCGTCAGGCATCTTCTTGGCTTGATAAATCGCATTTTCAAGTTGGTTTTTAGCATCAACCGTCTCACGTTTCTTCTTGTCCTCTTCAGCGTGGGCTTCGGCATCGCGCGCTGCTTTTTCGATATCTTCTTTGCTCATATTACCCGAGTTTTGAATAGTAATGCTCTGTTCTTTACCGGTGCCTTTATCTTTGGCGCTAACATTCAAGATACCGTTTGCGTCAAGGTTGAAAGTAACTTCGATTTGAGGCACACCGCGTGGAGCAGGCGCAATTCCATCTAAGATAAACCGACCGAGGCTCTTGTTGTCGTTAGCAAATTCGCGCTCACCCTGCAGAACATTAATCTCAACCTGTGGCTGGTTGTCTGCGGCCGTCGAGAACACTTCGCTCTTCGAAGTTGGTACCGTAGTATTGCGCTCGATCAGTTTTGTGCTGACACCGCCCATAGTTTCTATACCGAGTGACAGCGGCGTAACGTCGAGCAATAGAACGTCTTTAACGTCACCAGCTAGCACCCCGCCCTGAATAGCTGCCCCTATAGCAACGACCTCATCTGGGTTAACGCCTTGCATTGGATCTTTACCAAATAACTTTTTGACGCGCTCAACTACAGCAGGCATGCGGGTCATACCACCGACTAGAACTATTTCATCGATCTCTTTGGCATCGAGCTTGGCATCTTTGAGAGCTTTCTCAACCGGTGCATCCAAACGATCCAACAGGGACGAGACCAGCTCTTCTAGTTTGGCGCGCGACAACTTAATCTCGAAGTGCTTCGGACCATCAGCGTCGGCTGTTATGAACGGTATGTTGACTTCTGTTTCTGTCGTGCTGGAAAGCTCTTTTTTAGCTTTTTCAGCTTCGTCTTTCAAACGTTGCATAGCGGCGTTATCTTTTTTGAGGTCAATACCGTCGGATTTTTTAAATTCGTCTATAAAATAGTTCACGATCACATTGTCAAAATCCTCACCACCCAAGTGGGTGTCGCCGTGCGTGCTCTTAACTTCAAAAACACCATCGCCTAGTTCGAGAACCGACACATCAAAGGTTCCGCCGCCAAGGTCAAAGACGACTATCTTCTCTTCCTTACCTTTATCGAGGCCGTAGGCCAGAGCGGCAGCTGTCGGTTCGTTTATGATACGCTTAACTTCTAGTCCGGCAATTTTGCCAGCGTCTTTGGTAGCTTGCCGTTGACTGTCATCGAAGTAAGCCGGCACAGTGATAACGGCTTCGGTCACTTTCTCACCCAAGAACGCTTCAGCGTCGGCTTTCAGCTTTGAGAGAATCATGGCGGAGACTTCTTCCGGCGTATAATCTTTGTCGGCCATTTTAACAGCCACGCCGCTGCTATGCTTAACGATTTCATATGGCATGATATCGATATCTTTTTGAACCTCTTTGTCGTCGAACTTGCGGCCGATTAAACGTTTGACACCGTAAATTGTGTTTTTAGCGTTAGTTACGCGTTGACGTTGAGCTACCTGGCCAACCAGTCGCTCATTTTTCTTGTTAATAGCGACTACGCTAGGTGTGGTGCGGTTGCCTTCGGCGTTAGCAATAACTTCTGGCTTGCCGGCTATCATGTAAGCCATAGCACTGTTGGTAGTACCAAGATCGATACCGATAATCTTACTCATATGTTATCCCCTTTCGTTAGAATCATCATTTACTTGGATTCATTTTAGCACTCCTCGCAGGACAGTGCCAAATATATTTCAAGTATAGAAAACTAGCACTCTACTGTCAAGAGTGCTAGTAAATTACAATCACTTAGTTTACTGACCCCAGTATTGAATCAGGCTGCCGAGGTCTGGTAGGTCGACAACTCCATTGCCGTTAATATCAGCCCTCGGATTAGCCGGGTTAGACTGACCCCAGTATTGAATAAGGACTCCCAGGTCTGGTAGGTCGACAGACCCATTCTGATTTATATCAGATGGTATGTATGTCGGGCTAGCGCTGGTTGTAAAAGTATTATCGACCGATATCGTTTGGTTGCCAGCCTGGTCGTTTGATATAACCCGGTAATGGTAAGTTGTAGCGGCAGTTAACCCGGTAATATTGACTGTGTGCGACGTGACTAGGCTGGTGTTAAGAGCGGTAGTAGAGCCGTAGCTAGTGGTGGGACCGTATTGGACCTGAGTGTCAGCCGCTTCGTTGGTTGACCAGGTGATAGTCGCTCGGTTGTGAGTAATGCTGCCACTAGCAATGCTGGAGACTACCGGTGGAGTCGTCTCAGCACAGTTATCACCTGTTCCTGAGGGTACGCAAGTCGTCGAGGCAGTAACAATTAAACGGTCAACGACTACTCCAGCGGCGTTGCCGATGAGTTCAAACGTATGAGTACCGACTCCTAGCGTCATACTAACCGTACTGCCTGTCGATGTTTGATTGATCCAGTTATTAATACCACTAGTAAAGTGGGTTGTCGCGCCAGATGCATATGTCGGTACGGTGTTGCCACCGACCGTGAAGCAAGTATTGTTATCGACTTCTAAAAGATAGGTGTTATTAGACGAGTTGGCCGCCGCCATTCGAGTCCATATACGATAAGTACCGGGGGTTGTTATATTGACAGACAAGTTCGACACCGTACCATAATCGGTGGCAGGAGGTACACAAGCTGCTGCGGCGACTGGAGTAGAAGGAGTTATGGTTGTTAGGACTAAGCCGAAAACAAACAATAATACAGCCCCGGCATGTTTGAGTCGCGATAATTTATTACTCATGCTTACTCCTCCAGTCGGCCCCTACCTCGTGAGGTGTTTTGGTATCGGGCCAGATTACAACCGGCTCCGCTGGCTTTTCGACCTCGGCGCTACGCGCACTTGGCTTTAGTGGACGATGGAAGATATTGGCCAGTGACTGGCGGAACCTCCACGCTAAATAACCTAGCGCACCGACAATTATCAGCCCGCTTATTATGCTAATAATCGTTATTACCCACGAGGGCACTCCGGCAGCAGAAACGAAATCGTCGTAAATTACAGCCTTAGTTTGGGTCTCAGAAGCCTGAACTCCTTCGACGGTCGTCACGTTCGACATTAGGTTAAATGTTTGGCTGTATATTTGACCGGCTGTTGAGAATTCAAGTGTATAATCGCCGGGAGCCAGCTCTTGAAACTCAACGTAACCTGAAGTATCGGAACGCACTACTTTATTGGTAGGCTTCAGAGTTACTTCCTGGTTACGTATACGCAGTAAGTTCTTGTCGAGTAGACCGACTCGTACGGCTAAGCCTTTGGTGGTAGCGTTACTTACTTGCGTTTGCTGAGTGGTCGTTCCATCATCGGCCAATACCACATAGAACACTTCGCTTCCAGGCGTTAACCCTTCGGCTATATTTATGGTGTGATCAGTTCCCTCCGGCGTGAAGCTGGTTTGAAGAATAAGCTTATCGCTGGCGGTTCCATATTTTACTAAAACTCGAGCTGACTTATTAGTCTTGGCCACAATCCGAGCGGTCGTATACTGAAAAACCGTCTCACTAACTGAGGGGACTTCCAATTTAACGGTGGAGGCCTGAGGACTGGAGGGCTGAGGCGTTTGAGGAGTCGTCGGTGAAGACGGTGAGGGCTTAGGTGTATTTGGAGTACTAGAAGTTGGGGTTGTGCAGTTAGGCGGAGTGCCGACTTGTCCAGAAGGACAACTGGCAGCCACAAAAGCCACACTCGCATTTGAGGCGGCTGGTGAAGTACTGTCGGCTCCATAAATTGCATCAACCCCGCTAAGGGTAACGGAGCTTGTGCCGCTAGAAGACAAAGCCTTGAAAGTTATACTGGCTATCAATGAATCGGCGCTAGTTCCGGCCGAGTTTAGCATAAAGCGCGTCATAGAAATACTCGAAGCCGTAGTGGAACCTGGCATTTCCTGGTTAAAAGGCGACCCGCTATAGCTTATGCTCACGTATTGTAACTGGCTGGGTACAAAATTTACCGTCGCTTGCACGGCAGTAACTGGCGTACCGGGGCTGATACGAAGCTGTAGTGTGAAATTAGATCCTTGGATGACGCTAGAATTGGCCGAGGATAAGTAAACGGTTCCAGCAGCTAAGGCCGGAAGGCTCGGAATCGCCGCAAATGAAATTAGCGACAGCACCAAAACACTCAGTAATATGAATAACTTTTTGATCGGCCTAAAACGAGTGATTTGATTGTTCATGCTAATGTTTTAAGGTTAGTATAAACTATAGGGGTACGATTAACTTTTTGCAACCTTTTTGCTAGTTTTGAAAATTAATTCCCTTAAGAGGTGAATGTAACGGTTGCACCGGCCGAGGAGGGGTTGGTATAAGTGTCATTATAGATAGCGTTTGCATTTGATGAAGTCAGGTTACTCGTGCCGGTAGAGACCAAGGCGTTAAATACTATACTAGCCACTAGCGAGTCGGTACTTACACCCGTGGGGTTCAACAGGGCGCGGACAATAGTGATGCTGCTAGGGCCGACAGTTTCTTCAATAGTAGAGGTAAAAGGCGAGCCGGCATAGTTAACGCTGACGTAGGCCAGTTTTGCAGAGTCGAAGTTGATAGTCGCCTGCACTGCCGTTACGGCCGTGCCAGGATTAATGCGGAGGTTAACGGTAGTGTTGGCACCATTGGCAACCGACGGACTAGCGGGTGACAAGTAAATATTGCCAATAGATAACTGCCGGGAAGACGCTGCCCTTTGCATGCGGCGAGCTGATATTGCCATTAAACCCCCCTAGCTATTAATAAAATCAAGTATAACAGCCGTTTTAAATTCTTTAAAATGCGCCTATTACTACGAGTTTGGCGCCATTTACTGTTGTATGAACAGCAAAACGATTTTATTTACGTGTCACTTTCACCATACTATGACGCAAAACTTCATCACCTAGTTTGTAGCCGGCCTGAAGTTCCTCGGCAATAACTTCATGGTCACCTTCGGCCTCTTCAAATTGAACAGCCTCATGCAGGCTCGGATCAAAACGATCACCTGGCTTCACCACAATCCGTGATATACCCAGGTTTTTCATGGCCTTGTCTAGGCGCTTAGCGAGCCCTACCACGCCCTGAGCCCACGAGTCCGTCGCTAAACGATCGGGTATGTGATTGGTGGCTCGCTCGATAGTATCGAGTAGAGGCAATAGTTCCAGGATGGCACTTAGACGACCATTCGACCTGGCCATAGCTTTTTCAGTATCGACGCGTTTACGGAAATTTTCGAAATCCGCCCGCGTCCGCTGCAAGTCAAGGGTCAATTCCCCCAGCCGTTGCTCCAAATCTTCTTGTTTCTTATTTTTTGGCATCTCCTACCCTCTATGATTACATCAAATTTTATAATACTTCTTCTAGCATGGCGCCGGTATGACGCACTAAGCGCATCACCCGTGCATAGTCCTGCCTGGTTGGCCCCAGCACACCAATATAGCTTCTATCGGAGTATGGCGAGCAGAACTTGCTGATGATTAAGGCGGCTTCGGAGGATCGGCCGATAGGGTTTTCAGCTCCTATATAAACATTGAGTGGCTCATTAGGTGCCGCCTCATGCAGCCACGGTTCAAGATTATCAAGTAACCGGGCGATTTGCTGAGCGTAACGTGAGTCTAGAAACTCCGGCTGAGCAAATAGGTTGCCGATGCCGCTCATATAAAGTTGGCTGCCTATTGTGGCAATGCCAAGATTATGCGTTAGTTCAGCCAGACTATCAACTGCACTCCGAATAGCATGATCGGCTCGTGAAGCTTGTGTATTTATGCGAGCATCAATCGCTCGCATACCGCGGTCAATTACCGGTTCTTCACGCGATTCTGTTAGTTGATTCACATAGGCGCGATAACCCTTGTCTGTCGGTATACGCCCTGCAGAGGTATGTGGTTGCCTAATATAGCCATGACGTTCCAACTCTGCCATCTCCGACCGTATAGTCGCTGAAGAGACATTAAAAAGCTTGGCTAGTAAATTACTGCCTACCGGAACCGCTACTTCGGCATACTGTTCTATGATAGCAGTCAAAATTTGCATCTGCCTTTGAGTCATGGTCATAGTATCCCATACTAGCACTCAAATGTCTAGAGTGCCAAAAGTTACCCTGGTTTAAAGCTCATTGATTTGCAGGGGCACTTCTGCGCTGCCCATAACCGCCCATTCCGCCTGAGGTATGACGGCAACCGTCATCGAGTCTGAAGCTTGCAGAGTACCGTCACTAGCCGTGGCAGTAAACGTCAGGGTTGTCCCACTGCGCAACGCAGGAGCCGTAAATGTTGTGATAGCCCCGCTACCTGACAAAGTTACTATTGGTGAGCCGCCCGTCTGAGCCCAGCTTATAACAGGAATACTGCCGTCGGGATCGATAGCATCAGCTGCCAAGGTGACCGTGGCATATGGCCTCACTTGTCCTTGATCCAACCCCGCATTGACAAGCGGTGCGTTATTGGAACTGGCGTCTACCGGCGGGATTTCATTGGTAGTACCTGTGCCAAAACCGAGCTCGTCGATATGAAGCAAGAAACCGTCAGACCCACCAACAACTTTACCGGCTTGAGCTGTTTGAACATCAAGAATCGTCCCAGCATTGACGGTACTCGACGTATACGAGTCAATAAGCACATCGCTGTTATCATACAACTGCCCGGCGATATAGCCGGCGCTGGTCGAAGCGTTTGGTGTGGCCTGTAACTGCAGTCGATATATAGTATTGAGGCTTAGTGG
>JAEYUN010000017.1 GCA_023432475.1 Candidatus Parcubacteria bacterium | reverse complement strand
AATCGCTTTATATCCAAGCGGTGGACAAATGTTCGCGATGTTGCCCGTAATGCCGGCGGTTGGTTGTTGGCGGTTGGTTTGTTGATAGGTTTATCGTTTTTCCAAATGTTCTGGTTTCAAAATGCTTACACGACGGATGCGCCCGAAGCCGGGGGTACCTATGCCGAGGGTATGATTGGCAGTTTAGATACTATAAATCCGTTATTTGCTTCCACGCCGGCCGAGGTATCGGCATCACATCTAATTTTCTCTGGCTTGCTTGATTACGACAAAGACAACGCTCTTCGTCCGAATGTTGCCGAAACTTGGTCTATTAGCGAGGACGGACGGACTTACAGTGTTAAGCTGCGCGACGATGTCTACTGGCACGACGGCACTAAGCTGACGGCCGATGACGTTGTCTTCACAGTCAAACTCATGCAGAACCCAGAAGTCAGAGCTCAGCAATATAACAGCTGGACTGGTATAACGGTTAAGAAAAATACCGAACGCAATATAGTATTTCAACTTCCGAGCGTTTATGCGCCGTTTGCTCACTCACTGACTTTCGGTATATTACCGGAACATATATTGAAGGACGTTAAACCTTCGTCGATGCGCGAAAACGAATTTGGTCGTCAGCCAACGGGCAGTGGGCCATTTGCTTTTCGGCGAATTCAGACCATAGACGTTACGCGTAATCGTTCGGTCGTACACATGGAAGCATTCGCGCGTTATTATCGTGGGGCGCCGTTGCTAAACCGCTTCCAGATTCATACTTATGAAACCTACGATGCGTTGGCGCGAGCCTTCCGTACCGACGAAGTTAACGCCGCTATGGGCCTTCGGCTTGCACAGATACCCGACATGACACAGCCGAGCATTGGCGGCGTTATGCCAAAAGTTAGGTTGCATGATGGTGTCTATGCTCTCTTTAACGCCGACACACCACTGCTCAGTGATAAAGCCTTGCGCCAAGCTTTGGTGGCAGGAACCGACCGAGGTGCCATACTTGAAATGTTCCCGCAAAGAGTTGTCGCCCTCGAAGGGCCTTTAGTGCCTGAACAAGTCGGTGCAATAGATGCCAGGCAGCCAGCCTTCAACTTTAAAAAAGCTGAAACACAACTTGAAGGTCTGGGTTGGGCCAAACAAGGGGAGGTTCGTAAAAAAGACGCGAACGAACTAACGCTTAACATAGTAGCACCCGACAGCGGGGATTATCGTCAGGTTGTAGACGAGTTAGTTAAGCAGTGGCGGCGCTTAGGTATCCGGGCAGCCGTGACGTATGTTGCTACTCAAGAGATAGCCTCTGGCTACCTGCAGCCGCGTAATTATGATGTGCTGGTTTACGAACTCGCTCTCGGCGCAGACCCAGATATATATGCTTATTGGCATTCCTCTCAGGCTAAATCTACCGGGCTTAATTTCGCCAATTATCGCTCAGGTCTGGCCGACGATCAACTGTCGAGTGCTCGTGGTCGTCTTGACCCGGCACTGAGAACGGCTAAATACCAGGCTTTTACACAACAGTGGTTGCAAGATGCACCGGCAATTGCGCTTTATCAGCCGCTGCTAAGTTATGTCAAAAACAGCGACAGTACTTCCATGGAGGACGGTACTTCCGAGGCTGAACCGGCGGGTCGGTATCACAACGTCGAGCGCTGGGCAGTTTCCAAGATACGAGTCATGAGTACACCATAAACAAGAAAAAACCCGGTTTATTTGTTAAACCCGGTCTTTTCTTTGGTGCGGACGAGAAGACTTGAACTTCCACGAGCGCAATGCTCACCAGCCCCTCAAGCTGACGCGTCTACCAATTCCGCCACGTCCGCATACAATCTAGTATTACATACCATCGAAGTTTTATGTCATTCTCGGACAATACGCAGGCGTCTACGATTAACTTACGTTTCCCACGCAGTCGCTACGTCCGCGCGTGACCCCGGATATTGTACGGTAACCCGGCACTTTTTTCAACGGGGGGATTTTAGTCAATGCTTATGCTATGATGGTGATAGCCTATGAAACGGAGTAAAAACCATGAATAAAATAGCAGCTTATCTGCAGTCGCATTTGAGCGGCGAAGTACTCGATAATGCCTCGGTTCGTAACTATTTCTCTACCGATGCCAGTGTACTTGAAGTAAGACCTTCTCTCGTGGTTTACCCGCGCTCAGCTAACGACGTACGTAAAGTGGCGCGCTTTTCGTGGCAGCTGGCTGAAAAAGGCCATATTTTACCAATAACCGCCCGGGGCAGTGGTACTGACCAGACTGGCGCAGCGATCGGTAGCGGTATTGTTATGGTATTTCCTGCCCATCTCAATAAAATACTCGAACTAGATACCCAACAGAAACTGGTCCGGGTTCAGCCTGGGGTCAATTTTCACTCGTTGCAAGAAACCCTATATACCCACGGTTTATTCCTGCCGCCATACCCGGCTTCTTATAAATACTCCACGGTTGGTGGGGCGATTGCTAATAATACTGCGGGTGAAAAATATTTGAAATACGGCTCGATGACTAAATGGGTCGACAAACTGGAAGTTGTCCTGGCTAACGGTGAATTAATTCAGACCGGTAGGCTGAGCCGTCGGGAAGTCGAAAAAAAGAAAGGCTTAACGACTTTGGAGGGCGAGCTTTATCGAACGATTGACGGTATTAAAAGCGAGCACGACGGAACGTTAAGTGAATACTACGGTAAATTGCAGACTGATAAGGACGGTATTGGCTATGATTTACGTGATATTAGGCGCAAAGACGGTTCAATCGATTTAACAGCTTTGTTTGTTGGCTCACAGGGTACGCTCGGAATTATAACCGAGGCCATACTGAAATTAGCAGCTTACGAGCCGCGCAATAGCTTGGTGGTGGCCAGCCTAAGCGAGATAGATAGTGCTATTGATGCCATTGGAGCTTTGGCTAAACTGCAGCCTAGTAGTCTGGAAATGATCGACAGCAATCTCATAAAATTTGCCATAAAAGAACAAGACTATACTTTTCCAGAAGACTTAGTACCTAAGGATTCTGTGCCGGCGGCCGTGTTATTTGTTGAGTTTGATGACCATGAACGCCTGCGTCACAAAAAGGCCAAAAAAGCTCGTCGTTTATTGAGCGGATTAACCGATCGTATAGTCGAGTCAGATGATATTGACGAACAAGAAAAACTTTGGGCCTTGCGTCACTCGGCGGCAGCGGTTATTAACTATAATCATGGCAGCAAAGCTGCACTGCCGATTATCGAGGATGCTTCTGTGCCGCAAGCGAAGATACATGAGTTTATCGACACCATATACAAGCTGTTTGACAAGCATCACTTGGCAGTGGCTGTATGGGGACATGCCGGCGACGCTAACTTGCACGTTCATCCGCTGCTTGACCTTGCAAAACTGAGCGACCGGCAGAAGGTGTTCAAACTGATGGACGATTACTACCGAGCGATAGTTAATATGGGTGGTAGTATTGCTGCAGAGAACAACGATGGCCGTTTGCGCGCACCGTTTGTCAAACTCCAGGTAGGTGACGACATGTTGGCGGTCTTTAAGATGTTAAAAAAGGGTTTCGATCCTCACGGCATACTCAATCCGGGTGTAAAGCTAGGTACTGACGCCAAGCAACTGGTTGATATGCTACGTAAAGAGTATTCTTTGGCGCATTTGGCAGATTATCTACCACGTACATAAAAGCGAAGAACACAAAAAAATACCCCAGCGAGTTTAACCTTGATGGGATATTTTTTGTGGTGGAGCATATCGGATTCGAACCGATCACCTCTTCCATGCCATGGAAGCGCTCTAGCCAAATGAGCTAATGCCCCTCGTTTTGGTGGAGTACGGCGGGGTCGAACCGCCGGCCTCAGCAATGCGAATGCTGCGCTCTACCAACTGAGCTAGTACCCCATGATAACATACAATTTGGTGGGAAATACAGGGCTCGAACCTGTGACCTCACGAATGTGAATCGTGCGCTCTAGCCAACTGAGCTAATTTCCCAAGGGCAACTCGATTGTACCCCATATTGTGCACTGACGGCAATATCCGCTATAATGTCTCGTGCTGTACCTATTGTTTTTTAGGAAAAGAGCAGCCGGAGTGTCGACTTTATGTCGCACCCCGCGCGATGAGAAAAACGTCGTTTGTCTCATACATCTTGCGGATGTGGCGGAATTGGTAGACGCGCTAGCTTCAGGTGCTAGTGAACGCAAGTTCGTGGAGGTTCAAGTCCTCTCATCCGCACCATATTCGGGCGCTTAGCTCAGTTGGCTAGAGCACCTCGTTTACACCGAGGGGGTCGGGGGTTCGAGCCCCTCAGCGCCCACCACGAATAAAGCAGCTCATTTTAGGAGCTGTTTTTTGGTGGTTGAAAAACATAAACGTTATACTTATTTATATGCTGCTACTTGTCGCCATGAGCGCAATCATCATCCCGTTACTGCTTTTGGTGGTCTTTCGCATGCCTGCCCGTTACGGCATGACCATTGCGGCCTTGTCGGTTCTGTCGCTAGCGGCAATTATTTGGCAGATGGATTCTCTGGCTCTTGGTGCCTCCATTCTCCAAGGAGTCCACCGGGCTCTGACGATTCTATGGATTTTACTGGGGGCAATTTCACTGCTTAACACCCTTAAAGTGACCGGTGCTCTTGAGAGGATTAAAAGTGGTTTCTTTACGATTTCACGCGACATGCGAGTTCAAGTGGTGTTGGTCGGCCTACTGTTTGTATCGTTACTCGAGGGTTTGGCTGGCTTCGGCGCGCCAGTGGCTATAGCGGCACCACTTCTATTGTCGTTAGGCTTTCGCCCGATGGCAGCAATTGTACTGACGCTTATCGGTGACACTATTGCCGTGGCTTTTGGAGCCGTTGGCACGCCAGTATTACTGGGTCTTAGTAATGTTCCGTCATTTACTGAGCCAGGTTTTGTAGGGGCTATCGCCCAAATTATCACCCGCATAGACGTTCTAATTGCGTGTATGTTGCCGCTTGTTATGGTTGCTACTTTGGTTTTTGGTTTTGGCGAAGACAAAAAAGCGCGCAGCTGGCAAGCGTTACGTGAAGTTCTGCCGTGGACTCTGCTGGTCGGCGCGACCTATGCCTTGTCCAGTCTGCTGTTTGCGCTTTGGTTGACTCCGGAATTTATCAGTATAGCTAGTTCGGGTGTGACTTTATTGGTAGCTACTATAACGGCTCATAAAAACGTTCTGCTACGTGCCGACGCGAGCTGGCGGACTCATCGAACGGCGGCAACTAGGACGTCAGACCACAATAAAATGTCTCTCATTTTGGCGTGGCTGCCCTATATTTTCGTTATAGGGGCGCTAGTTGCAACCAGACTAGTACCGTCTGTGAGTGAGATGGTCGCTGCCGTTGATTTAAGCTGGAAACAAATACTTGGTTATGAAAGTATATCATCGACCTGGTTGGTTTTAGCGTCGCCTGGCACTATTCTTGCGCTAGCTGCTTTACTGGCATTTATGCTTCGTCCAGCTTCGGCGATGAAGTCATTGCAGTCGATCAAAGATACCGGGCGCATGATAGTTATTTCGGCCATGGCGCTCTTACCGACGCTTATCATGGTGCAGATATTCATCAACTCCGGTTTCAATAGCGCCAGTCTGACCAGTATGCCTGAATACATCGCCCGTTCGTTGGCGGGGATTTTCGGCTCTAACTGGCTTTTAATCGCGCCATTTTTAGGTATGCTCGGTGCCTTCATAACTGGTTCGTCAACCGTCTCCACTCTTACTATGGCACCAATCCAACATAGTATTGCTCTTGGCGCTGGGTTGCCGACTGATTTAGTGCTAGCTCAACAAGTTAGCGGGGCGGCCGCTGGTAATATGGTTGCAGTACACAATATCGTAGCGGCTTCGACTGTGGTCGGTATTCACCATCAAGAAGGACGAGTGATTCGGCGGTTAATTCCAGCCGTCATAACGTACTTAGTCTTGGGTACTATTGGAGCGTTAGCGGTTTATTATTTCGGCTTATCTGGCTGAAAAATGAAAATATGGTACAATATAGTGCAAAGGAAGACCGGCCCAGTACCGGCTTTATTTTATGATTGATACTGAAAAAATACGTAATATCGCTATTATCGCCCATGTTGACCACGGCAAAACCACGCTGGTCGACGGCCTTTTAAAACAAAGCAATACTTTCCGCGACAACCAAGCAGAAATGAGCCAGACACTGATCATGGATAGCGGTGAACAAGAGCGAGAGCGGGGCATTACTATCACCGCCAAGCAAACGACAATTTACTGGAATGACTACAAGATTAACATTATTGACACGCCGGGTCACGCCGACTTTTCAGGCGAGGTTGAGCGGACGCTTAATATGGCCGATGGAGTGTTGCTTGTGGTTGATGCCCAGGAAGGTCCCATGCCTCAAACAAAGTTTGTGCTGACTAAAGCGCTGCAACTTGGTTTAAAACCAGTCGTTGTTATCAACAAGATAGATAAACCGGCCCGACGGATTGCCGAAGTGGAAAACGAATTGGCTGACCTGTTTTTGGAGCTTGCTACCGACGAGAGCCAACTTTATTACCCTATATACTACGCGATTGCCCGTGAGGGCAAAGCCTGGACAGACATACCGGCTGATGCTCAAGAAGCGGCCGACCTGACTCCACTGTTTGCGGCTATTACTACCGACATTGACCCACCAGCTGTTCAAGAGGGTAGTTTACAATTAGTGGTTGCGGCTTTGGCACGCGACAGCTTCCTCGGCAAATATGCTATCGGCCGAGTGGTGCGCGGTCGGGTGTCGAAGAACCTACCCGTCGTTCTCATGAAAGCTGACGGCTCTTTAGTTAATTCAAAAATAGAAAAAGTTTTTGTTTCCCGCGGTTTGGGCCGGGAGGAAGTTGAGACAGCGGGCAGTGGCGATATTGTAGCGCTTACCGGTATAGCTGAGGCCCATATTGGTGACACCGTAGCTAGCCGGGACAATCCCGAAGCCTTGCCCGTCATTGCCATCGAAGCGCCGACTATCAGTATGTATTTAGGTCCCAATACAAGCCCTATGAAAGGGCGAGAGGGCGAATTCAACACTTCTCGCCAGCTTGGGGAAAGGTTGCAGCGTGAGCTTGAAACCAACGTGGCTTTGAAAGTTCGATATGAGGGTATTGGTTTCGTTATTTCCGGTCGCGGCGAACTTCACTTGAGTGTGCTTATTGAGACTATGCGCCGCGAAGGCTATGAGTTCGAAGTCGGTCGCCCGCAGGTCGTCACCATTACCGAAGATGGTCAAGAAAAGGAACCGGTTGAAGAACTACTGGTAGAAATAGGTCCAGAATTCGTCGGTGTCATTAGCCAGGAGATGGGTTTGCGTCGAGCCGAACTAATCAAACAGGAGCAAACGTCTGGCGGGCAAACTCGTATGACTTATATCATCACTACCAGGGCCCTTATTGGCCTGCGTAACTCTCTGCTCACCGACACTAAAGGTACCGTTATTATGCATAGCTTACCGCACGGTTACAGTCCGGTTGGGGCAAAAATAGCTTCATCACGCAACGGGGCCCTTATTGCCTTTGAAGCCGGCACGACCACGCCTTATGCTCTTGAGACCGCCGAAAGCCGCGGCGAGTTATTAGTCGGACCCGGCACTGAAGTGTATGCCGGGATGATCATCGGTATCAATCGTCGTCAAGAAGACATGGAAATTAATGTCTGTAAGGCTAAGCACCTAACCAATATGCGCAGCAGTTCAAGTGACGGTGTGGTTCAGCTGACGCCGTTTACTAACTTTAGTTTAGAGCAGTGTATTGATTTTCTAAACGATGACGAACTGCTCGAAGTAACCCCGAAGAGTCTCCGACTTCGCAAACGCTACCTTGACAGTAACGAACGCAAACGTCACGCTAAGAACTAGGCACGTTTTGTGCTGGGCATTC
>JAEYUN010000002.1 GCA_023432475.1 Candidatus Parcubacteria bacterium | reverse complement strand
GGTGCTACTGGTGTTGGCACGACCGGCGCCACCGGTCCTCAAGGTCCTACTGGCGCGACCGGTCCACAAGGTGCTACCGGACCAGCTGGTTCAACAACTATTGCTGGTATTACTGGTTTGCAAGCTGAACTAGATAGCAAAGCTGAAGTTATAGAACTTACCCAAGCGGCTTATGACGCTCTTGGTACACCTGATCCTGATGTTATTTATATTATTACCGATGCGCCGGCAAGTACTATCCTTCCTTCTGCTACTGATCTATTAAAAGGCATTGTTGAGCTTGCAACCGTTACCGAAACTACTACTGGTACAGACACAACTCGCGCCGTAACACCCGCCGGTGTCAAAGCGGTAGCAGATACCAAGCGCGACGTCGGCGACATACCAATTGCCGATATCGATGCAACCGGAACACCTTCTTCTACCACATTTCTGCGAGGCGACGGAGTATGGATTGCGCCATCAGGGTCAGGCCTGACAGGAACTTTAGTCCTCGGACCAACTGACCCTATACCTGAAGGAACTCCCGCGAATACAATCATTTTCCGAACGGTGGAATAAAAATATGGCTATTTCTAGTGCGCATGGCTTTATAGGCTCTCGCACGACTAATTACACACTTACACTTCCCGAGGAAATACCTGACGGAGCTTGGATGATCCTTATCCTGAACCAATCCGCTACCTACACTGGCGGCATGGGGGCGGCTAGTTGGACACAACTATTAGCTCCAACGCTAATGAATACTCGCCGCATTGCTATCCATGCCAAAATTAAGAGTGGCGATACGTCAGTGACAATTTCATGGGCCACTACATCATGTCAGATGGCATGGATGGTATTATGGGGAACTGGCAAGCCTATTAATGAATGGCAAATTGGCGGCCTAGAGCTTAGAGATAGTTACGGTAGCGTGCCTCGCAACTGGGCGCGCTGCCCATCAGTAACAGTTACAGACAGTAGTGCAACGGCTATCGCTATCGCTTTTGAAGCCACAAACTCTGTAGAATCACCAGACTCAGTCTTGAGTTATAATAATGGATTCACAGAGATTGCATATCGCCCTCAAGGTGCTGTTAACGGTGCGACCA
This sequence comes from Candidatus Parcubacteria bacterium, assembly GCA_023432475.1. GTDB lineage: Bacteria > Patescibacteriota > Saccharimonadia > Saccharimonadales > Saccharimonadaceae > JAPUDS01. Next base: position 9,172 of record JAEYUN010000002.1, on the reverse strand, counting down.
TTGAAACAATTTGGGCAGGAGAAAAAGACGTTACCTCTGGCGCCACAGGAATCACTACCGTCTTATACCGAAACGCCCAAGACTCAAACGCAGCTGGAATTCACATTATCATTCCACAAGACACTCCTCCTCCAGAAGGAACTAGCACTCCGGTAGTTGTATCTACAGTCACCTCATTCGGCAATAACGCCAACTCGATAGTATTCGACACTACTGCACTTAGTGCGCTAGTGCAGAATGGGGATATAATAGTAGCCGCTCTTCGAAGTCAAACTACTGCGTCGAGTATCGACTGGACCTCGAGCGGTTTCGCAAGGATAGGTCCAGCATTCCTTAACGCTTCTGCTGATCAACGAGTTACCGGTCTTTATCGCAGAGCCGTTAACCCTGGCGATATTAGTACGTCGCTCACTTTTGGAGGCCTATCCACGCTTGGACGGGTAACGGGTGTGATCATGCTTATCCGTGGTGAAGGCGCTGCCGTTGAAGTTGATTCGTTTTATGATAACTCGCTTGGGCAACCTATTACCAACGGGCGGTCTATACCATCTTTTACTACGACGCGGCCAAACACACTACTGGTTTTCATGGGTGCCAACGAAATAGTATCACCACACATCAATGCTCCAACTACCATGCCAGCAGGATTTACTGAAAGGGCTTTGGCTGTCACCTCAACAGACACTGGTATTAGCCGTACCGTAGCCTGGACGGGAACAAGAGAACAAATTACAGCTGGCGCAACGGCTGTAGCCGATATAGCTTGGACGTATGCCTCATCTGCCGTCGCGTTCTGTGTCGCCTTGTACGCACCGCCAAATATAGGAATGGATCCTACTCTACAGTTAGAAAAGGCAAACGGCGACCTAGTTAATGTTCGATCATGGAACGGAACAGATGAAGTAGCTATTTCACAAGCACTGGCGCTCCCAAAAACCTCATTCACCGTATCTGAAATGGATACCATGATTGCCAATGACGAACTAGTTTATTGGTCACACCGAGGCGGTTCAGCTAACTGGCCAGAAATGACTATGAGGGCTTATACCAACTCAATTTGGCATGGCGCATTAGCACTAGAGGTTTCAGTACATCGTTCTAGCGACGGGGTGTGGATTATGAGCCATGACAGTACGCTAACTCGGGTTACAGCAACTACCCACACTATTTCATCCACCACATCCTCCACGCTGCTCGGTATACCAGTTGACACGCCGACAACTGGCGGTGTAATTGGACGCCTCGAGGACATTCTTAGCACTTATTCAGATTATGTATTATTGATCGATAACAAACCAGGTTCATATTTTAGTAGTTTTCTTGACTTGTTGGAGACTATACCTGATGCAACAGAGCATATTATCGTAAAATTGGATGGACAATATGCACCGGTGGCCAACTTTCAAGCCGCTCAATCCCGAGGATTCAAGACATGTGGTTACTGGTACCCAAATAATTATGCAGCCAACCTACCTAGCCGGGCAGCATACTGTGACTACATCGGTATGCAATTCGACGCCACAAGCGGTGAGTGGACAGATGTTCTATCCTACGGCAAACCGGTATGGGGACATGTTTGCCAAAACCAAACACAAGCCAACCTTTGTATTGCTGGTGGAGCAAGTATTATACAATGCGCAAACGTTATTGACATTATCCCACAACGCAATATCGTATAATGATTTCGCAGAATCTGACTGGGTAATCTTTCACAATAACATCGAGTATGTGGCTAAATAGTTAAGCTGAGTTTGATTATCATATAAAACCAAAGCTATAACTACTAGAACAGTTTGTGAGACATGTAACGATAAACTATTAGGCCAGCGCCGAGTACGGCCAGGCCGATAACCAACAAAGCAGGGAAATCGCGCCAACCAAGCAGACTAAAGAGTAACCACAAGAACAAGCTAAATATCAAAGCTAAGCCGACAGTTAGTGCCGCCATGCGAAAATAGCGATTGGCCAGGAGTTGTTGCATATTTAAGTACAAGTATAGCCGATAAACCACGCAGCGGGCAACCAGTTATAACACGCCCACGCCGTAGCCGAGTCAACCACTGGAACGTTAAAACCAACCAAAAACAAGACTTCCAGGCGGCGCCAAAAGCGTCTAAAATAGATACCAGCTGAGTGAGTACTGGTATATCCTTTCTACCCACTAGCTTATAAACCACAGCGAGGGTAAAAACTCGCTTCATAATCACTACCACTTGCCGCTTATATAAACGTTCAACGGGCGACGGACACCGTTTAAAACGTCAGGCAAAAGTAGTTTCTCCACCCACACGGCCGTCGATATATTTGCTTATACGCTAAAAAGGAGAAGATTATGACTCAGTTTGTTAATCGACCAGTAGAGATAACCGCCGTTCGTTTCACTAAAGAATTCGAAACTATTCCTCGACGGATAGAATTAGACGGCATAAGTTACGTACTAGGTGAGGACTATAAAAAAGTAACTCTAACCACCGACGAAGGCACGGCAGAATTATTCGACGTCAGCGATGGCACCCGTTGGTTCCGCTTGCGTCAACAATTGAACTCACCAATCTGGCAGCTGCTCACCATTAAGCTGTAAACCCCTAGGCATAAGCGTAATTTTCCCATATAATCTAAGGTAAATGAACGAACCGTGGGCAGTGACTGCGTTCTGGTACCGACGAGCAATGGCCGTTGGGTTGATTGTAGTAAGCGTCCTAATAATAGTCGGTTTAACCAACCGGTTCGCACCTGAGCTTACTCCGACCAATATTTTACATGTCTCGCTTATTAGTATAGCCGCAGCCGCTCTGGCCGGTATAACTCTGGTAATAGGCTTGGTTAGCAAAAACGACAAGTCCATTTGGGGCTTGTCGTTTACTAGTTACGTACTGCTGCTCACTGCTACTGCCAGCAGCATAGTCGAGACACATGATTTTAACTCCAGATTAGTCTCGGTCTGGATGATAATATCGGTCTTTAGTGGGCTGTGGGGCATAGCCGGCATAGCCACCAGCCTGCTAGGCGGAATCGGTTTTGGAGTTTATTTCTTCTTAATACAGGGCAGTGAACTGAGCTATGCCATGTTATACGTCGTAGCTTTTATCGTACCACCAGTCATAAGCTATATCGCTATGCATCAGCGTAAAGCCAGCCATCAAGATCAAAACACGGCTTATCATGCGTTGGCGCAACAACTGTCTCAGGTTGCTAATAAATCAGAAATCGTCATTAATGCTATCGGCGAAGGAGTGATAGCTATTAACAGTAGTGGGGTAATCGAACTAATCAACCCGGCTGCCCAGACCATTATGGGCTGGGGTAAGCAAGACGCTATTGGCCTGGATTATCATGCCGTCTTCAAGCTACTCGACGAGAAAGGTAACAGTTTCGGCGACCACGGCGGGCCAATCCAACAGGTATTAAACGGTGGTGACTCAGTAACTTCACGCGAGCTTTATTTGGCGACCAATTCCGGTAAAAAAATGAATATCTGGCTGCAGGTTTCGTCTATAGGTAAATTTGGCAATGGTGCTCTGATAGTTTTCCGCGACATCACCAACGAAGTAAACGAAAACAAAGAACGCACCGAGTTTGTGAGTACAGCCTCTCACGAAATGCGCACACCAGTGGCGGCAATCGAAGGATATTTAGGACTTGCCCTTAACCCGCAAACTGCCCAAATAGACGCCAAGGCGAGAGAATTTATCACCAAAGCCCAAGAATCTGCCCAGCATCTTGGACGGCTGTTTCAAGACCTGTTAGATGTCTCTAAGGCTGAAGATGGCCGACTGAAGACCGCTCCCCAAGTTATTGAAATTGTCGGATTTGTCCGCGAGATGACCAGCCTGATGAATACTAAGGCTCAAGAAAAAGGTTTACTTATGGTATTCCAGCCTGATGTGGCCGAACATACCACCAACATGATAGTACCGATATATCATAGTCAGGTCGACCCGGACCATCTCCGTGAGATTGTCAGTAACTTGTTAGACAACGCCATCAAATACACCAACCAGGGTACCGTGACAGTCGACGTCACGTCAGAAGACGACAAGATTCGCATAGCCGTAGCCGATACCGGTATTGGCATAGCTCGCGAAGATATTCCACATCTTTTTCAGAAATTTTACCGCATAGACAATAGCGAGACTCGCGAGATCGGCGGCACTGGACTGGGTCTGTATCTTTGCCGACGATTAGTTGAGTCGATGAATGGACGTATATGGGTTGAAAGTACTCAGGGAAAGGGGAGTACTTTCTTTGTCGAGCTAAACCGACTACCCTCCGAAAAAGCCCGCGAACTCCAAGCTGCTAACGAAGGAGTGCCGAAAGCATGAGCAATATAGTATTTTTAAAACAAACGACGTATAGTAGGAGGTAATATGGTAAAAGTCATGCTGGTCGAAGACGACAAGAGTTTGCGCGAAATATACGGCGTACGTCTCTTGGCGGAGGGTTATGACATAGTGTCAGCAGGCGATGGCGAAGAAGCTTTGGCTATGGCCATAAAAGAACGGCCTCAACTTATCATCAGCGATGTCATGATGCCAAAAGTCAGTGGTTACGACATGTTAGACATCTTGCGTTCCACAACTGAAACCCGTGGTATAAAAGTTATTATGATGACCGCTCTTAGCTCCGACGAACAGCGGACTCGCGCCGAATCGCTCGGAGCCGACCGCTATTTGGTAAAATCACAAGTTGGTATCGAAGATGTTGTACGAGTCGTCCACGAAGTCTTAAATGACCGTCCGCAAGGTGCAGCCACTGCGCCAGCCGCTCCTAGCGTCCCTATGGCTGCCCCAACCGTGCCGCCAACAACCACACCGGCTACCCCCGCAAGTCCGCCGCCGCCTATTGCCCCGGCTGCGCCACCTCCAGCTAACCCTCAGACTGTTGCACCGGCCGCCGTTTCGCCGCAACCACAACAACCGGCTGCGCCTCCAGCAACCCCGCCCGTGCCAGCCCCAACCCAAGCGCCCGCTATCCAGAGGCCAGTCATGGATATACCAAAACCAGCATCTTTAAAAACCCGGGTCATTCAACCGCTCAATGATCCTAATGTTTCGCCGGTTGACATTAATGATTTACTCGACAAAGAACTTGCTAAAGAAGCCAGTCTAGCCGGCAGCGAAGTTATTCCTGACATCCCGACTACGGCCGAGGAAAAAGCTCTGGTCGAACAGCAACTCGAAAACTGGCATGCACCCGAGCCAACTCCTGTAGAAGAATTGTCAAACGGCTCGTCTTCAGTACCAGTCAATCCCGGCAACCCAATAATGCCAACTCCGGGCGTGTCTATGCCAACGCCGATTCCTGTAAACGACACTCCGGTTCAACCCCAGATGCCGCCAACCCCACCAGCACCGCCGACTGCGTAGACGAGTCAATCGATTATAAAATGCGTCTCAATAAATTTCTCGCCCACACCACAGGTATGAGTCGTCGCCAAGCTGACGTCATGATTGAGCACGGCCGAGTTAGTATTAACGGGCGAACGGCCGATATGGGGGCGCCTGTCAAAGATGACGATACCGTTATGCTAGACGGCCGAGTAGTCGGCAAACCCTCTAGTTACACTTATATATTACTTCATAAACCCGTAGATTATGTTTGTTCGAGGCGACGTCAAGGGGTGACGCCAACTATTTACGAACTATTGCCCGAAGAGTACCACGCACTTAAACCGGTCGGCCGTCTCGATAAAGACAGTTCTGGTTTACTTTTGCTGAGCGATGACGGCGACTTCGCCCACCGTATGACTCACCCTGGATTTGCTAAAACGAAAGTCTATGAAGTAAACCTAGACAAAGCACTTGCGCCATTGCATCAACAGATGATAAGCGACTTCGGCGTCCAGCTCGAAGATGGTACTAGTACATTCTTAGTCGAACGGCACGAAGACGGCTACCTTGTCACCATGCAAGAAGGTAGAAATCGACAGATACGGCGTACTTTTGCTGCCCTAGGTTACACAGTCACCAAGCTGCATCGGGTAAGTTTCGGTAATTATTCGCTTGGCGATATAAAAACCGGTGAGCACAAACTCGTCGATATGCGTTAGGTGAGATACTTATACTAAAAATATAACCAGGAAGAGAGGCCTTGGTCTGGGCGCCAAAGCGCCCAGACGCTCAGGTGTACATCAAACCATGCGTGATCAGGGCGCTATTCCAGAGACCCTGAACTTTGCGAGGTAAGTCGGCCGCGTGCTTGGAATTGACGGTCACCGCCACGCCGCCGTCAACTAGACGGATGAAACGAACTAGCTGACGTTCGTCATCTGTGAGCCCTGACCTGACCGACCCCTTCAACTTATTAAAGTCGGAATCGGTCATGTAATAGATCGTTTCAGAGCTAACCCAGCCGGGCGACTCCTCTCCCACCAACGCTTGGGGCATCTCTCCTCCTGGTTGTCTTTGCGGGCTAGGTCACCCACATACGCTGATAAATCAGTTAAGCGTTACTGTATCATTTTTTTACCGACTTGTAAAACATAACCACCTCTGTTATAATGAGCTTCAATGAACAAACTCCCATACGTCGCTATCGTCGGCCAAACCAACGTCGGCAAAAGTTCGCTGTTTAACCGCCTCTACGGCTCGCAAGAGGCGATTGTTGCGCGTGAACCTGGCACTACTCGCGATAACGTCGTTAGGAAGATTGTAAACGACACGGCAGCTTTCTGGCTGGTTGACACCGCTGGTATGAAACCGGCCGAAGACGAGTTTGAGGCCAGTATTCAGGAACAAATCGAGGAGGCAACCGAACTGGCCGACGTCATATTAGTAGTGGTTGACGGTACTATGTATCCGTCGGATCAAGATCGTCGTATAGCTAAAATTGCCTTGAAAAGCAAAAAACCAGTTTTGCTTGTCGTTAACAAGACCGACCTCAAAGGCAGTCTGCCCGCTGATGAATTTAAACGCCTGGGCATCAAAGATATTATCCTCACTAGCGCCGAGCACAACCGCGGCATCGACCAGCTCACTCAAAATATCGTAGGGAAATTACCCCTAAAAAGCAGCAAAGAATCCGACTACAGCGGTCTAAAGATTGCTTTAGTTGGCCGACCTAATGTCGGCAAGAGCCACCTATTTAACACTTTGGCCGGCAAACAGCAAGCCATCGTCGCCAACATTGCCGGGACAACCCGCGACGTTAACCGGGTGAGTATCAAATACAAAGGCCAGACCGTAGAACTACTGGACACCGCCGGCATAAGGCGAAGCGGCAAACAGGAAGTGGGCATTGAAAAGTTCAGTGTCCTGCGCACTCTAGCGGCCATCGATGAAGCCGATGTTTGCCTGCTGCTTATGGACGTCAACGAGCTTAACACTCAGTTAGACCAGAAATTAGCCGGTCTTATTAAGGAGGCGGGCAAGGGTCTGATATTGGTTGTTACCAAGTGGGACATCGTCGAAGGCAAAGACGCCTATACACGTGACGCCTTGGCACCCCGCATCACCCATGAATTTGCTTTTGTACCCTGGGCACCGCTAATTTTTACTAGCTCGGTGACAGGGCAGAACGTTACTAAGATATATGACCTAGCTTTTGGCATACACTTACGCCGCCAACAACTCATAAAAACAACTCAGCTAAATAAAGTATTGCAAGCCTGCCTCGCCAAGCACCCGCCGGCAGGGTTAAAGAATACTTTTCCAAAACTGCGCTACATGGTGCAGACCGACCAAGCCCCGCCATGGTTTGTTATATTTGGCAGCAACTTAAAACTACTGCACTGGAGCTACAAACGCTACCTTGAACGCCAGATGCGCGAAACGTTTGACTTCACCGGCACACCAATCATGTTCAGCTTCCGACAAGAAGATAAGAAAAAATAGGTATAAACTGTTAGTATGAAGTTAGTGATCGGCCTGGGCAATCCTGAAAAGAAATACGAAAAAACCCGTCATAATATTGGTTTTCGTATAGTTGACGAATTTGCACGCCATAACTCAGTCACATTTCAAACAAAAGATAGGTTTAAAGCCCATATTGCCGAGTTCAATCTCGGTAGGGAAAAGGTGGTATTGGTCAAACCGACGACGTACTATAACTTAAGCGGTGAGGCGGTGAGAGCTTTGGTGGATTTCTATAAAATTGATAACGATGACATACTGGTCGTTCATGACGACATCGCTTTGCCGTTTGGATCGCTGAGAACTAGGGTGAGTGGCAGTGACGCCGGCAATAATGGCATGAAGTCTATTATTGAGCACTTTGGACCAGATATTAAACGTATTCGGGTTGGTACCTCCAACGATAAACTTGGAAGGGTAGAGACTGCTAACTTCGTCTTAGGAAAATTTACCCTGAAAGAGACCCTCTCCTTAAAAGAAATATTCAAAAAAACCACCCGAATTATCGAGAGGTTTATTGACGGCCAGTTCGACGCTGCCACGCTCTAAACGATTGCATACTCGACTAGACCGATAGCTAAGCCAACTACAAATACGCCCAGAAGGAGGGTGAGAGACTGCCTGAGCGCTTGACGGTGTGGTTTTTCGTGTATATCGGGTATGATGTCGCTAGCTGCGATATATATAAACATACCAGCCGCGAGCGCTAGTAGCGTGGGCAACGGCAAAAAGTTTTCCGAGCCTACAACAAAAACCAACAGCGCAGCGACCACGGTCGCTAGTGAACTTAGTAGATTGACTAGTAGAACACGACTAGCCTTCATACCTTTACCAAGCAATATACCGAAATCACCTATTTCTTGAGGGATTTCGTGAGCCGCAACCGCTACGGCCGTAATGATACCGGTCGGGATACTTACTAAAAAAGCCGCGCCGATTGCTATACCGTCGATTAAGTTATGCAGCGTGTCGCCGATGATGACTAGGTTGGTGTGCGTCTTGTCGCGTACGCCATGGGTTTCGTCGTCATGATGGTGATGATGAAACCAGCCCAAAAGTCGTTCAAGCACGAAAAAGAGTAAAAATCCCCCCAAGGCGATTGTAAGTAAATTGTCATTTTCTGACAGTTCAAACGCTTCAGGTAGTAAATCTAAAAATGCCGCCGCCAGTAGCGCACCGGCCCCAAAAGGCAAGGCTAATTCAATAACCTTTTCGCGCACCGACTTTGTCCGCAGCATCGCTATGCCGCCAAGAAGCGAGAAAAAACTGCCTATGGTTGCCCAGAAAAGAACGATTAAGATATCCATTTATATTCCATGGTA
>JAEYUN010000023.1 GCA_023432475.1 Candidatus Parcubacteria bacterium | reverse complement strand
AGTTCGGCCTCCAGCTCATCGAGACTGGCCAGACCAAGTTCCAGACGATCATCGATTGAGAGGTATTCTAGCGCCAGGCGGCGGAAGATGTAGTCAACGATGCTGGTAGCGGACTTGACCTCTGGGTCGTCAGTTGTGCCAAAAGGCGCGAAGTTGGTGTTACTCATACCTTTGACGTAAGCCTTGAGCGGCACGCCGTATTGCAAGCCATAACTGACCGAGCGGCCAAAGGCATCCATCAGGCCAGCTAGCGTCGAACCCATTTTGGCGACGGTGACGAAAATTTCCCCTGGGGTGCCGTCTTCAAATTCGCCCACAGTGACAAAGCCTTTGAGGTCGGATATCTTGAACTCGATAGTCTTGCTGTTGCGGATCTTCGGTAACTCGCGGCGCTCGTTAGAACGAACGATTTTCTCGATAACTTTCGGTTCATTGTCAGCTTTGTCTTTAGCTTTCTTGTCACTGAGCGGCTGACCGACTTTAGAGCCATCGCGGTAGATAGCGACTGCTTTAAGACCAAGCTTCCAGCTGTCGAGGTGAAGCTGTTCGACATCTTCGACGGTAGCGCTTTCCGGCATGTTAACGGTTTTTGAAATAGCGCCAGACAGGAATGGCTGAACGGCACCCATCATCTTAACGTGGCCCATGTAATGGATAGCGTTATCGCCCACCGCACAGGCAAACACATCGTAATCGTCCTGTTTTAGGTGCGGAGCGTCAACCACCGTACCGTGTTCGTGAATGTAGGCGACAATCTCTTCAGTTTCAGTTCGGCTGTAGCCCAAAGTCTTCAACGCACGCGGAATCGTTTGGTTAACGATAATCATACTGCCGCCACCAACCAAAGTCTTAAATTTGGTAAGCGAGAAGTCCGGCTCGATACCCGTCGTATCGCAGTCCATCATGAATCCAATGGTTCCGGTCGGAGCTAGCAAGCTGGCCTGTGAGTTGCGAACACCGAATTTCTGACCGAGCTCAACGGCTTCGTCCCAGACGGCTGCCGCTTCGTCTAGTAGCTCTTCCGGCACTAAACTGGCATCGATATCCCGAACGGCGTCGCGGTGTTTGCGCAGTACGCGGTTCATACCTTCTTTGTCCTTAGCATAGCCTTCGAAAGTTCCGACACGCTTGGCAATGCGGGCGCTGGTGGCATAGGCGTAACCAGTCATGATAGCCGTCAGGACAGCTGCCAGAGCTCGTCCCTCGTCACTGTCGTAGGGCAAGCCTTTAGCCATCAGGGTAGCGCCGAGGTTCGCATAGCCAATGCCAAGCTCGCGGTAAGCTTTAGCGTTCTTCTCGATCGCTTCGGTTGGATATTCGGAATAACCAACCAGGATTTCTTGTGCAAGGAAAATCGTCTCGACAGTGTGTTTGTAGGCTTCAATATCGTAGCTGCCATCGGCTCGCAGGAATTTGAGCAGATTAATACTGGCCAGGTTACAGGCTGAGTTATCGAGATGCATGTACTCTGAACACGGGTTAGAGCCGTTAATCCGTCCGGCTTTCGGCGTGGTGTGCCAGTCATTGACTGTGGTGTCAAACTGCATACCCGGGTCGGCCGACTCCCAGGCTGCTTCGGCAATTTGACGGAAAAGCTGACGGGCTTTTAGGGTCTTATGGACTTTTTTATCTTTGACGCCTACTAGGTTCCAGTCATTGTCGGCTTCGACCGCTCGCATGAAGTCATCAGTTACGCGGACTGAGTTGTTAGCGTTCTGATACTGGATGCTAACCATGTCTTTGCCATTCAAACCCATGTCGAAACCAGCTTCTTCGAGGACGCGCGCTTTGCGCTCCTCACGGGCTTTGCACCAAATAAACTCTTCGATATCAGGATGATCGGCGTTTAAAATAACCATCTTGGCTGCCCGACGAGTCTTGCCGCCGCTGGCGATAGTGCCGGCACTAGCATCAGCCCCCCGCATGAAGCTGACTGGACCGGAAGCTCGACCGCCACTGGAGCTCAAGCGCTCCATACTGCCACGCAGACTGCTGACATTCAAGCCAGCGCCTGAACCACCCTTAAATATCATGCCCTCTTCGCGATACCAGTTGAGGATGCTTGGCAGGTTGTCTTCAACTTTCAAGATGAAACAAGCACTCGCCTGTTGCTTGCGATCGGGCGTACCGATGTTAAACCAAACTGGGCTGTTGAAAGACGCGCGCTGTGTAGCCAGTATATATTTAAGCTCGGCATTGAAAGTATCGGCTTCGGTTTCGTCGGCGAAGTAGCCATTATCAAAGCCGTATTTGGTTACAGTGTCGGCTACGCGACCGACTAAGTCTTTCAAACTGCTTTCGCGGTCATCGTTGCCCGGCGTACCATGAAAATATTTCTGGGCTACGATGTTAATAGCGTTTTGGCTCCAAAAATCAGGAAATTCCAGGTTGTTTTGCTCGAACACCACCTCACCGGTACCCGGGTTGGTTATTTTCGAGTCGGTGGTCGTCCAATTTAGCTGTTCATACGGATCAGCTCCTGGTTCAGTAAAATAACGAGTTACAGCAAGCGCTGACACAGATTGTGCCATAAATCTACCCTCCTTGTTTTTTATATTTTTAAGTTGTTAGTTTTAGTTTTAACTTCGACGCCGATAACTCAAGAGTTGGAGCGGACTTGTTTGACTTCGGAAATAGCTTTTTCAAATTCAGCGAGTGACGAAAAGTTGCGATACACACTAGCAAAACGTACATAGGCAACTTCGTTGCGACGGGCCAGTTCTTCCAAAACTAGATCCCCAATCTGCATAGACGTAACCTCACTGCTGCCTTGAGCGTATAGCTCGTCTTCAACACTGGAAACTATCTCCTCTATCTCAATGTCCGAACGCAAGAATTTACCTACCGAGCGCAAGATAGCTGCTGATAGCTTGTGACGATCAAACAGCTCGCGTTCACCGTTCTTTTTGCGAATAGCCAAGTTGGGTCGTTCGACTCTCTCATAAGTAGTGTAACGATACTCACAGGCTAAGCACTCGCGGCGGCGGCGAATCGAGTCGCCTTCGCCAGCTTCGCGTGACTCGATGACTTTCGAATCTTCATGCTTACATTTCGGGCATTTCATGCGGTCTTATTCTCCTCTCTTGTCAACGGGGCCCTACACCTCCCGTGTAGCTGAATACTACTATAGCCCCCACATGTGGTGTCTGTAAAGTGTATTTTATGCAACATATAGCGCTTTTGCTTGTTAGTAAAGCTTTAGCTAACGGATATAGAAACGCTTCCTTCGCCGCCCAGTTAGCCTAAAAAACTATTTGTCACTTTTGTCTGTCTTTTTGTTCTTTTTCTTACGACGCAGGAAAGCTGGTGTATCTGACTCGTCTTCGTCAACGTTATGCCAAATACTGGTAGAGCCGTCGTCTTCGGCTGAAAAATGCGCTGCGGCCGGCATAGGCTCTTCGTGGTCGACATCCATATCGATAGATTGTACGGCCTCGACGGCTGCTTGATCGTCAAGCGGCTGACTTTCGCGCATTTCATTCGACCCAGAAGGTAGGTCATCGTCATCACCGAACGCAGCAACTTGGTCGTGGAAGTATTGGCTATCAAACCCGGTAGCAATAACCGTGATAATAATCTCGTCTTCCATCTCTGGCTTCAAGGTGGCGCCAAAGATGATATTGGCATCTGGCGCAACAGCACTGGTGATAATTTCAGCCGCTTCTTGAATCTCGCTCATACTCATGTCGTAGCCACCGGTCACATTGAATAGTACGCCTTTAGCACCGTCGATTGACACTTCGATAAGCGGCGACTCAATAGCTTGTTGGGCTGCCTGGACGGCACGGTTATCACCACTCGCCCGACCGATACCCATAAGGGCGCTACCGGCTCGACTCATGATAGCTTTAACATCGGCAAAGTCGAGGTTTATCAAGCCATGTTCGGTTATAAGCTCGGAAATACCCTGGACACCTTGGCGCAATACATCGTCGGCAATTTTAAACGTTTCCAGAAGCGGTGTGCGTCGGTCAATAGTTTGAAGCAGACGGTCGTTCGGAATGGTGATAAGCGTATCAACTTGACGTCCGAGGTGAGCGATAGCCCAGTCAGCGTTACTGCGTCGTTTTTCGCCTTCAAAGCTAAAGGGTTTAGTAGCTACCCCAACCACTAATACGCCTAGCTCTTTAGCTACTTGCGCTACTATATGTCCGGCGCCAGAACCGGTGCCACCACCAGCCCCGATAGTCACGAAGGCCATGTCGGCACCTTCTAGGGCTTTCCTGATTTCGTCGAGGGATTCTTCAGCAGCTGCTTGGCCAACCTTGGGATCTGCCCCAGCGCCAAGACCCCTGGTGACGTCTTTACCAATGTGTATCTTAATATCTGCTTTGGAGTTATGAAGAGCTTGGGCGTCGGTATTGATAGCAATAAACTGCACACCACTCAGGCCGGCTTCTTTCATGCGGTTGACAGCACTGCCGCCAGCACCACCTACGCCAATAACCTTGATATTGGCAAATGTTTGAATATCGTCAGGTTTAATTTCGGGCATATCGTATCATTCCTCCAGTTTGTTCACAATTAGTATACATCTATTTATTCACCGCACCAATAGTTTATGCGGTAACAACTAAACTGTTTAATTGAACAAATTTTATGAACGAAACTTACCAAATACCCCTGTAATTTTTTGGGTAAGTGAACGTAAAACTTTGTCAGCGCCCGACGAGCTATCTTGTTTTTTATTTGATGACGTAGCTTGGTCGCTCAAAAGGTCGCTCATCATGAGGCCTATAGCCGTAGCGTAAGACGGCGACGCAACTTGCTCGGCAACGCCGCCAAAGCCAGCCGGCCGGCCAACTCGGGCGCTTAAGTTGAGTGCTTGCTTGGCATAATCAGCTATTCCCTTTAGCTCTGCCCCGCCACCTGTCAAAACTACCCCGCCAGGCAATTTAGCGGCTCGTCCTATCGAGGTTAGCTCACTATTTATCTGCTCGAATATCTCTTCCAGGCGGGCATCGACGATCATGTCGATATCCTCAACATCAAACTCATGAGTTTCCTTGCCAATTTTCACACTGGCTTTATCGCTCTTGCCGCGACGCAAGTCAGAATGAGCCACCGCATGCTCCAGTTTGATTTTCTCGGCTATATCGAGGTCGGTCTTGAGGCCAATTGCCAGGTCATTAGTAATATTACTACCACCAACCGGCAAAACGGCGATATGCTGGAGGTCGCCTTCATCAAATACCACAAGGTTAGTTGTCGAACCCCCGATATCAACTAGTAATACGCCATTTTCTATCTGCTGATCGCTCAACACGGCTCGCGCCGAGGCTAGACCAGCCAAGATTATGTTGTTAGGCGGAGTTTCGGTCATCTCACAAACTTTTTCTAAGTTCTTTAAGTGAGGCGCTAGTGCGGTAATAACGTGCGCATCTACCTCTAGGCGAACGCCGGTCATGCCCAGTGGATCTTTAATATTTTCTTGACCATCCAGTTGATAGCTGCGTGGTGTGACATCAACTATCTCGCGATTAGCTGGCAACTGCAGTACTGTGGCTGCCTCTTCGACTCTGTCGACGTCTTCTTTATTTATCTCATGTCCGTTAGCACCAACGGCAATAACACCTTTCGAGCTAATGCCGACGATGTGTGAACCGTTAACACTAACTGTGGCGCCTTCTATACGGTGACCGCTCATCCGCTCGACTGCCTCGAGAGCTTTGTCAATCGACTGAGCCACACTGACAAGATTGACGACGACGCCTTTGCGCATGCCGTTGGTTGGTTCAGAAGCCACGCCTACAATGGTCGGTGCTTGCGTCGGGTCTTCCAGATGGCCGACAACGACTTTAACAGCCGATGTACCAACATCTAGACCGACTGCATAACGAGATGTTTCTTGCATATGGACATAAGTATAACGTTTTTCCCAGACAGATGACAAGTAGCGCTTAAGCATAAACTACTCGACTTCTATGTAATGACTCTAGTGAGTATTGGGTAAAATTGTTATCTTATGAAGTTGTCAGAATTTCGGCGCCAGTTTCTGTTATCAATACTGTGTGTTCAAAGTGTGCCGCCAAACTACCGTCGCTCGTCTTAATGGTCCAGCCGTCTGTCGAGTCGGTATGGACAGCCTCGCCGCCCAGAGTTGCCATGGGCTCTATTGCTACCGTTTCGCCCGGCTTCAATAACACCCCGCTACCGGCTATGCCGTAGTTAGGAATATCTGGTGGCATGTGCATTTTGAGGCCGACACCGTGGCCGACCAAGTCGCGCACGATGCCAAGTTTCCCCTCTTCTAGCACTTTTTGGACAGCCGCGCCGATATCGCCCGTTCGAACGGGTCCTGATATCGAGTCAATAGCGGCGTAGAGCGACCTTTCAGTATAGTCAAGTAAGCGTTTTTTATCACCGCTCGGCTCCTCGCCAACCACCATAGTAAAAGCGGCGTCGGTTTTCATACCACGGTAAGTTATAACCAAGTCAAAACCAACAACGTCCCCTTTTAACCAGCGATAGTCATGCGCCACGCCATGCACAACGTCGTCGTTTGTCGATATACAAATAGCACTAGGAAAATTAACTTCCGCTGTTTTATATGTCACTTCAGCGCCCAGGGCTTTTATTTCTCGTTCCACCCAAGCATCGGCCTCTTTCTCGCTCATACCAACAACAACCTGTTTTTTGAGTCCCTCAAAAACACTGGCCAACAAGCGGCCACACTCGCGCATGGCATTCATTTGTTCAACTGATTTCTCGCCCGTTATTAGCATTATACTGTCTCTTCCACAATGCCACGGTCAACTAGCTCGGCTTCGATCTTGTCGTGCACCTCACCGACAGTACCCACCCCGTCTAGGTGAGCTATTGGTACACCGATGCTATTTAACAGGTCTAGTATAGGATAAACTTCGCTGCGGTATAGGTTAAGACGACGGTCAATAACCTCTGGCTTGTCGTCAGCACGACCGCGTACCTTCAAGCGTTTTATGACTTCGGCCCGCGGTACTTCCAAAACTACAACCAGTTTGATATCTCGCCCATGATGCGTCACGTTATCAACTAGCCAGCGGGCTTGTTCGAGCTCGCGCGGATAACCGTCGAGAATAACCCGGTTGACATCTTTTGCTGCCGTCAAGGCATTACTTACTACTCCATTGACTAGTTCGGGCGGTAGTAACTCACCGGTTTGCATTTGTTTGATAATATCCGGATCATGAGTATCGCGCAGTAGCTGCCCGGCACTCAACCAACGCCAGCCATGGCGCGCTGCCAATATTTGCCCCTGAACGCTTTTACCAGCGCCAGCCGGACCAAAGAAAATAATCATGCTTTTATTGTACTACGAGATTAAGTTAAGCTTGCAGTGTTTCTTTGACTAGTTGAGCGATGAGAGCGCCGTCTGCTGCGTTACCGGTTTTCGATTTGACCGCACCGATAACTCGGCCCATATCCTTCATTCCCTCTGGTTTGACCTCACCTATAACGTTGGAAATAACCGCCTTGAGTTCGGTCTCGCTCATTTGCTTAGGTAGGTAGACGCTCAAGATGTCTTTTTCGGCCATCTCTTTGTCGGCACTCGGTTGGTTGCCTCCGCGCTCAAACAGTTCGGCTGCTTCCAGCCGTTTTTTTATCTCGCGGGCAATCAGCTGTTCAATCTGCTCATCACTTAAGCCGGTGTCACGAACTTTTTGAGCAACCTCTTCATATAAAATTGTAGATTTCAAACCACGCAGGGTGGTCGTGCGTAGTTCATCGCGTTCTAACATAGCCGACTTTAGGTCGGCTTCAATTTTGGTCTTTAGTTCTGACATAAGACTTTCCTAACGAATTCCGAGACGGAGTTTTTGAACTTTTTCGTTCTTGCGTTCTTTGCGGATAATCGCTTTTTTGCGACGCTCAGTCTTGCTGATTGGTTTTGTGAAACGCTGTTCGGCTTTAACGGTTGCTAAAACGCCCGACTGCATAACCTTGCGGTTAAAACGGCGAATCAGGTTCTCGTTAGCCTCACGGTCATCTTTTCTCGTGACTTGAATCATACTCGGAATATTCTAACAGAGGCTAGCGAAATAAACAAGCCTAATTAACAACTAGGCAACCAGAGCGCGAACGGCAAGTGAACGCGCTTTCCTGTGCGCCGACTCAGCTATGATTTTATCTTGAATGAATTTATTATTAAGAATTCGTTCAATACTTTTAGCTATACCTACACTGACTGGCATACTGGTTGTTTGTTCTAATTCCTCCGCCTCACCTTCACCCCATAATATGTCCTTATCCTTCAGCACATTCCATTGATCGATACGAAATCGTTCGTCGTAAAGGCGCATACGGTTTTTGCCATCTGCTGCTTCATCAATCAACGCTTGAATGTCCGCAGTTCCATCTTCAATGAACTTACCTATAAATCGGCTCGTGCGGCCATTGCCATCATTAAAAGGATGAACCCATATGATTAACGCTTCGGTAGCCATTCCCGCACTACGGAGCTTATCTTCAATTTTATCCTCCGAAAAGTTCAAGTATTCATGAATGGCTTCAGCCCCCGCGTAGAAGGCATCTCGCTTCTCGCTTGGAGCGGGCGTTCCCAACATGCGCAAATCAGCTCCTTCATCGTCCAGGTTTCTGCCTTCGTTGGGCTCAAAACCTCTCATGCGCGCATTGATATGTTGTGCAAGTTTGAAAAAATTTTCAGGGCTAACACTTTTTAAAAACCGCAAGCGTTTTTCTGAATCTGAATATTTCTCAATATCTCGAAAGCCAGAAAAATCTTCGATAAGCGTAGTTGCATCCGTAATGCGTTGTTCTATGTCTCGGCCAGGAGTATTTTGGGTCATGGTTTTTATTTATATTTAGGATATGACTTATTATTTCATGATACCACTAATTATGTATTATGTCAAGTCTTAGTAGCCGACCCTCGACGCTGCGCCGACCCTGCCACTCGTTCAGCGTCACCTCGAACCACGCATCTACCCTCTCGCCAGGCTCGGCACTGAATTCATGGCCTTTATTGAAAGCTACCATATTCAGGGTTTGACCCGACTTATCAGTCAGGATATAACGCACGTGTTGACCGTCGGCCCCCATAGTCCGACGCGCCACCACCACTGCATCGTTGAGTCTAAAAACAGGTTCCGGGTTACCGTTGCCGAAGGGCTCCAGCCGAGCAATCTCATGGAGCAAATCTTCATTTATATCACTAAAATCACCAATCGTTACGTCGGCTGACGGGTAGAGATGTTTTATTTGATTTTCAAGTTTTAAACTCCGGTAATATCTATTTATTGCCTCCCGCCAGTTGTCTATTCGGGTAGTCTCGAGCGTTACGCCGGCTGCCAATTTGTGGCCGCCGCCTTTGATTAGTAGGGTTTCGGTTGCCCGAATGCCCTCGACAGCTGAAAAATCCCCGAAACTGCGAGCCGACCCTTTCGACTGGCCGTTCTTGAGTTCTTGCAATACGAACGTTGGCTTATGGTATGTTTCCAGCAACTTTGCTGCCACTATGCCGATAATCCCATGGCTCCATGTTGCGTCACTTACTACTAGAACATTGTCATTTTCAAACCGCAAAGCCTGTTGGGACGCCGCCCGAAATATTCTGTCTTGTTCGGCGCGTCGCTCTAGGTTCATTACATCTAGTTTTTCGGCTAGCCGGTAGGCTTCCTGCCGATCAGTCGCCGCCAACAAATCAAGCGCCAGCCGAGCTGTTTCTAAACGACCAGCCGCGTTTAAACGCGGGCCCAGCATAAAACCCAGACTACGAGCGGTTAGCTTATCTGCTTCAACTCGCGAGACGGCCATCAGCATTTTTAGCCCTAGTCGCCTAGTCTTTCGCATAACCTGCAGGCCCCAGTAAACATTCGCCCGGTTTTCACCTTTTAGTTGAACGACATCGCAGACCGTGCCCAAGGCGACTAAGTCCAGAAGCCATTTTTCGTGCCCTTCCGGCAAGCCCTTGAGCTTAGTCTGCAGAGCTTGGACAAGCTTGAATGCCACGCCAACACCAGCCAAGTCGATAAAAGGATATTCATGGTCAATACGTTTTGGATTTATAACCGCCACTGCTGGCGGCATAGTATCGGCCACTGAATGGTGGTCGGTCACGATTACGTCGACGCCCAGTTCGTTGGCCCGAGCAATCTCGGCGTGACTCAAACTGCCGCAGTCGACAGTCACAATTAGCTGGGCACCGCCTTCATTCGCTAGTTTCTCAATAGCCGCCCGACTCAGACCGTAACCCTCGACAAATCGATTTGGTATAAACACCTCTGTTTCAATACCAAACTTTGTCAAACTCTCTTGCAATACCGTAGAGGCCGTCAGGCCATCAATATCATAGTCACCATATATGACGACTCTTTCTTTTTGACGTTGCGCCTTCACTAAACGTCTCACGGCTTTGTCCATGTCGGGTAGTAGAAATGGATCATGTTTTTCGCGGTTGTAATCAGGCAACAAAAAAGCCTCGCGTTCGGCACGCGAGGTGTAGCCCCGACATTTTAATACCTCATCTACTAGGTTCATGCATCGTTCGGGTTGGTGCGCTTGCGGCCCGATTGAGCTTGCTGTGACTTGATGACAATGCTTTGCAGCTCTTTGAAAATTACAAAGTGTTTATTGGTCGAATAAATCTTAGTGTTGCCCTGTTTTTCGTGAGTCAAAAACCCGACCTTTTCCAAACGCTTCAATTCGCGCTGAATATTGCCAGGGTCTTCCTTTATGAGTTTGGCTAGACCACGCACGTGAGTGTGAAAATCGGGGTATTTGGCATATACTACGATAATCTTCCTTCTAACCCGTGACGTGATAAATACATCTAGCATAAAACCCCTGATACCTCTTAAATTTATTGTCGGCTGTTGATAATTATTCTACATTCTGAGCAGGTTGAATGCAAGACCCATTTGCATTCATCTACCGCCAACGCAGTACATAATCATTCAGCAAGGCTAGAGTGCCGTCACGGTCCGGTACGTCATTGACGTCGTAATAGTGGTTGGTGTCTAGGTAGTTTTCGGTCACTCCAAGTATATGCAGCTCGTCACCAACGATATGCGCCCTGTCGACGGCTGAAACTGAAGCAACCGGCGCGGCAATGATTATTTTGAGTGCGTGTAGCGGTTTCATAAACTCGGCAGCCGCGTCGAGACTAAGGCCATTGGGCAAACCGTCAGACAGCAGTATGACGTTGTGTTCACGCAGCATAGACTCGTCAACGATACCGCCTGAACCGAGCAAGCGGTGAATACCGGTCATTTTTTCACGCTTTTGATCTTCAAGATAGCCATGATATTCCGAGTAGTAATCCTCGATCTCGCCTGTCGAAAACATACCGTTATATAAAAAATGCCCGTCTTGAAGAATAGTCCCAAAAGCCTCGGTCCCGCCAGGTAGATCAATCCTTTCGGACAGCATCATTGTCAGCGAAGCGTGAAGCTCGGCCGCTATCTCAACGCCAACCTGAACAGCGCCGTCGTTAAGAGCCATGATAACTGTGTTCTCATAACGATAGGCCATCAGCTTCTCGGCCAGCAGGATTCCCGCTTCCGCCCGCGACTTATAATACATATGCTTAATTTTATCACGGTAAGGGCGCTATAATTAATCCGATGAGGTATTACTTGGTGTCGCCGCTCAAAATCACCCACGCCCGTGAGGCGACATTAACTTATGCTTCCAGTGAAAAACTACAAACTGGTCAACTAGTGGCCGTTGAAGTCGGTAAAAACACCGTACCAGCCGTTATAACCGGCTCCACCAAAAAGCCTGACTTTCCAACCAAAGAAATTAGTTCGCTAATTGACGAGCAGCCACTGCCCAAACCACTTATCGAACTACACGCTTGGCTCAGCAGTTACTACGTGTCGCACCCGGTAGCGGTTTGGCGCAATATG
>JAEYUN010000008.1 GCA_023432475.1 Candidatus Parcubacteria bacterium | reverse complement strand
GTCCGTTGCTGTTCGATTTCCTCATCTAGTATCTCGGCCAGGTTAACATCGGACAGCTCGATTTCGAACTTACCCGTTTGTATACGAGAAACATTTAGAAAATCACCTATCAAATGAACCATACGCTGCGAACTGTTAAAAGCCTCTTCTAATAATTTCCGTTGCTGTGGTTCTAATTCCCCCGCATCCCCATCTAACAGCATACTAATATATCCCTTAACGGTTGTTAGGGGTGTGCGTAGCTGATGCGACGTTAGAGACACGAACTCGTCCTTGGTTTGATCAAGCTGTTTCAAGTGTTTATTTGTGGCTTTCAATTCCGCAGTAGCTTCTTCAACTTTGTTACGCAAGGTTTCATTAAAGTGTTGCGTCTCTTCATAATGCAATGCGTTTTGAACAGCAATAGCTATAGTGTTAACGATGGTTTCTAAAAAGTTTACGTCACGATAATCATAGGGCTTACCGCTCTTTCTTTCGCCCAAAACCAAATAACCCAAATCTTTCTTGTGACCACCTCTCCCTGTCATTATGCGCAGCACTACTCCTGCATGTTTTTCGTGCAGAAGAGTTCTCAAAGAATCTGTTGCTATAGGTAGCATTTCAGTGAGAACCGTATTTTTGTTAGTAGCCCCTATCAACTTCTTTATATTGTCAATGTCGGCTGTAGAGTAGCTTACTTTCCCAAATTTTATAACCCTTGGTCTATCCGATACGCTATCGAGCAAAATAAATGCAGCCGTTTCGTTCTTAAGTGCCTGATTTATAAGAGATAGACTACCGCGCAACATGGCCTCGAGCTCGCCCGTCGAAACCAGTATTTTATTCAGCTCTCCCAATACTTCTGCTGGGTCATAAGTGTCACGAAAAAATATTCTTACAGTCGCACGGCTGAACCAGTTACTGATATATGAATAGCTTATTGCAATTAAGGTCATGGTTAGAACCAGGGCTGTAAAACCGGTATCAGTCATACGCGTGTTACTGAGCAGATTGATGCCCGAAAGCAAGGGGATTATAACAACCGCGACCAATAAGGCAGTTACTATAAAATAAGTCACTGCCCGTAATATGTATGTGCCCGCTCGAAATAATTGTTGTTTAACTATCAGATAACTCAACCCAGAAAGTAGGACCAGAACCGGTAAAGGCACCAGGAGTGCTGTTTGTGAACTGCCTACCAATAAAGGTAGGACAAAGTTTGTCATAACCGCTATAAAAACCGAAGCCAAAATTGTGATAGCTACTGCGCCAATCTGAGCCTTCACTAAACCACGCGCCCCCGCATAACCGCGTGATAATAAAGATACTATTGTTATTATCGATACAATCAATATGATTCCGTAGAGAGGTATAAGGGGACCGTATTCCGGGATCGGCAGTTGATTACCGGTTTTCACAATTTCTTCAACTACTAACGGAGTGGCCAATGTCGCTAACGCCAGGACGGCAGCCGCGCCGTAATATGACAGCGTAAACCACCTCGGGAGCGTTTTTATTTTCAAGTCTGCGAGAAGCTCTGTAATAAACCATAGTAGAGTAACTATACTAATAAGCCCGAGCATAAAAATTGCGCGGGCATACAAGAGTGACTCTCCTATCTCACTTTGTAACCCATACACCCCAAGTGCCCACGAACCCGTAACTACAATACTAGCCGCCAAACTGAGATTTACTTTTCTAATTGGGTTCTGAACCACTACAAAAACACCCACCAACAGTAGGTATAGCGTAACAAGCAAAACTACTAGCATAAGCTTAATTATAAGCTATGCTAGTAAATTATCGTCGACTTATGATATCGGCTGTCGTATCGGCGATATATTCGAGTATTGGCTTGCCTAATTTGTGGTCATCGGCGTGTTTGTTAGCTTGGCTCATACACTCTTTTATATCAACGACAAATGTGATGAAACTCACGTCATCACGTACACCATCAAGATTTATATGATGTCTACCGCCTGCGGTCGAAAGACGCTTGACGGCCTCCTTACCGAAAAGAGCCTCAAATAATTCAACATGAAAATCAGCTAACCCCATAACGGCCTTATCGTATCCTTTACGATATGCTATTTCTGCTAGTGCAATAATAGGCCCCACGACATCTTCTAGCTTGCCGTGTTTTGGCGTGATATAAACACCAGTAAACTCGCAGACCTCCTCGTCGGGTGAGATAAGCCCTCGTAGCTCCCTATAAACCTCAGGGGTGTCGTTCTCGATTCTGGCAATTGTTGGTATAGAATTCTGTCCATATTTATCAGGCTCAATAATACCGGCCCCTCCGCCGATATATCCATCACGTTTACTAACAACATAAACTGTCCGGTCAACTTGTTCACCTGGTTCTATATGTGACTTGAGAGTGCCGGTGGCAACATCAATCGCTTCATCCGTCACTACTGGCTTGCGGCTATTGCAATACGCATAAGCACGCGCCTGGCGCGCTGCTTGTATTAGACGTGGGGACTGGGCCATAAACACTCTCTCCAAATTATAGACACCGGCAATAGCAAGCTCATAATCCTCGCTTTCCCGGAAAGTCCCGAGCTCAACACTCTTTCCCCCCACACTCAAAAATCTATCGAACGCTTGTTTATTCTCAACATGACTGGACGGCTTTTTATCAAATTCAATGCTAAGTACTGTAATGTCAGGTAGTACGGTCGGCGCCTCTGGGTAGAGTTTTGCGGCCATATCAACTTTATCCAGATGTTGTCTTAATAGATTGTATTCATCCATAAGATTGAATTTGTATAAGTCGGCCATAACAGCTTCAGCAGTTACGTCTATAAATGCTTTCGCCTCTCGCATTGTTGTTGGCAAGACCGAATACCGTTCTTCACTGATATTGATTCTATCCAGCGCTACAAAGAGCTCTGATACGTGAGAAGTAACATCAGACTTAACTCTACTCCCATACTTTGCATCAAAGCCCCTCGCCTCTAAAATCCCAACCACACATGCTACCGCATCTTCTAGTTCTTTCGGACCACTCACCACTGACCAATCGTAATCCATGATAACGACCGACGCCGAGTCTTTACTGATACGCATCATCTCGGACAAAGTTTGTTTGCGCGTCTGTTCGTCTAGCCAAGCCATCACAAACCTCGCATGAACGACTTCGGCCACAGAGTCGCCTAGGGCAAGTTTATCTGCATAAGACTCTACGGCCGGAAATCCGGCTTTTTGCTGTTCACTTACGAATTCAGGGTTACCGTCAACCGGAATATATTCACCAAAGCTCTTTACTGCACGGCCCAGGCTAGTACTTGCTCCGCACCCCACATCTACAACAGCTAATTTCTCATTTGGTTCCAGGCTTAATCGCGCAGCCACTTTGTTAATTGCGCGCAAGGACACCGGATCGGCAACTGCGGACATTATTTTTAAACGCTCAGACTCGGAAGTCGTAGCTTGTGTATAGAACTCTGGTAGAGATATGTCAGGGGCCTTATCGGTGGGTGATGTATACATGTCTATATCTTTTGATTATATAATACTAAGGTTTATTTGTCAATATTTATCTGGAATGATATGCTGGATAGTATATGACAAAAATAGCCATTATCGAAGACGACCCGGTTATCCGACAAATGTACCTCATGAAATTTGAAGCCGCTGGTTTCGATGTGTCGGTAGCTGAAAACGGCAAAGATGGCGTTACCCTAGTTGAACAAACCAAGCCAGACGTTATATTGCTCGATATTTCAATGCCTGTTATGAACGGCGACGAAGCCCTGACCAAAATCCGCGCCCAAGTCTGGGGCAAGGACATTCCGGTCCTTATACTAACAAATCTGGGCGAAGAAGAGGCCCCCAAAGCACTGCACAAACTAAATATCGCAAGTTACATCGTCAAAGCCGACCTAACTCCACGTCAAGTCGTCGACCGGGTCCAAAAAGTTATTGATCGTCAGAGTTAACGGTCGAACGAGCCGCTCGAATAACGTTATCGAACAAAGCACAAACCGTCAGCGGGCCGACGCCGCCTTTTTCCGGTGTGATAGTCAGGTCGTGCCGCTGCCGTACGTCGGCAGCAGTATCACCAACGATTTTTCCGTTCTCGCTTGCCGTCGCCGCGTCCACAACAACCGTATCGGGCCGCAGCATGTCAGATGTTATCAGTCCTGGACTACCGACGGCGCTCACCACCACATCGCTAGCTTGAATAACTGTTTTCAAATCCTCAACTCTGCTATCTACCACCGTTACGTCATAGCCGGAGCGTGTCCACATACGAGCTAGCGGGGCTCCTACCAACCGACCATTGCCAACGATGGTTATTTTTTTACCTTGTAGCTCGATGTTATATCCAGCCAGCAACCAGTTGATAGCCATTGGCGTAGCTGGGTCAAGTATGGCTGAAGCGCCTAGCGCGTCGACATCTTTGTCAGCCGCGACAGCGTTTAATAACTCGTCCGTCTTACTTGGGTCCCTCAAGGGCAGCTGAACTATAATACCGTGGATTGAATTGTCGTCGTTGAGCAAGCGGATTTTATCGAGCGCCTGGCTTTCTTCCAAGCGATAAGACTCGACTTCAACTAAAATATCTTCACCGTAACGCTGTTTCAGGCGGACGTAGGTATTGATCACCGGGTCGTCAATCGTTTGGATAATCGCCAGTTTGGGCAAAACCTTGTAAGCCTGGCGCAATGCCCGCACCTGTTTGGCTTGGCGCTCTTTGATATAACCAGCCAGTTCGGAACCGTTTAATATTTTCATCGTACCCAGTTTAACAGATAAGATATACTATTGGTATGTTAATAGACGCCTACCGGTTCCAGCCCTGCCGCATCGAGTCGGTCGTACGAGAGTCTGAAAAAGCCGTCAGCGTCTGGGTTGAACGACCGGAGGATTATGTTTTCCAACCAGGCCAGCACGCGGTCGTCCGCGTTTTAATACCGGACGGCAGTAAATTGGTTAGACAGTATTCTTTTTCTTCCGGACCTAACGAAGCTAGCCTACGCTTGACAGTAGTTCAAGAAGGTGACGGAATAGTGTCAAGCTGGTTCAACCAAGTCGCCGCAGATGGGGATGTCATTGAACTATCACAACCCTTCACCGGTCCTCTTATGCAAGAAATTACACGTGCTAAAATATGCATGATAGCTGGCGGTAGCGGCATAGCTCCCCTGATGAGCCACTTGGAGCTACGTCGCGCTGAAGATGCTTTTAACACTACGTTGCTTTATAGCACCAGGACCGACGAGCTGTGTTTTTCAAATACACTCGCTCCCCTGCCCGGCGAGTCAGTGGAAATCCGCCTAACTGACAAAGTCCCACGTTTTACGCCCGAAGAAATTCTAACCGCTGCCGAAAATGCCGAGGCAGTTCTAATATGCGGCTCACGACCATTTGTTCTAACTATGCGCTCGATTTGCGAGCAGTGCTTCCCCGCCGACAAAGTCCATACCGAAGCTTTTAGTTTGTAGAGGTCCGTTAACGTAAAATTAAACATCAACCGGTAGCCACGAGGTTGATGCTCTAGTTCCTCAATCTATCGAATAACATATCTAGTCAAAGACATTAAACCTCACTAACCGAGCGAGGGCTGGGATATTGATAGCCTAAGCCAATTAGCCTAGCTCGTAGTTGATCTTCGATCAAATACATTTCTTTTTGGTAGTCACTTAAGCCTATAGGTCTAGTGTCTTCGTAAATGCCTGAATCCCCCCTTAAAGACGCGACAGTTCCGACATTTTGCGCAATCCTATCTAATGACGCGAGCGAAATAGGCTTATTCCTCTCTAGATAGTCCATGGCATGACTTGTTATAGCAGCGAGTTGTTTTACGAGTGTGATGTAATCCTGAGCAGTTTGAGGAGGTAATATATCATTCATAGATACATCATAACAAATGATGGCACTGCTCATAACTAAATTATCAATATACAAACTTGCCCCAACACATCCACGAAAAAAGACCTATCCTTGGGGAAAGATCTTGTTCCTATGGAGGGCCAGCGGGGACTTGAACCCCGGACACCCTGCTTAAGAGGCAGGTGCTCTAACCAGCTGAGCTACTGGCCCAAAGAACGTCAATCAATATAACAAAATACCTCTGTTTTAGCAAGATTGTTAACCCACGTAGAGAGCTTGTTTGATAAAATATTTTTATATGAGTGATGTCAAAACCAAGATGACTGACACGAGCGTTGAAGATTTTATCAACTCAGTTGAGGGTGAGAGTAAAAAAGCCGACGCCTTCACTCTGCTCGACATCTACAAAGAAGTGACCGGGCATCAACCGAAGATGTGGGGTCCTAGTATGATTGGTTTTGGTCAGTATCACTACAAATCCGAGCGTAGTTCCCAGGAGGGCGACTGGCCGCTGGCCGCCTTCTCCCCGCGCAAACAAAACTTGACGCTCTACGTTATGACCGGTCTTAATGACTATAGCGACCTACTGGGCAAACTTGGTAAATATAAAACCAGTAAAGCTTGTCTTTATATCAATAAACTCAGTGATGTCGATATAAATATACTCAAACAGTTGATTAAAAACTCTTACGACGACAGTGTGCAAGCCTTTGCACAAAATAAAAAAGGCTAGCAAAACTAGTGCTTTTTCTTTGGTACACCCTAGAGGATTTGAACCTCTGACCTTTGGTACCGGAAACCAACGCTCTATCCAGCTGAGCTAAGGGTGCATATGGATTTTTTTAGGTGAGCTCGCCCAAAGTATTATAATCCACCACTCTAAAAAGACCAGCCGAGCTGGTCTTTTTATGGTTTTATTTTTCAAAAAAACTATTTAGTAAAATATGGTCGAATCTGCATCAACAGATAAAACCCGATGGCCGAACCGATCAAAGTGCCGACGAAACTGCCACCGCCATACCCCGGTGTAAAAATGTAGAGCACGCCGAGCACCAGCGACAAAACCGCGAGATAAAACAGTAGCTTCCATCCTGAACGTTTGCCTTCTTTGAGACGCGGAAAAGCCACGAGCAATACGACGGCCTCAATCACCATTACAACTAGTAACAGATACCAGGTGAAGCCGAGTGTCGGTGTCGTTAAGGCCTGCCCAGTTGCAACTGACCATTGATTAAGAACGTTGGTATATTCGTCCACGTAATGACCGGTCTGCCAAAATGACAAAATACCAAGTAGCGTCAAAACGCCCCCGATAAGCGCTAGCCACGGCACGATCTTGGCCAGTACTTCCCGACCTTTGACCGGTAGCTGCGGTAATTTTTTGTTGACATCTTCGAGCCATTTTTCAAAAGCTCCCATATGAGATTCTAGTTTTTGTGTGGTTTTGGCCGACGAGGAGCCAGTTGATGTCTTCTCCGTCATTTTATGACCTCCATTAGTTGGTACACTCAGCTTACACCGAAGACCTAAGCGCTGTAAACATGCTTTTTTAAGGAACAAAAAAGGCTAGTATTATTTCTACTAACCTGCTTTGTTTGGTACTCGCGGCAGGATTCGAACCTACGACCCTCTGTTCCGAAGACAGATGCTCTAATCCACTGAGCTACGCGAGCTTATCTATGTACCTTTGGTGCGTACGAACCCGATGGCAGTTCGCACAAACAATCTCACACTTCTCGATTTCTCTTTTTACTGCCCCTATTCTACCAGTATTTGACAGGAAATTAATATCCTTTTCCTTCGTAAACATATCAAGGTGATCAAAATCCATAACATAATATGGGTAACTTACTCCACAATCAGCACAAGGTCCTCCCTCTTTGAGCTTACGTACATATTCCTTAATTTCTGCCCTATACCTTACGTTACGCTCAAGGTAACGTTGTTTATTGGCAAGATAGTGTTTTTTACTCGCCGCTCTCCTGTCCTCGATTTTCTTGTATGCCATGTTAGTTTGATTATAACATATTTATATGTTCGAAGCCTATTGGCAAATGCTATACTAAGAGCATGGAGACGCTTTTCAATGAGCCGCTCGCACCCTACACTTCACTGCGAGTCGGTGGCCCGGCCGAAGAACTTATCATCGCCGATAATTATGACGACGCCGTCAAGGTTTTGTCGTCACACAAAAAACCGCTTTGGATACTGGGGTTTGGTTGCAACGTCCTTATCAGCGACGCCGGTTTACCCGGTACGACGTTGATGCTGCGCGGCGGTAGCGTTACGGTTGATGAGGAAGAAGTTATCGCCGATGCAGGCGCTTGGTGGGATGACGCCGTCCAAGCGGCTATTGCCGAGAGTCTATGGGGTCTAGAGTTAACGAGCGAGATCCCGAGCAGTGTTGGTGGCGCTATTACCGGCAACATCGCCGCCTATGGCCAACAAGTATCGGACACTCTGGATTGGCTGGAGATATATGACGTCGATGATGGTAGTATAAGCCGCCATCCGGCTGGTGATTTTGAGTTCAACTACCGCCAGAGCTCGTTGCAAAATCAACCTGGAAAGATAGTGCTTAGAGCCGGCTTTAAACTTGCTAAACAACCTCTTCACGAACTCAGGTATGACTCTGCCGTAACTATAGGCCGCGAACTCGAACTCGATCAAAATGACCTCGAACAGCGCCGACAAATAATTATCGAGACAAGGCGACGAGCTGGTTCGATATATCATCCAGATGACCCTACTCCGGAACGTACGGCTGGTTCGTTCTTCAAAAATCCCCTCGTCGACCCAGAACAAGCCAAACACCTGGCTAGTTTCGATGAAACTGGCAAAACTCTGGAGCGAATTGAGCACCAGAGCCAGATACATGGCGGCTCAGCCCTTCGCGCCTCGGCTGCTCACGTTCTTCTGGCGGCCGGTTTCAAACGTGGACAGACTTGGCACAACGTCCAACTACATCCTTCGCATGTTTTAAAGCTATCTACCCTCCCGGGCGCCACCGCCAGCGAGGTTCACGGAGTAGTCCAGGAAATCGTCCAGACAGTGAAACAAAAACTCGGTATAGAGCTGGAGCCGGAAGTCAAATTTATCGGCCAGTTCTAAGGGCTTCGCCCCAAAAGATGATGTTATAATTATCTTTGAAAATGCTTGTGGTAAATACGCCAAGTTCCAAAACGACGGCTGGCCTAACGGTAGTTGAGCTATTGATTGTGATGGTTATTATAGGTATATTAGCTGCGCTCAGTTTCTCGATCTACGAGTCATATCGCTATGCCGGCCGTGACGCTGAACGAACTTCTGATGTCGAAGCTATTGCCCGCTCGTTTGAAATTAGCTACCTTCGCGATATCCCCGCCAGCGGCGACCCGACTTACCCTAACACTGCTCAAGCCGTTGACGAGAACACTTACGTCGACCTGTTTAGCGGCCAGGATAGGGAGGTTACAAGGGCACCGGGAGTCACTAGCGGTACTAGTATAGTGGCCGCTACCAGCTCGTCCCAGCCTCAAAACCCTACCAAGGACCAGTACATCTATTTACCGCTACGTGCCGACGGCAGCTTGTGTGGCGGGGCTTTTGCTGACTGTGTCAGGTTTTTACTTTACTATCGACTAGAAGACGGAGCATCACTGAGAGTTATAGAAAGCATCAGGCAGCAATGAGAAAGCAGCCGGACGAAACAGGCTTTACGACTATCGAGGTGATAGTTGTAATCATCGTAGCCGCCTCACTGATTGCCAGTATTAGTCAAATGATAAGCTACGTTGGTAATACCGCCCAGGACACTCACCGCCAAGAAGTTGCGCGTAACCTGGCTTACAACAATATGCGTATTTATGCCAACGGTCGTCAGCCGCTTTGGTTCACCTGCAGCGCAGCTACCAATGGTGTTCAAAACCCAAACGGTGCCGGACAGGTCTTGATCAACACTACCTCAAACAGCTCAATCAACAATTTACCGGCGCCGGTTAGGCAAAAAGTTACGGCCTTTGCCCCTTACGGCTGCGGAAGCGACGGGTCTGGCATGCCGGTACGAGTGATCTCCGAAGTAAGCTACGGCAACCCAGCCAAGGAGGCGGTTCATGCAACCTACGTCGGTTATTAAGACTGAAAGCGGCTTTACTCTCGTCGAGCTGCTCATAGCCACCCTGTTAAGCGGTGTAATAGTAACTGTCTTCGTCGCCGCTTTGCTTACGATGGTATCTACCGCCGCCCTACAAAAAACTCAGCTGGAGCTAAGTGGCGAAAGTCAAATAGCGCTCGATACGATTGAGCGTGACATTAAGCTAGCCCTCAACTTTGGCACCACGCTGCCCGCGCCCTTTCAAGACCCGTATGGCCCGCAATTGACAGACGATGCCTGGACTGGTAGTTGGTCTTACAAAGGAGTTGACCCTAACCCTGCCAGTCCTCAAAAAGCCCTGATACTACGACAAATCGCAACCGTTGGCCACCCCTTAAATCCGGCACGCACGCCAGTTTACATTCAGAGTTCTCTGACCAATCCTTATGAGGTCCGGCCAGAGTTTAACTGTTCAGCTTTTCATCCCACCAATAACCCAACTGGTTCACTCACCCAAAACTATAAATTACCTTACTACTTGGTTTATTTCGTACGCGATAACACTTTGTATCGCCGGACGCTAGTCGACACTACTACAACTCTTTGTAACGGACCGCAGTACCAAAAACAATCCTGCCCGCGAGAAGACACTACCCGACCTGTCTCATGCTCTGCCAATGACGAGATAGTAGCCCGCAATGTTGCTAGCTTTCGGGTAGACTACTACCAGCAAGAAGAATTGCCGGCCATAAACTTCCTCGACCTTAATGCTTATAATTCCTCTGACCCACAAATTTTCGCCGAAGCCAACAGCGTGGTCGTGACACTCCGCCTGCAAAAGACTGTCGCCGGCAAAGAACGTCGTAGCGAACTGGCAGTAAGGGTAAATAGGATAAATCTATGACCAGACTAAAACCTTCCGATTCACTTGGTTTTGCTCTGCCGGTTATTATTATTGTCTCGGCCACTTTAATAATGCTGACTCTAGCCGTTATGCAGTCGGTCCTGTCGATGCGTAACCTGACCAATCATTCTTACTACACCAAACTAGCCGAAGAGGCGACCGAGGCCGGCTTGGTTTACGCCTACGCTTGCCTCGAAAACCAGACCAACGTCCAGGTTTGGACCACCACCTTGACCGAGACGACCGACTGCGAAGGTGACGCCGGCGCATTCAGTGCTAGCACTGACACATATACTTCAATAACCGGTAAAACCTTACCAGTACCCATACATTTCTCAGTCGGTGATATCGAAATTACGCCAAACAGCTACCGCATATCAGCCGAAGGAACGGCTCATCGACTCGATAGTAATGGTGTGGCCGTGCGATCGTTTAGTGCTAACTCGAATATGGCCGTAAACTGGGAAAGCGACATAGTCAGCCAACGCTCGGTCAGCGGTACGCTGCGCACCTGCGGCATACTTTCGGGCAATGTATATTGTTGGGGAGATAATAGCTTCGGACAGCTAGGTAACAACACCTCCACTGACTCTCTAGTACCGGTTAAGGTCTTTAAAGAAGCCGGCGTTCTAGCCGGTAAACTGGTTGACGATATGTTTGCTGCTCAAGATCATAACTGCGCCCTGTCAGACGGTGAAGTTTATTGTTGGGGTCGAAACAATTACGGTCAGCTCGGTGACGGCACTACCACCAACCGTCTCAAGCCAGTGAAAGTTGGCGGTGCGCTGGCTGGAAAGACCGTAACCTATGTCGGCGGCACCAGCTATACTACATGCGCCATAGCTGAGGGTAAAATATACTGCTGGGGCTACAACAGTTACGGCTCAGTCGGCACTAACACCGCCACCGCTTCCTATACAGCCCCGACACTGGTAGCTACCGCCGCTAACGGCGTCAGCGGCGGATTGCCAGCCAACTATAACGCTACCAAACTGACCTCTGGTAGCCGCTCGACTAATATGTGCGCTATCGCCGACGGACGGGCTTATTGTTGGGGGCCAAACCGGGCTGGTCAGATTGGCAACAACGTCGCGCCCAGCACCACCATATACCGCGCCCCGACGGCCGTTTATACGGGCGGTGTACTAAGCGGCAAAATAGTCACCTCCATCACTCAAGACGGTTATTCTGATGTCGCTAACACCCCGGCTCCGCCGCCCTATGCTCACGTTTGCGTAGTAGCTACGAACGGCGACGGATCTGGCGGCTGGGTCTATTGCTGGGGTGAAAATAATTCGGGCCAACTGGGTAATAACTCGACAACCGACACTCGTGTGCCAGTCGCAGTATCAGCCGGTGCTATGAACGGCAAGGCCATCGTCGACGTTGCAGCCGGCCTGTCGCATAACTGCGCTCTCTCGAGCGACGGTAAGGTATTCTGCTGGGGGCTGAATTCTTCAGGACAGATTGGTGACAACACCTCGACTACCCGACGCACACCAGTGGCGGTCTATGAAGAGACTAATGTACTCCAAGGCGCTACTGTCACTACAATCGGCGCGGGTGCTAACCGCGGCTGCGCTACCGCCAACCAAAAAGCTTACTGCTGGGGGCTTAACACTGACGGTCAAATAGGTGACGGCACGACTACCAACCGCTATCGTCCAACCGAGTCTATCTACCTGCGCCCGCAGGATAACAAGTATATTTATTGATCACTAGGCAGCGGGAACTGCAAAGCAAAAGTCTCAACTTCAGCCCGTATTTTGTTTAGTTTCGCTTCGTCAGCGCGGGCGTCAATCGCTCGCTTCATCCAGTCGGCCACAGTGGCCATATCACCCTCTTTAAGACCTCGGGTGGTAATGGCCGGCGTACCAAGTCGAATACCACTGGGCCTAAACGGTGGCAGCTGATCATCGGCAATAGCATTTTTATTAAGAGTTAATCCAACCAGGTCGAGTGCCGTTTCGGCCTCGTTGCCATCGATTCCAAAACTACTATGAACATCGGCTAGTATCAGATGGTTACTAGTACCGCCGGTCACCAGTTGGAAGCCACGGGCTTTAAGCTCATCGGCAAGCCGAGCTGCATTTAAGATTATTTGCTGGGCGTAGTCTTTAAACTCCGGTGCTAAGGCCTCACCAAAACAAACCGCCTTGGCTGCAATAACATGCATATGAGGTCCGCCCTGCATGCCGGGAAAAACCGCCCGGTCAATTAGCGTGGGGATATTCTCAAGAGTTTTTTCTGGCGCTTTCAGCGGGTTGCTGACTATGCCTTTTGACAATATTAAACCTCCCCTTGGTCCACGCAGTGTTTTATGGGTGGTAGTAGTGATGACATGGAAACCATGGTCGAATGGGTTGGTCGCCACGCCCCCAGCTATCAGACCGGCGATATGTGCCATATCGGCCATGAGCAAACAATCATCGCCCACCTCACGACCAATAGCAGCGAATTTAGCGTAGTCAAGTTCACGCGGATAGGCCGAAAAGCCGGCTAAAATAATCTTTGGTTTATGTTTCAGCGCTAACTCACGCAGTTCGTCGTAATCAATTTCACCAGTCGAGATATCCTTCATCTTGTAGCGAATAAAGTTGTAGAGCTTGGCACTGCGCGTAACCGGAGCACCGTGCGTTAAGTGCCCGCCGTGACCGAGGTCCATTGCCAGTACGGTGTCTCCTGGCTCCAGCCAGGCACTGTAAACTGCCTCGTTGGCTGGCGCACCGCTGTGCGGCTGGACATTGGCATGGTCGGCTCCAAACAACTGTTTGGCTCGGTCGATTGCTAGTTGTTCAACCTGGTCGGTAAAAGTTTGACCGCCGTAATAGCGCTTGCCCGGATAGCCTTCGGAGTATTTGTTGGTAAATACGCTACCCAGCGCCACTAGTACATCGCTGCTGACATAGTTTTCGCTAGGTATCAGCTCTAAACCGCGACGCTGACGGTCGGCCTCACCCTCAATAAATTTTGCAACTGTCGTATCTTTCATATAATTTCCCCTTTTAAGAATTGGCCACTTGAAAACAGATTGAATAAGACGAAAAGCTATATCATACGGTCAATTATAGCCCAAAAAACAAGTATGGGCTTGATTGACTTTATATCGTATATGATATATAGTCATGCTTATGTCTTACAAAGAACGTCTTGGCAAGCTTATTCAACAAACCCGGGTCTCTCGAAACATGACCCAGGCCGAACTGGCCAAGGCACTAGGTACTAGTCAAAGTGCTATCAACCGCATTGAAAAAGGTGGTCAAAATATCAGCCTCGAGATGCTCGCCCGTATCAGTGAAGTACTGGAAAGTACCATAGTGTCATTTGGCCAAACTGGTACCAACTTGGAAATTCATGGGGGCAAGAAATTATCTGGCTCAATTGAAGTTAAAACTAGCAAAAATGCCGCCGTTCACCTACTGTGTGCCGCTTTGCTCAATAAAGGCACTACCACTTTTAGACGAGTCGCCCGTATAGAGGAAGTTAACCGTATTATCGAAGTTTTGACCAGCATAGGCGTCAAGGTCCGTTGGGTCGAACAAACCAACGACCTGGTCATTACTCCTCCGGCCACATTAAAACTATCGAGCATCGATGCCGACGCCGCTAAAAAAACTCGCACCATCATCATGTTTTTGGGGCCACTTTTGCACCAGTATAAATCCTTCCGCCTACCCTACGCCGGGGGCT
The DNA here is from genome assembly GCA_023432475.1 of Candidatus Parcubacteria bacterium. GTDB lineage: Bacteria > Patescibacteriota > Saccharimonadia > Saccharimonadales > Saccharimonadaceae > JAPUDS01. Next base: position 8,412 of record JAEYUN010000008.1, on the reverse strand, counting down.
GTAATCTCGGCAAACGCACTATTGAGCCGCATATGGTCGGGCTAGCGCCTTTTGGACTCAGCGTTGAAGCCCGTCCCAAGACTGATTATTACGAAGCTACTATCAAGCCAAAATCACCAGAGCGCGATATCGTTTTGACCGAGCGCGGCGACACAGTTACCTCGAACATTTTAATGGCGGCCGCCCTTCACCCGGGCACAACAGTTATTCGCAACGCCAGCCCGAATTATCAAGTCCAAGACGTTTGTTTCTTCCTACAGAAACTAGGCATCAGGATTGAAGGTGTCGGTACGACCGTCCTTCGGGTAACCGGTGTTAAGTCTATCAAGAAAAATGTCGAATACGCCCCAAGCGAGGACCCTATAGAAGCTATGAGCTTTATTGCTGCTGCTATAGTGACCGACTCGGAAATCACTATCAAGCGCGCACCCATAGAATTCCTCGAACTCGAACTGGCTACCTTGGAACAAATGGGTCTTAAATATTCCGTAAGTAAAGAATACCTAGCGCTCAATGGCCAGACTCGCTTGGTCGATGTTAGCGTCAAACACTCTGAACTTGTGGCACCCAAAGATAAACTTCACCCTTTGCCCTTCCCGGGGATAAATATCGACAATCTGCCTTTTTTGGGGCTTATTGCCACAGTCGCCAAAGGCCGAACACTCGTGCATGACTGGCTTTATGAAAACCGGGCAATATACTTTACCGAGCTAACCAAACTAAACGCCGTCGTCGAGCTACTCGATCCACACCGAGTCTATATAAGCGGACCAACCAAATGGAAAGCGGCCGACATCGTCGCGCCACCAGCTTTGCGCCCGACCGTCGTCGTCCTACTCGCCATGCTGGCGGCCCCTGGACTATCACGATTACTGAACGTTTATCAGATTGACCGCGGCTATGAACAATTAGCCGATCGTCTTAACACGCTCGGCGCTGACATTCGTCCGTTCCGCGATATCTAAAACTTTTTGATCTTCGGTTGACCTTCAGTCCAGGCAACGGTACCGACCGGTTTGGCTACAATAACCTCGCGGTTATCGCGCTCGCCGTTCAGGCCGCAACTATAAAGTGTCAGTTGCGGGGTTTCGGTGCGGCGCTCGATCGATATCTCGTTTGGGGCGACGGTCTTTTTCTCGCTCACCCGGTAAGCGTATCGTTCGCCTGCATAGTCGACGTATATTTCGTCATCAACCTCAATCTTGTCTATATGATAAAACGGTGATTTCAGCCGGGTCTGAGCCGGCGTTAGCCCCATAGTAAAACGGTGAGCTGCCACCACGAAGTTACCGCCGTCTTTGGGGTTGCCGCTAGCCGGCGCTCGGTGGATGGCACCCTTGTCCAGCGCGGCCGTTTCGTTGCCGTTTATTTCAACTACCGCGACATCAACGTTAATCTGTGGCAGGTACAACCGATCGCCTCCGACTTCCGGTTGGGTCGCGACTAGTTTTTTAGCCGTTGCCTGGTTGTCGGCGCCAATCTCTGGCAGAGCTGGCCATATAGTGTTAACCAACAAATAAAGGCCGGCCAAAAACAGCACTATACCGAGTATCAGCAGCCAAACCCGCCCACGCCGCTTCTGCTTTATTCCGTCAGCATAGACATAACGCATATGCCAATAAGTATAGCAATGTCTCAGTCTTGGACAAAACCGCCCCTGTTTGCTACAATAAATCCTGCTTTAGTAAAGACAAGCGAGAGATGACGTATGAGTCATCTCATTACTATGGCGGATGTAGCTCAGTTGGTTAGAGCGCTGGATTGTGGCTCCGGAGGTCGTGGGTTCAACCCCCATCATTCGCCCCATATTAAGATATCCCGATTTTCTGGGATATTTTAATATCAGTGAATGTATGGTTATTGAACTGTTCTGTACTGTTCCATCGTCTCGTCGTAGCAAGATTCACCCTTAAAAGCGTTCCGCAAATCCGTAGTATTATACATAAAACAGGCTGGGCTTTCTTGAGTCCCTAAAAAGAATTGCCATGAGTTTGTGCCAACTTTGTAAAACAACGCCGTATGCCCACCGACACCACCAAAAATACTCATAGATGCTGTTTGATAACCGTTGACTACACTATCCTTAATTTTTGGTCGGCTAAAAATAACTTGTCCCCATGTCGAATCTAGCACATCCGCAAATTGCTTTACTTCTTTAGCTACAGTCTTGTATGTTTCGACTACCCCACAGCTGGCAGAAGTTAGGCTGGTCCGTGATTCTGGTGAGTTAACCTCACACACTAAGCCATTGCCCGTATAAATATCAGTTGCCGAACCTGTCGTAAGCTCACCAAACGTATCCGTCTTAGTTAGACTAATACTTTTAAATATACCCGCAATTTCATTGCGCAGGGCTACGTCGGCAGAATATGGCAGTTCAGTAGCGGACGGATTGACAGGCCCAATCATTAAGTCCAGCGTCGCACCACCTTCCGGATACCAAACATAATAGTCATATCCTTGGACTTTATAAAAACCGGCTTCCTGGCTTTGACGGATGCTCATCTCACCCTCTTTAGGATGGTTGTTTTCGTCAATATTCAGCAATTTATACTTTGAAGAGTAGTTGGATTTTATTTTATTCATAACTTCTTCTGGTGACATTTGTTGTCCAGAAGGCGTCTGACTATTTTGCGTCAAGTCTGAAACAGGCTTTTGTAAGACAAACCACCAAACCATACCAATGGATAGGGTTATAAGAAATAATAGAACTATTAAAAGTATAATCCGGGGTTTCGGGTTCGGTTTTTCTGGCAGAGCGGGCTGCACTGGTGGTTGTGCTGGTGATTGCTCACTGTTTGGTTCCATTTTATTACCTATTTTTCGTTAAATATTTAAGCTCAGTTTAGTATAGCTGTTTTACTTTGCTAAAAACACACCGTAGCCTATTTCAACCGCAACGTAGCATAGCCATATAGCGAGCAAGATTAGTCCTTTACCTCGAGTCAAATTCCATTTACGGCGCATCAGAACTATCAACACCAAAGACGCCGCCAGCATCCAGGCACCGGTTATAAATATGACGCTGCGCGAAAACTCAAACGGCGATATTACCGCCAGTATACCTAGAACTATTGTGGCATCGGCCAGTACCGCTCCCATAATGTCACTGAGCGCCAGACTGTCTTGTTTGTGTTTAACCGCTCGGGCCGAGAAGAACAGTTCTGGCATGGTGGTGCCCAGACTAACCACCAACAGCCCGATCAATATCGGATTAACGCTGAGGGCATCGGCGACGTTAGTAGCGAAGACGACCGTGTAGTGAGCCCCGAACAGTAACAGAGCCATGCCGAGTAACAGCATAAGTGAGTGGCGCAAGCGGTGATTTTTCTCGCGTCGCTCGGCCGGTACGCCAATGCTCTTTCGAAAAACTATAACGTAGAATATGACGCCGGCGACTATCAGAGCTAGGCCTTCTTCTCTGGTGTAGTTGCCGTCCATGCCGAGCAGCAGGGGTATCAACAGAAAAAGCGGGTAGGCTTTGACCTTGCTTAGCATAGCCTTTTCGACTTTAATCTTGCGCTTGCCGGCAATAAGCGTCAGTATGGCAATTATCAGGGTTAAATCCGCTACATTTGAGCCAAATAATGTACCGAGCCCTAGCTCAGCTTGACCTTGCAGCGAGGCGTTTACGGCGATGATAGTCTCTGGCAATATAGACACGAACGATATGACAATAAAACCGACGACGTATTTTGACAGGTAGAAACTATCCGCAAAGCGCTCAGCATAGCGAGTCGACACCATAGCACCCGCAACCACTAAACAAATGGTTGCAGCGAGTAATAGCAAGTTCAAAATCGTCATATTTGTTTTATTTGCCCAGTCCTTACTATTGTCTCATGTCCGCCCCTAATAGCAAGTGCTGATACCCTGCAGCCGGCACGTCTCATACTCGCGCCGGTTGCAGGGATTTTAGAGATTTACTATCCAACCAGACGGTCGATAACCTATCCTCTAGCCATCGACCACTCAGCATCAAGCGCGTCTCTTTTTATTGTATCTAGCCTACTCATTAAGCACAAGCGCGAGAATTGAAAACTGTTGACATATTTAACTACTACGTGATACTATGTAGCGGTAATAAGTAATACTAGGTAGTAAAGGACTGAAATTGGAAAAAATTACAGAAATGCTCAAGGGCGTCCTCGAAGGCAGTATCCTCGAGACAATCAAGCGTCACACGACCTATGGCTATGATATAACCCAACGTCTGCGTCGACTTGGCTTTGAAGACGTCGTCGAAGGCACTGTCTACACCATACTGGTACGGCTGGAGAAAAACGGCCTGGTTGAGACCGAAAAGCAACCCTCAGAAGTCGGTCCCCTACGGAAGTTCTACCGTCTAACGGACAAAGGTCAGACTGAACTGAAAGACTTTTGGAGCCGCTGGGATTTCGTATCGTCAAAAATTAATGAACTAAGGAGTAAATAAATGGGTAAAATATTTGACACAATCATTGGCGATTTACGTGAAAAGAAAGCCTATCGTCAAAATGAGGCACGAGCCAAAGCCCTGCCTGGAGAATACGGCGCTGCTTATAAAGAAATAAAAAGTTATATCTTCCAGACCTCTGGCATATTGAGTTTCGAACCGCTCCGCGTTCTGGTTGACATGCTAGAAGAAGCGGCCGCCGAAGGTCGGCACGTGATTGATATAACGGGTCCTAACGTCGCAGCTTTTGCTGACGAACTAGTCAAAGGAGAAAAGTCGTACATTGATCAGCAGCGCAAGAAATTAAACCGCAGGGTCGCTAACAAACTCAGAAAATAACTATCGTCTCGCCTATTAAAATATGCCAACCCCGCGGTCGGCATATTTTAATACGCAGAATTAATGCCTGGTCTTAAACTTCTTGATTTGGTCGCGAGACAGTCATAAGTTTGCCAACACCAACAGTAAGTAGGGCGTAGACGACTATAGCTACCAGAGTTGAGGTTTCAAAATGCGACTGACCAAACGTTGGCTCGCCAAATATGCCGAAGAACGGCATGACGAATATTCCACTCAGGGCGTAGACAAAATCTACAAAGCCATTTCCTTGGTTAGCACCAAGTAGTTGCAGTAGCATCCGAACCGCCAGCAACGCGATAATAACCCCACCGACGTAATAAATGACCCGCTTGGCGACAACCGCACCAGAGACTTCGGTTGTTTTGGCGACACTTTGACGCTGAACGGTAGTATTGCCTACTCGCTCGCTTGAGTTACGGACTTCTGTAGTTTGACGATCTTCATCCATACGATCCCTCCTACTTAAAGCTTGTAGCAACAATTATAACATTATTTGTCAATTTAACCCACATCCTACCTCTGTTGAATACTGGCTGAATCGACTTGTGACAGTTCGAGTCTGCTAACACCCACAGTGCGGGAACTATTCTTGAAGCGGACTTGAGGGGCTAATAAACTCGGTAGTGCCGTTAAGCCCAAGTTCAAGTGCCTGCTGTAAAACGACGGCGCCTGTCGCTAACTGTAAGCCTCGAAAATGGGCTCGTCCGACAGTCGCAGAATTATCAGGTAAATTATGTGTAATAGACAGCTTCAGATCCTTATCTTCATCCACCCCCATTCGGTTAAGAATTAGTTTTCTTACGGTTTCCGTTAAAGCCTGTTTCATCTCTGGGTTTAAATATTGGATAGGAGGCTCTATATGAAAGCTCGCCTCAGAGTCCGGATCGTCATGTCGAGTAATTCTAACTGAATAAAATTTCTTCATTTGGAACAAGTATGTAGCATCCGGGGGGTTTTGCAAGCATAGACATATTAATAAGCCTCCGGTAGGATATCGGCTTCGCCTCCTCCGCTGGCTGGCTCGAAAAATGCTTGACGCGCTTTTCTCGCTACGCGGCGCTACGCCGAACCTTGACGGTTCAAATCCCCGCTCGAGTAATCGAGCTGAAATTAAATAAGCCCTCGCAAGAGGGTCTATTTAATTTCACCTGGTACCCTTTAGTGAATACACTTCGAAATTTTTAATGGCTTATCCGAAAAATTATTAATCATGCTCATTTATATAATCTTCAACATATTTATTGCGTGCGCGCTTCTCACATTCAGCCATTTCTCTTCCCTCAGATGTCTGGGAATACTCCTTAAGAAAGTCGATAAATTTTTTGCCATCTGGCACTGGCGGATGCTTACCACACATTCGGTCTTGAAGAGAGCTTACTTCGCGCAAATGCTCATACACTACGGCGTTGGACAGTTTCAAGTAGGCTTCTTCTACTTCAACATTTTTTGTTTCAAGCCTACTCACATCCTCTCTTATCCAGCTTAAGGTTTCCTCGCTACTGCGTAAATCCTCCTTAATGTCTTTTATATACATCCAGGCATATGCACCACACCCCATAGAAGTTACGGCCAGCACTATAGCCAACGCCAGTAATACATTGCGCGAAAGACTAAAACCTTTTACGTGTTGTCTTGAGTTACTTACGTGAACCATATGAATCTCCAATCTGATCGTAGCTCATACGCATAATATAACAAAGACACTCTAAATAAAACTCAAAGTGCTTATGCTTGGTACCCCGGGTAGGATTCGAACCTACGACCAAACGGATAGAAGCCGCTTACTCTAATCCACTGAGCTACCGGGGCGCACTCCCACATTATAACAAAAGGGTACGCTATAATGACTTATTGAAATAGGAGGTGCATTTATGAACGACAACGGACCAAATCCATACGTAGTAAATATCGAGGAGCTAACAGTTGCTAACGATACTTTCCGAACAGCCATCTGGACTGGAAAATATTTGCAAACTACCGTTATGAGCATAAATCCTGGCGACAATATCGGCCTAGAAGTCCACGACGACCGAGACCAATTTCTCCGCATTGAAGCCGGACAGGCTGAAGTCCAAATGGGCCCTGACAAAGAAAATTTACAGACATGGCAAGCTGGCGACGACTACGCTATATTCGTTCCAGCTGGTATCTGGCATAACGTCGTCAATACCGGCACCGAGCCGCTAAAAGTCTATTCCATATACAGCCCACCAGAGCATGCCCACGGCACGGTTCATGCGACCAAAGCTGAAGCGGAAGCCGCTGAGCACGGAGAGTAAAGTATTGCTAGCGAGTTATTAATATGATAACTGTCTATTATTTCCATATTTTTAATTGTACTATGTGGTAATGAAGCATAGTGTAGACAATATTAAACATTTAGTACTGACGAACAGGAAGTTCTCTATAGTCTTGCTGATATTAATTATCATAACTTCAGCATTTATTGTAGTTTCATATAAATACTTGGCTCTGCGCACAGATTATGGTCGAGTGATTTCGCTAATCGGTGGTGCAGCTGTCCAAAATAATTCAGCCGACTCTGGTAATTCAAGCGTACAAAAATACCTAACACCTTATCAAGACCCGGATTTAATTAAGATTACACAAGAATTAGGTATTCATAAAAACAACATTCAAGGTGTGGAGATGGTTTATACAGATAAGCTAACCATTAAAACCATGACAGATGGCACAAAACCAATCTTTGACCCAATAGGCGTATTCATTCCAGGTTATTACGCTGATAATGACAACGGAGAAGTTAAGCGGGCACCAAAAATTGAAATAGACAACAAATCTCGTGGTGAAACATTACATAAAATCGTAGCTCACGAGTTCCTTCATCACATGTACGCGTCGTGGTGGAACAAGGATATGGCGCGCAATTATGATCAAGACCTCATACTTTTCTACATTAACACTCCATCGATGCACAGTAGACTGTCCAGCTATACAGAGTTCGGCGGATTAAAGCTTACTGAAATATATGCGTATGCTTGCACGGAATATAGCGATCAAGCGCTGGGAAGTAATTTAGCAACAATATGTGGTCAATGGTTCGATCGTAGCAAATTAGTTTATTACTATTAGTAGCCCTATCGGTGCATAAGATTACCTTGCGCTTCGGGTAGAAATCGGGCGGTCGCCTTCGGCTCCCTATTTCCGCCCACTTCGTTCGCTTCACGAACCCACGTCTTGCTCGCTTCGCTCGCTGACACGAAACCAGACACCCACTAAACTTACCAAGATAAAAAGCCCAAAAGGGCTTCTTATCTTGGTGCGGGTAGAGGGAGTCGAACCCACGTCTCAAGTTTGGAAAACTTGCATACTAACCGTTGTACTACACCCGCATAGGGTCGAAGATACTTTATATCAGTTTTTAACAGTTTGCAACTCTGGTGGAACATCGTCGGGCGTCAATATAACAGTTTGGCCGGGCTGGACGTCACCCGCCAGGAGTCTTTTGGCGACAGTACTCTCGACCGTCCGCTGGACGATTCGGCGCATTGGACGGGCACCGAGGCGTGGGTCGTTGCCTTTAGCCACCAACCATTCTTTCAACTCTTGGCTAATATGAACGCTAACTTTTTGGGGTTCGAGCGTCTTGTTAATGC
>JAEYUN010000028.1 GCA_023432475.1 Candidatus Parcubacteria bacterium | reverse complement strand
GCTGGTCCAGCGACAGGCAGGGGCCGGCCTGCATAGTCAAGTTGGGTACGGACTTTGGCATATGTTGTACCTGATACAACGAATTGGCCAGGCTTTAGCTCACCATGCTCGACCAGAACACTAACAACTGGACCCTTGCCGATTTCCATATGCGATTCAATAACCAGACCCTCAGCCGGCACATTAACGTCGGCTTTGAGCTCTTCTAAGTCAGCCACGAGCAACACCATGTCGAGTAGCTTGTCGAGGTTGGTGCCAGTTTTGGCACTAATATCCACCATGACAGTATCGCCGCCCCACTCTTCCGGATTGAGGTTGTATTCGCTGGCTAGTTGGGCTTTGACGCGTTCGACATTGGCTGTTTCTTTGTCGCATTTTGTAATAGCCACAACGATTTTGGCGTTGGCGCTCTGGGCAAACTTGATAGCTTCGACCGTCTGCGGTTTGACGCCGTCGTCTGCCGCCACGACGATAATAACCACGTCAGTCAATGTCGCGCCGTGTTGGCGTAGAGCCGAAAAGGCCTCGTGTCCCGGTGTATCAAGCAAAGTTATAGACCGGCCGTTGCGAACAGTTTGGTAAGCACTTATATGCTGGGTGATACCGCCCGCTTCGCCCTCTACGACTTTTGTGTCCAATATAGCGTCAAGCAAAGTAGTCTTACCGTGGTCAACGTGACCCATAACGGCAACAATCGGCGGTCGCTCAACGGCCTCGTCGCTCAAAACATGGTGTTTTTCATGGGAGGACTGTTTGCTGGCTTGTTTTTGTAGCTCAACATCCAGGTCGAGCTCATCGACAATAATCTGGGCCGTCTCAATGTCAATCCGCTGGTTGACGGTAGCGGCAATGCCATTTCTAAAAAGCTCACTTACTAACTTAGTAACTGGCAAATCAAGTGTCTGAGCAAGCTCGCCGACCGTTATCATATCAGGCACTTCTACTATTCTCTCGGCCATTGCGCGCTCCTTTCTCGTCTCGCTACTTTTGTGCGGGCGAATTTCGTCCGCACTCAGTAGTGAGAGCTTATTTTTTCTTTAGACTTAGGGAAATCTTGCGATTGTCTTTGTCTATCTCCAGCACTCGGAAGGTCTTGCGCTCGTTGAGCTTGAAGACTTTTTCGGGGTCGACTCCTTCGCCATCACCAAGTTCCGAAACATGAACCAAGGCCTCAATGGCCGGGCTAAGCTGCACGAAAGCACCAAATGGCGTGATACGGGTTACCGTGCCCTCAACCTCATCGCCTTTTTTGAATTTCTCGACTTCACTTAACCACGGGTCTTCTTGAAGCTGTTTAAGGCTCAAGCTGAGGCGCTCTTTGTCGATTGCGATAACCTTGGCTTCTACATTCTGACCGACCTTGACGTAGTCAGACGGGTTATTAACCCTCTCCCAGCTGATTTCTGAAATATGGATCAGACCTTCGATCCCTTCAACATTCACGAATGCACCGTAGTCGATTACGCCAGTGATAACACCTTTAACGGTGTCGCCCACTTTTAGCTTCTCGAAGCGTTCGCTTAGGCCGTCTTTGACTGCTTCTTTTTCAGAGAAGATCAGCTTGTTGGTCTTACGGTCAGCATCGAGAACCCGCACCTTGATCGGTTTACCAATCAAGCCGTTCAAACGCTGCAAAATCTCGTCTTTGTCGGCCGAACCAACTCGTGGGTAGTGTTCGGCTGATAGCTGTGACACCGGCAAGAACCCGCGTACACCTTCCAGCTCGATCAACAGACCGCCTCGGTTGGCGTCATAAGCCGTAACCTCAACCGTATCTTCGTTCTCGACAATCCGCGCCACTTCGTCCCAGCCGCGATCTTTAGCAGCTTTGCGGAGCGACAGCAGTGAACAGCCGTCTTCCATTTCGGTTTCGATTACGCTGGCAGTGACGGCATCGCCAACTTCCAGTTTCTGGTTGAAACCAATTTCGCGGCGCGGAACTATACCGACGCCTAAAGGTCCCAGGTCAACCAGTACCTCGTGCTTCTTGACTGTCAGAACAGTCCCTTCGACTACCTCGCCGGCAGCCATTGACTGGACTTTTTCTTCTTTAAGAAGATCATCCATCGTGATAGTGTTTTTGGCACTCGCCATAAATCTTTTTCTACAGGGTATCGGAGCCCTGTAATCTCCCTTCTTGTGATATTTTCTAATCAGATCATAACCATAAAAAGTCATGTCTAAAGAGAATTACCTACCATTGTACTATAAAATCGCCTCTGTTGTCAAAGCAACTAAGCGCTTATTTTAGAGCCGAAGTGCGGAGGGTTTTTTGCGATTTCTGGCGAGCGTATAAGCCGGCGCTAATCATAGCCAGGGTTATTGTCAGCCCTAAAACATCTTCTGGACCGGCGCTAGGTATCTCACTTGGTCCGCTAACAGGTAGTTGGCCAGTAGTGTTACTGTTAGTCGAAGGCTCTCCTGTCCGGCCTGTAGTGGGGGCTTGAGTGTTACTACCCGGGTTAGTGCCTGTACCGTTTTCAGTTTGTTGTGGTTGGTTTTGTGATGGTTTTTCGTTCTCGGTGATAGCCGTTTCGGGATTATCGACATTCCTCGCCCAACGCGCTTGCTGTTTTGCCAATAAGATTCCCCCTAGTAAAAGCAAGGCTAATACCGCGCCAACTATAGCAAAGCTTAGGATCCCACCTCGTTCATTAAGTCGCTGATTCATTTCTCGCTGGTCTCCCTTGATTTCTATGCTTAGCATACCAGTTTTTCTCGAGTGGCGCAAGCCAAGTACCTCATGCTAAACTAGCCCTATGCTTATCACTATCGACACCGGTGGCACTAAGACACTTATAACTGCTTTTAACCGCCAAGGTAAACCGGGACAAGAGCACCGCTTCCCAACGCCGAAAAATGAAGATGATTATATTGGTACCATCAGCGAAGTCCTGCATGAGCACTACATCCTGAAGGGACGGCCAATCGACGCTATCGTTATCGGGGTGCCCGGCACCGTTTTGAACAACATTGCCCTGCTTTGCATCAACCTCGGTTGGCGCAATTTTGATATCGCCGGCAAGCTCAGCGCTCTGGTGCCTGATATACCCATTTGGCTAGAAAACGATGCCAACTTAGCAGGCTTATCCGAGACTCTACGCCTCAAAGAACAGCCCCGAAACAGCCTCTACGTCACGATCAGTACCGGCATCGGCACCGGTATAATAGCCGGCGGCCATATCGACCCCAATATGTCTATGAGCGAAGGCGGACATATGATGATTGAGTACGACGGCCGGCTGCGTAGTTGGGAAAGTTTCGCTTCAGGCCGCTCAATTCGTGATACTTATGGCAAATATGCCCGAGACATCACCAGCAAGCCGATTTGGGCGCATATTGCCGACAAAATATCGCGCGGCTTTCTGGTCATGATACCGATGATTATGCCAGACGTTATCATCATCGGTGGCAGCATCGGTACCTACTTTGACCGCTACAAAGAACAGTTAAAAAAACTCACCAATAACCAACTGCCCGACCACATCCCCATGCCTAAAATTGTCCAAGCTAAATATCCAGAGGAGGCGGTCATATATGGCTGTTATTACTACGGAATTCAACGACTTGCTGAAACAACTTCAGACTGATTATCCCGGCCTAAAACTCGAGGCTGGAGACGATTTTAGGTGGTCACCGCTCACTAAAACTGTTCATTATGACACCAGGCGCACCACAACCAGTGGATACCCCCTATTGCTTCACGAAGCCGCTCACGGCATTTTAGGTCACGAATCGTATAAATACGATATCGACCTACTAAAGCTCGAAAGAGAAGCCTGGAACAAGGCACGCGAGCTCGGAGAGCGTTATGGACTGCCGATAACTGAGAATAATATTGAAGATTCGCTCGACAGCTATCGTGACTGGCTACATGCCCGCAGTACCTGCCCGGCATGCTCGAGAAACGGTGTCCAATCTGGCGACAACACCTATGAATGCTTGGTTTGTTCGGCAAAATGGCAGGTAAACGACGCTCGCAGCTGCGGGCTGAAACGTTACAGACAGTAGTGCTCTACATGCTATAATTGGGATATTATGCGTGTCTTGTGGTACATAAAACAAACACAATATGCCATTCCTTTATTCGCCCTTCTTTTTTTCCTGCTCATAACACTTATACCTGGCGGTGCGTCCGAGTTCCAAGGAGCTGCAACGGTAGCCGCTGGTATTTTCGGTATATATATCGGTTTTACTATTAATAGCAGCCGGGCAAAGCTTAATGGTATAAATGAGCTCTTAAAAACAGAGAATGCTCGCAATCTTTTAACCTACCGCTTATCGAGTGCCTTCGGCGAGAAAGTCCAAGACGATATACGAAACTTGCTAGACAAATACCTTATTGATCAAATTGACTATAGACTAGAAGATTTTGATTTATCTGGCAGTAGTTTGCACGAGCTCCATAGCTATGTAACTAATATCAAAGCTAAGACCTCCAAAGAAAAGGAGGCGCTATCATCAATAAGCTCAACCATCAATCAACAATGGATTGATAGAGCCCAAATTGAGACTCTTGTCATACAGCGCTTATCGCGCATGGAGTGGCTGAGTATCATAGGGCTTGCTGGAGGGTTTATTCTCTCGCTATGGCCGCTTTCCAACGGTGGTCTACTTCTTTCATTGATGTTGACTGTCATTGCTTCGTCGGTTCTACTTCTTATTTTCGTCTTACGTGATTTAGACCAACTGAAGTGGCAAAAATCAAAGTGGACTTGGTTGCCGCTCCATAAATTATTCTTACATCTTGATTTGACACCGTATTATCCGGCCGGGGTTATCAAAAACGGCGAGGCCAGAGTTAAACGAGGCGAAAAGATACGTATCGCAAGATACTACAGCCCCTACCCAAATATGGTTGATAAAACAATCGAGTTAGTTGAGTATGGACAAAGCATTTAATTGGTTAACCCCTGACGACACCGCCCTTATTGTCATTGATAAGCAAGGTAGCTATATGGGTAATGATGATATAATCAGCTGGGCCTTCAAAAATGCAAATAATAATTTTGACAGATTAGTCAGTGATATAGACAATTTCATCGAAAGAGCCCATCGAAAGAATATACCAATCGTGTGGACTCGTATGGTTGAGTCACCTGACCCCGAGGTTTCACCGGCCAACATTAGTAAAAAACTAATTAACGACCAGACGAAGAGTATATCGGATTCGAGTATGGCTGGGTTTGATTTTGTTGGCGACAAACCACAAGCCGGCGATAAGGTCATAACTAAACGATTCTATGATGCCTTTGCTCAAACTGGTCTAGATGACTATCTACAAACCCTCAATGTCAACAACGTAGTGCTAGTAGGAGGTTTTACTTCTAGATGCGTTCTTGGGACTGCGTATGGAGCAAATGGCCATGGATACAACGTGGTGATAGCTAGTAACCTAGTCGGTAATGCGGCCAATTTCCAAGATGAAAACGAGCCAGCCCTAAAAATTATTAACAGCATACTCGGCTACACCGTAGATTCCAGCCAAATACCTTGGTAAATACATGAAATTAAAAAACCCTCAGTAGTGAGGGTTCTTTAATTTATAAACGCTTCTAGCTATTTAGCCTCACTCTTACGGCGACGGCTAATCCGGCCACCCTTGGCGCCAGCAATGCGAGCTAGCTCGCGGTTTGCTGCAAAACCACCAGTGTTACCGTTTTTACCACCTTTAGCGCCTATGCGGGCGTAAAAGTCTTTGCCGTGACGAGCTTTGTTGGTAGCGGCAGCTTTTTCGCCGCCCTTTTTGGTTCCTGACATTTACTATTCTCCTTCTTGCTTAAGACAGAAAAACAGCCGGATCTATCCTATAGAAATCCGCCTGTCTACCCCTGTCCCACTTATGTTATATCTCACACACGATATGTGTATGTAATAAATATTAGCATAATGAAGTGGTTATGTCAATATTTACAGCTCATGTTTTTATGTTTATAAAACTGTTGCATATATGCCCATGGTGCTATATTATGGTTGTTAGGCACCTGGAATCAATATGGTTCTAAAAAAGAAAACGACCTTCTTCTGCGAGACAGGTCGTTTTTATTAT
>JAEYUN010000013.1 GCA_023432475.1 Candidatus Parcubacteria bacterium | reverse complement strand
GCGGCTGGTCATGCGGTTGGTAACCACGGTTATAGCCATAACGCCCTAGTTTTTATGGCACCGAGCCAGTTGGCGCGCGAGATTGAGCTAACCGACGAGGTCATTAAAACGGCAGGTTACGACGGGGTTATTCCCTTTCGCCCGCCTTATAACTATAAACTTGCGCTGCTGCCACTTTATCTAGCCCGTCATAACAGGCCAGATATATCACGAGACGTTTTAGTGCCGGAGGGTAGCGAGCGGACAGCCGAGCAGATTGCGGCCGACGTGGTGGCACGAGTGCGACCAGGCTCGATAATCTTGCTCCACCCCCACTATGACCATACCGCCTCGACGCGGGCAGCTATACCGTTGATAGTTAGTCAACTTCGCGTGAAGGGCTACAGTTTTATGACTGTCCCAGAGATGTTAGAGCTGTGATATCATAAGAGTTATGAAAAGCACAAAAACCAAAACCAGCTCAAATGTTAATCCTGATTTAAATAGAATTTTACTCATGGTAGCAGTCGTGGCAGCTTTGTCCCTAGTGGTGTTTGCTGGTATTGGTTCGCTTTACGGTAGCTAGATTTATTTGTATTTCAGATTTTAATCTGTCATAATACGCCTCATGAAGGTAAAGGTAGATATCGACACAAAGACATTTGTCCGGTTCGGTTTGGTGGTGATTGGTTTTATAGCCGCTATAGGCTTGATTTATCTCTCACGCGGTGCCCTAATTATTATTGGCGCGGCGCTGTTTTTGGCACTGGCACTTAACTCGCCGGTTAGCTGGATATCCCATAAACTACCCAGCAAAAGCCGCGTTAGTGCCACTGGACTAGCCTACCTAATAGTTATAGGTCTTTTGACGGCTATTATGTTCCTGGTAGTACCGCCGATACTTGAGCAAACCGCCAAGTTCGCCCAGACGGTGCCTGATCTGATTGATCGGGCGACTTCCCAGCGCTATTTGCTGGATAATTTTATTGACCGCTATAACCTCAACGAAGCCGTTGCGAGCGCCGTTGAGTCAGCCAAGTCACAAGCTGCTGAACTATCGAATCAGTTGGCGGTTGGTTTAGTTAACGGTGTTTCAGCCGCCTTGAACGGTTTATTTAACCTTGTCTTCATACTAGTACTTTGTTTCTTCATGCTAGTCGAGGGGCCTATGTGGGTTAAAAAAGCTTGGGGGCTTTACACCGACCAAGACAAACTGGAACGTCACCGGGCTTCGGTCAATAAAATGTATAGAGTTGTTACCGGTTTTGTTAATGGTCAGATTGCCATAGCGGCAACGGGCGCCAGTGTTTCGTTTATAGCTCTTTTGATACTCAGTGCCATACCTAGTTTAACCGTACCGGCCAATCTTGCCCTGCCGCTTGCCGTCATAGTCTTCATTATGACCATGATACCAATGGTCGGCGCGACAATCGCCGGTGTTCTGGTGTCGCTGATACTTCTGCTCAACTCGTTCTGGGCGGCGGTTATTTATGCGATATTTTTTGTTATATATCAGCAGATTGAAAACAATATTATCGCGCCGCGAATACAGTCTAAGACAGTTGAGCTTTCGGTTCTTTGGGTGTTAGTGTCAATACTTATCGGCGCCAGTTTGTTTGGTATAGTCGGTGGTCTTATCTCTATACCAATAGCCGGCTGTATAAGGGTTTTATGGATAGACTATCTCGAATACGCTGAAAAACGGCGACAGGCCGACATAAAGCGTGAAAAAGCTCGCAAAAAATTGAAAAAAGCCGCTTAATTGATAAGCTTAACGAGTCCAGACAGTGCGGCCGTTGAGGTCACGTAGTTCGACGCCTTCTTCTGCTAACTGGTGACGAATATCGTCGGACCGCTCCCAGTTCTTTTGGTCACGCGCCCGAGTTCGTTCGAGTATTAGCCGTTTGTGTTCTTCGCTTATATCGGGCGTGCTGGCCAGGAGTTGCAGCCCGAATACCTCATCCAGCCACTCTAAGAACTGGCTTAGGGCGTGATATTGGATCTTGTCCAGTGCGACTGCTTCTACGGCATCAAAGGCGGTTTCGATAACGGCTAGGGCTGCTGGCATGTTAAGGTCATTGTTGAGAGCTTCGAGTGCAGCGTGCGGCGCGGCCAATATGATACCGTTGACGTCGTGAGCGGTATCCTTCTCGTCGTCATCTCGTAGTGTATCGTGGACTTGCCAGCGCAGGCATGCGAGTTCGCGCCAGTGCCGCAAACGGTTAGTGGCTGATTCGATGGCCTCTAAGCTGAAGTTAGATGATCTGCGGTAGTGGGACTGCAAAACTAGCAGGCGGAAAGCTAGAGGGTCGATACTTTTTTTCTTAAGGTCGTCAAGTGTATAAAAATTACCGAGGCTCTTACTCATTTTTTTTCCGTCAACCAAAATATGTTCGTTGTGGGTAAAAAACTGAGCGTATACGGTTGAGTCCTGGCCAGCCGTACTTTGAGCGATTTCGTTTTCGTGGTGAGGGAACATCAGGTCAATACCGCCGGTATGAATGTCGAAGGGCTGACCGAGACCTAGCTTACTCATAACCGAACACTCGATATGCCAACCGGGCCGACCGCTAAAGTCTTGGCCATTGACGTTAAATTCCCAAGCCGGTTCACCTGCTTGTTTAATTTTCCAGAGCGCGAAGTCATGGGCTGATTCTTTGTCGTATTCGTCATTTTTGATCCGGGCCTGAGACGTCGAATCTACGCTGACGTCGACCAGCTGACCATAAACTTTGCCGGATTTTTTATAGGCATCAATACTGAAATAAATACCGTCTTCGGCGGCATAAGCAAAACCTTGGCTGACAAGTGAGCGTATGTGGTCTTGCATACCAGCAATTACGCTCGAGTCGGTGGCGCGAATAAAGTCGATAGCATCGATGTCATTGCCAACCGCCGTCATGTCGCTTAGAAATAGTTCACTATAGTGCTGGGTGGTGAGCTGAAGAGCTGTCAGCAGTTCTTCGTTAGGATGTTCTTCTCGGCTACGCTGGATGGTTTTGTCGTCGACATCCGTAAAATTCATGACATGCTTAGCGTTAAAACCGTTGGCGCTCAGTACGCGGCGCAAAGTGTCGGCAAATATAAAAGCGCTGAGATTGCCGATATGGACATGGTCGTACACGGTCGGGCCGCAACTATACAGCCGCACGGTTTCGTCGAGTGGCGTAAATTGGTCGATGGTTTTGGTGAGTGAGTTATATAGTTTTAGCGGCATCGTCGTCATGTTGGTTTAGGGTTTTAACAACGCTTTCGATAAGTTCTTTCTTGGCGATTTCGTAATCTTCATATATTTTATAGCCGGCGCTATAGCTGTGTCCCCCACCGCCAAAAAAGCCCGCAACCACATCGGCTAGCGGCAGGTTGCTTCGAATCTTGCCAGTCAACTTTCGGTCTGGATAGGTTTTAATAGCGATGGCTATGTCCACTCCCTCAACTAAACGCATTTCGTCGAGCACCAAAATGCTCGGATTGTAGCGGTCAGAGTATTGTTCGATGTCTTCCCAAGGGATGTGCACCAGAGCCAGGCGTCCGTCGCAGTAGTACTCGATACGTTCAATCAACCGGGCTTTATAAGCTAAAATATCGGCCGGTTTCTTCATGTATTCACGACGTTTTTGTTCGACCTCTGCGGGATGAGCGTCCAGTTTTACAAGGCCAAGCACGGTCTCAAGGGTTTTTTGGCTGACGCTTGGCGTGCTGAGCCCTAACGTGTCACCTAATATCGATGCCAGCATGCTGGTGGCGGCCGACTTGTTAATAGGCCAGCCTAGCTCCTGAGCGATTGAGTACAGCAACTCACTAGTAGCGGCGGCCTTGTCGTCGAGTATAAAATCGTGCGGGAAACTTAACGATGACTCAGCAGTTTCTTCTTCACGTTCGTCGTTATGATGGTCGAGTACCAGTACTGGTCGGGTTTCAAGAAAATGCCTAGTGCCTGGAGTTTGTAAGGTTTTAACTAGTAACGCTTCGGCGGCGGTGTCAACTATGATCGCCAGGTCGTATTTGCCATCAAAGTCTTTAACAACCCGACTCCAGCCTTCGATATAGTGAAGATATTTAGGTATATCTATGGCACAAAAAAGCGTAACGTCTTTGTCGAGATCCCCCAGAATTTCTTCTAGAGCCGTGGCTGTACCTAAGCTGTCCGCGTCGGGATTTTCCGGCTGGATAATGACGATGCGCTGCGCCTCGTCAACACGCGTTTTTACGGTTTCATACATCTGTTTTTATTGTATCACATTGACAAGACAGCTTAACTACCGTGTAATAAGGCTATGGACTTGCCTTAACCTAGGCTGAGCACCACGCCCTACCCCACTGCAGTGATGAACTGGTGGGTTGGAGATGAAAGGCAGGAGAACATGACGACGACACTTGAGCTGTTGATAGATAGAATCATTGGACGCGCTCGCCAGCACGGTCACACAATGATTACCAAAGATCTGTCAGCCTACCTGAACGCGATCGCAGCGTCCATGGTTTTCAACGACCTTGGTGATGAGGAGCAGCAGATCGCAATCGTCTACGAAGCGAGGTATTGGCTCGGGCTGCGCGATTTCACCAAGGAGCGGATCGAGTTAATTTGTAGCGGCATAATTGTCTGACGTCTGTCCACCACTTAGCGCGAGTCTGGACTCATATCTCCTGCCTCGCAAACAGAGTATTTGAGTTTTCGAATGTTCTGTTTGCGGCTTACAGCTTGCGGCGGCCTTCAAGGGCGTGAGTTAGTGTGACAAGGTCGGCGTATTCAAGATCGACACCAGCCGGAATGCCCCGGGCGAGACGCGAAACTTCGACTTTGGCGCCACTCGCTTCGATCTGCTTTTGGATGAAAAGAGCGGTTGATTCGCCTTCGACGCTGGCATTGGTAGCCAGAATAATTTCTTTAACCGAGTCACTTTTTATGCGTGCAATCAATTCTGGTATATGTAGTTGTTCAGCATCAATACCGTCAATCGGGCTCATGACACCACCTAGCACATGGTAGGTCCCAAAATATTGCCGGGTCTTTTCAAGAGCGATAATATCGAGAGGTTCTTCGACGATAGCCACAAGTTGGCGGTCTCGGGACGGATCGCTGTAGAGGGTCGATATGTCTTCACTGGCGTCGATGAGCGCAAAAGTTACCGGACATGTTTTGACGCCGGCATGGACTTCATTTATAGCACTGGCTAGCCTTTCGGCGTTGCGTTGGTCGCCTCGCAATAAATAATAAGCAAAACGCTCGGCGCTACGTGGGCCGACTCCTGGTAGCGAACCGAGCGCCTCGATCAAGTTTTCTAAAGCTTTAGGTAGCATAGGTTACCGGGAGGTTAGAGGCCGAGATTGCCTAAACCGCCCATTAGCGGCTTCATCTTCTCAGCAGCAATTTCTTGAGCTTTTTGCATAGCGTCACGTACCGCAACCTCGATCCATTTCTCCAGTTCTGCAATATCTTCGAGGTCGACATATTCAGGGTCGATAGTCACTTTTTTTAGTTTAAGTTCGCCGTTGACTCGCACGACGACTGCACCTTCGCCGGCCGAGACTTCGACAATCTCATTGGCCAGTTCTTTCTGGGCTTTTTTTAACTTCATCACGGTTTTAGCTTGGTCAAACACAGCAGGTTTCTCCTTTAGTTTTGTCTACCTAATTATACACTATTTACTTGGTGTAAATGCGGAGGGCTACGCCGTTGTCGCCACTAAGATGCGAGGTGATAATTCTGGACGGTTGAGTACTGAAGGTCGCTGCCGTTGCCTCAGGCGTGACCAGTGTTTTGCCGCCGGGCTGTTCGAGTGGCGAGGTGCTTGTAACTCTCAGGTTATCGTGACGCTTGGTTAGCAAACTATAAAATGCTGTTGTCGGTTCGTCGGTGACGAGGAGTAGTTGAGTTTCGGGGTTATCTTTTATTGTTTGCTTGATAGCGTTTAGCGACACTCGATAGGCGGGGTTGGGTATATAAAGATGGTTATAGAAATAATGCGTGATATTGCCCACGGCTATACTGATGAATAGTATCGTCAGAGGAATCAAGCCAGCGATACGAGCGTATGGGTTGCGTGGAAAAAGTTTATACCAGTCAAGTATCAAAGTTTCTATGCCAACAGTCATAAGCAGCAGAGCTGGCATGATAACCAAATGCTGTTTGGTTGGCGCCAGTAATATAACCGGCAGGACAACTGCCGTCCAAGCCAGCAAAGCATAAGACCTAGCCGTATGATGATCTTTGATACAGCGGAACAAACCTAGTAACATCAAACAGATGGAGGCAACGTTGAAAGCTGGTATGACGAGGGTGCCGGCGAATCCACTGCGCATGACATTGATATAAGACATATAAAAAGTTTTCCAGGTGCCGCGTCGGTCTCCGAAAGCCGTCTGGAACAGGTCTATGCCGAGCAGTGTTTTTATACCCGCAGGTTCATTTATAAGATAAATAACAAGAGGTATGAGGGCGGCGAGACCTATAAATATAAGGATGATTTTTCGTTTGAGTCGTATATGACGCAGTCGAGAGCGAATATGCGGGTGAAGTAAACTCACTACTACAAAAGCGATTAACGGGTAAATACCCAGCGGTGTATACACCAGAACCGCGGCCGAAATTACGATGATAAGTTTCCATATAAAGGCCTTTTCCCGCTTGATTAAGAGTTTGACGGCGGCATAGAGGAGCGTGATGGTCCAAAAAAGCAACATAATATCTGGCGTTGCACTCCGCAACACATTTATAAAAGGGCTGGCGGTTAAGGCAACGAAGGTGGAAACAACGGCGATGCTTGGACGAAACCATTGTCGCATGGTCAGGAAGAATAGTCCCATGGTGATGGTGCCAAATATCAGCGACGGTAATACTAGAGTCCATCGTTCAATACCAAACAAAAATAGCGAGAGTTTTTGTAAACCATAATAAGGAGCATTTATAAGCCAGCTGAAAGTTAGGTCGGGCTGCAGATTGCTGCTGGCGACCGCCGAAGCCATTTCGTCCAGGCTTATACCAGCTGGCAGATACCTGATATCAAGCAACAGAACGATTAGTATAACAGTAAAAAGAAAAGCGTAGCCCGCGATGTAGCGTAGCCGATAGAGCGAAATTTGTTTTAAAAAGCCTCGCAGTGCCATATGAAGACCATTATACATGAGCCCGTGCGGAACTTAGTTATGCTTCTTTTCGAGTGACATAAAACGCAAGCGTTCAGGGTGGAAATAGAGCTCGATTCGCCCGGTCGGACCGTTACGGTGTTTGGCTATAATCAGGTCAGTGATATGCTGGCGGTCAGTTTCAGGGTTGTAGTAGTCTTCACGGTACAGGAACATAACTAGGTCGGCGTCCTGCTCGATAGAGCCAGACTCACGCAGGTCGGCCAGTTGCGGTATCTGTGGGCTGCGGCTTTCGACTGAACGGCTCAACTGGCTTAGGGCAATGACAGGCACATTAAGTTCGCGGGCGATTAATTTCAAACCGCGCGAGATTTCACTTACCTCTTGGACTCGGTTATCGCCATAGCCGCGGCTTGAGCCCGACATTAGCTGCAGATAGTCGACGATAATTAAGCCGAGCGGTTGGTTATGGGCTTCGCGGCGAGCTTTGGTGCGCATTTCAAGAACAGTCAACCCAGGCGTGTCGTCGATGAAGATTGGCGCCTCGGCCATCTCCCCCATGGCGGTCGAGAGTTTTTCAAAGTCATCGTCACTCAGGTTGCCGGTGCGGATATTCCAGGCGTCAACACCGGCCGCTTCGGCCAGCATACGGTCAACCAGCTGCTCCTTACTCATCTCGAGACTGAAAACCAAGACGGCCTGCTTCTCTTTGCTAGCAATGTTGTAGGCCAAGTTGAGGGCAAAGGTCGACTTACCCATGGCTGGGCGGGCTGCCAGTATAAGAAGGTCGGATTTTTGCAGACCAGCTGTTAGATTATCTAGGTCACGGTAGCCTGTCCGAACACCGCGCAGTTTACCGCGGTCGCGGTGAAGTTCTTCTATGCGGTCAAAACTTTCAGTCAAAATATATTCTAGGCTGACGAGATCTTGCTTGGTACCGGCGTCGGAGACGGAAAACAACTCACTCTCAGCAGTTTCTAACAACTCCTGAATGTTCTTTTCCTCGTCAAAACCAAGTTCGGCTATGTCGGTACTGGCTTTTATGAGACGGCGACGGACCGCTTTTTGGGTAATCATATCGGCGTAAGCTTCAGCGTGGGCGGCTGTTGGAACGTAGTTGGTTAACTCAGTCAGATAAGCCGAGCCGCCGACACCTTCGAGTTCATCGCGCTTGCTGAGCTCGTCACTTAAGGTAAGGAGGTCGACCGGGCGATGCCGTTCGTAGAGGCGGAACATAGCATCGTAGATTTTCTCATGACGGTTGTCGTAAAAATCCTGAGGCTTTAAACGGTCACTGACATTAGCTAGTACTTCGTCATCAATCAAAACAGCACCGAGTAGACTCATTTCGGCGTCGAGGCTTTGCGGCGGTATACGGCCTTCGGATTTGGCGGCTGGTTTAGGTCTACGTTCAGGCACTGACAACTTCTCCTCCACCCATGATATCAGCAACCGAGCGAGTTACGTCATTTTCGGTCAGTTTCTCGTCCAGGGAGGTTATGACTATTTCGGGATTGACATGGCAAACATCTTCAATCAGACGAGCTAACTGGGTGCGATACATCGGTTGTTCGAGTTTTTTGCGGTGCAGGACGTATTGAAAAGCCAGGGTCAGCTTGTCGCCGTCGAATGTCATGGTCGCCCTTGCTAGAACACTTGAGAGTGGGGCGTGAGATTTCTTAGCGGCATTCAGAACCTTATCCCAGTTGAATTCGCCGGGGTTAGTTATTTTAGCGACTGTAGGGGGTTGTTTTGGCTTATCTACGACTTTGTCCGTTTGCTTTGGAGACGGGATGGCTTGTTGTGCGATGGTGACGGCCTTTTCTGTCTTGGCGACTGGTTCTTCAACTGTAGCTCGGCTGGCCATAGTTTTGTTTGCGCGAGCTGCAAATTGCAAAAGCGTACTAGTTAGCAATAACTGCGGAAAGTGAGCTCTAGCTACGTTCATGAGTTGGTCTGCTAAAGAATACCAAGAAGCGGTTCGTTGGTGGTCCATTAAAATTGCCTTAATCAGTTCTTCAGCTAAGGTGACTGGTGAAACACCACTGGCAGCGAGCTCGCCAAGTAACTTGTTCAGAGCGCTGCCGTCTTTAGTTTCAAGATAGTTAACTAGCTTTTCTATCTGGTTCTTACCGGCTCGGCCTAAAATAGACTCAACGAGTGAGACTGTGATTTCTTGGCCTAAGCCGCCCAGTTGATCGAGCAGGCTTATACTGTCGCGAAAACTGCCGCCGCCATGGTCGGCTATCATTTCAAGGGCCGCTGTTTCTACTGGTATATTTTCTTTTTTAGCTATTGCTGCTAGATGGTCGATAACTTTCTGTTTAGAGATAGGTCGAAAGGCAAAACGCTGCGTCCGGCTAACTATAGTGGCGGGTACTTTGTGCAGCTCGGTAGTTGCCAAAATAAATATGGCGTGCGCTGGCGGTTCCTCGAGCGTTTTTAGAAGAGCGTTAAAACTCTCTCCAGTTAACATATGCACCTCGTCAATAATATAGACTTTGTAGCGTGCGCTGACGGGAGCGATATGGACTTTTTCCCGTAAGTCGCGAATGTCGTCAATCCGCCGGTTGGAAGCGGCGTCGATTTCTATGATGTCAAGATGTGGCGAATCTGTTTGGTAGGGCAAATCGTTGGCCGCAAAAGCTAAGATTCGGGCCACACTGGTTTTGCCGGTCCCGCGTGGACCGGTGAAAAGATAAGCATGCGACACCGTACCAGTAGTG
This sequence comes from Candidatus Parcubacteria bacterium, assembly GCA_023432475.1. GTDB lineage: Bacteria > Patescibacteriota > Saccharimonadia > Saccharimonadales > Saccharimonadaceae > JAPUDS01. The sequence goes on along the minus strand of JAEYUN010000013.1, from coordinate 42,242 downwards.
ACGGCTTGCTTCAAAATATCGGTGACATGTTCCTGACCGACGACTTCATCAAATGACATCGAACGGTATCGACGGTAAAGAGCCTGTTTAGACTCAGACTTGTCCTGTTTCTTCTCCCCCATGACACGATATATTATAGCTCGCTTTAGTTATGTATGCGGCGTAGCCTTTACAACAAAAGAAAGCCTTAGAAGGTTTCTATCTGTGCAATGTTTGAGTGATGTTTTACAAACCGGCTTCGACTGCAGCCCAAACGGCTTCGCGGTTGTCTTCTGGAACGACTATGCTGACTTGGTCGCCAACACGGGCTTTAAAATAAGTCACGCTGGCAAGTAGCACTCGGTATTCACGACCAGCCGCTTCAACGTAGTAGGCACCATCGTGCTGGACTAGCTGGCCGATAAGCTGGCGCCGGGCAACTGGGCCGATTTGCTTGTAGATAAAACTACCGTCGTCAGCAATTGTGAGCTTTAAAATATCACCTTCAATAAGTTTTGACTTACTGGCGTAGTTGGCTGGTACAGGGTAATTTTTACCATCTGGTCCAACCATACTCTGACCGTCAAAAACCCCTTCTATAACCTTGCCGGCGACTTCTTCGGCGTTAGGTCGAACGATATCTTCATCGTCACCAATAACACTGATAAGTAGCTCTTTGGCGGCTGCTAGGTTCGTTTCGGCTTCCTGAATCAACGCTTTTAAGCGCTTGGCTTGTTTTTCTGGTAATTCAGACATATTGCTCGCAGTTCCTTTGTCTGTTTTAGTTGTTGTATGTCTAAAGACTACCACCGCCCTCTACTCTTGTCAAGCGAGGCTTTTTATAACCTTTTCCACATCATTTTATGGGGGGTTATAAATAATGTTGTTATTTTCATCGTTGACAGTTCGTGGGTTTGAGACTTATTGCATTTGTCCGGATTTTTATGGCAAAACAAAAACTACCTCGAAATATCGAGGTAGTTTCATAAAACAAATCTCTAGTCGGTATCGAGCTTAGTCTATTAGACTAATTCGACGGTTGCGCCTGCGTCTTCCAGGGCCTTTTTAGCAGCTTCAGCGTCTTCTTTGCTGACTTTTTCTTTGACTGGAGCCGGGGCGCCGTCAACGATAGCTTTAGCTTCACCCAGACCAAGGCCGGTAATATCTTTCACAGCTTTGATGACTGCGACTTTTTGAGCGCCAGCATCTTTCAAGGTGACGGTCCACTCGGCTTTTTCGGCTTCAGCCTCAGCTGGGGCACCAGCGGCTGGGCCGGCGACAGCAACGGCGGCTGCGGCCGGCTCGATGCCGTATTCATCTTTCAAAACGTTCTTTAGTTCATTGACTTCCAGAACGGTCAGTTTGGTTAGCTCTTCAGCGAGCTTCTTTACATCTGCCATTTTTAAACTCCTATTGTCTAAATTTAGTTAGTGGCTTTTGCTTCTACGCCGTCAAGCAGCGCGTGCAAATTGCCAGAAAGTGCATTGGTAACATCGTGAACCGGCGAGAGTAGTTGAGCGACGACTTCGGCGATCAACTGGTTCTTGCTCGGCAAGCCAGCCAGAGCTTTGACAGATGCGGTGTCGAGAACGGCACCAGTGTTGTCAAAACCAGCTACCAACTCCAGGGTTGGTACCTCTTTGGCGAACTTATCGATGATTTGGGCGGGCGCAACTTCATCCTCGGTGCTGTAGGCATAGAGGAGCTGGCCGGTCAGCGAGCTAGTGTCAGCGTCCTTGAAGCCTTTGGTTTGATCCATGGCGGTACGAACCAGTCGGTTCTTGATAACCTTCACGGAAACGCCGGCCTCACGGGCTTTGCGACGTAGTGCTTGTAGATTAGCGACCGAAGTGCCATCGTACTTTGCGGCTACAGTCATGCGCGATGTGCTCAAAATATCACTGAATTCTGCTACCAACGCTTGTTTTTTATCGCGAGAAATTGCCATAAATTCGGTATTCTCCTTAAGCGTTTGATAAGTAAGTATATTCGACTAGAGATTGTTAAGGTGCGTTACGAAAAAATCCCCTTCCAGGGACTTCGGCGCTAAAACCTCAAACAAGAGATTCAGTTGCCTCGGTAGCATTCTTAAGTGATTTCTCACCGCCACTGTCTCTGGTAACGACTAAACATAGTTTATCATAACAGTCTTGATGATGCAACTATGATTGACGTAAGGTGATAAACCATGTTATAATAAGCATATACGTGTTGTCAAACGAACCATATACTCACACCGAGATATTCCCGGGAACTAAACTTGGGTTAAAAAATAATAGTCTCAAGTCGATTGTTAGTAATCTCCCACACAATATTGATGGCTCAAGACGATTGTCGATACTTGAGGGATATGTCAATGGGGCCAATTTAGAGCAACAACGCCGTTATGCTCACCTTGATAGATATTTGGCGGCAATCGGACGTGAAAAATTTATGATGGGTCGACTCGCTACCAGTTCGGCACTGTTTGATGTCACTTTTTCAACCTTCGTAGAAGACGTGCGTGACGGCAAAGTAGTTGACCGTGAGCTTGCGATGTACGGGAAAGGTTTGTCTGTCGAGTTAGGATATCAACGACAGTTAGGCGAGTGGGATACGCCGGAGCTTGATGAAGCTGTCAGAAGTCTAGAGCAAAGCCCGGTAGTTAATAATTTAGGTGTTGAATTTTCACAACGCTATGACCCAGAACATCCTAAACTATCGTTCCGTTGGTATAGCCTTGAGGCTGGTAAATTGCCGCTTCTGATATGTAATCGACTACGACCCGAAGCAGATTATTCTGATAACTTAGAGATCGTCAAAAGGTCGTCATTTCTAGTACTCATAACTGAGGCTAATCGTGATATTTTACGTCAAATTACTGCTTTTCGTCCAAGAAATTTTGGGGACGATAAGCGTCCGCCTACCGAACTGCAAAATGCCGTTGGCCGAGAGTTGATCGAACCAGCCGTTCAACGACATAGGCGAACGGGTGATATCGACCCTGACATATTACCTATTGAGGCACTGTACTACGCCATACGACGTCATAACTATTCGCGCACCAGTTAAAAAAGGTTACAATAGAGCCGATGATTAACATGATAGTTGCTTGTGCTGACAATAACGTTATTGGCTCGAAAAACGACCTACCCTGGTATTTACCAGCAGACCTGAAACATTTTAAGGAACTAACGGTTGGCCATACTGTCGTTATGGGCCGCAAAACGCTAGAATCTATAATCCAGCGACTGGGTCACCCACTACTCGACAGGCGAAATATTGTCGTTACGCGTCAAACTGATTTCTCACCGGCTGGCGTGGAAGTATTGCACGATATTGCCGCTATAAAAAAGTTGTCAGGCGACGTTTTTATTATTGGCGGTGCTGAGATATATGATCAAACTATAGATATTGCTGATAAGTTGTATGTCACGGAAGTCAAAGCGGATATTAAAGGGGATACCTGCTTCCCTGTTATTGACCCTGGGGTTTGGCGCGAAGTGTCGCGGCAAGCACATGTTAAAGACGAACGAAATGAGTTTGATTTTGACTTTGTTGAATATCAGCGTGCTGTATAATATTGTCTAGTACAAAACGGGTGGTTTGGAGAAGTTGTAATGGGTAATATCGAACATCACATCGATGTCGTTGAATATAATGAACGACGGGTGCCAGACGAGCAATATAAACAGTTGCTAAACGATATAAAAACACTTGGTAGGCGTGCTGTATCGGGAATGGACGATCGCTCAACCGAACTCTTGGGTCAGACGATGCGTTTCGATCTTCGTAACGGCGTACCCTTCATTACCGAACGCGATATTACACGGGCGGCTAACCAGGCGATAATAGATTCTTACGAGTCGAATTTAACGCATCGTCCCTTAGCTGGTCCTGCTAGACAGGCTGTCGGTGAGATATTGGCTTTTATAAATGGCGCTCGTACACAGGCTGAGCTTGAGAAGTACGGTTGTAAGTTTTGGGCACCTTGGACTACAGGATCTATAGGCGAAGCCAAAGCCGTTAAACGTGGTTTAGAAGTAGGCGATCTTGGGCCTGGTTCTTATGGTGCTGCCTTTCATGATTTCCCTACACTTGAAGAGGGTGGTTTCGACCAGTATAAAAATATGATTGAACAAATAAAAACTAGACCGGAGCTGAGAAGTCATATTGTAACTCCGTTTATACCGCAGTACATATCACGCGCTCCAGGTCGTCAACAAAAAGTACTTGTGGTGCCATGTCATGGGTTGCAGCATTTCAATATAGATACCGAACGACAAGAAATCTCACTTGTCCATTTTCAGCGCAGTGCCGATGTGCCGGTAGGAGTACCTTTTAATTTATTACATTATTCGGTAATACTATCTATAGTTGGCCAACTGACCGGTTACAAGCCCGCAGAATTAATACAAGTCTGTTCGAATGCACATTTCTATGACAGACAGCGCGAAGCGGTCGAAGAGTTATTGTCGCGCCCAGCTTATCCATTTCCTAAGCTCAAGATTAATCCTAATATAACGCGTTTAGAAGATTTCACCGTTGACGACTTCTCGCTTGAAGGTTATATGGCACACCCCCCCGTTGACATGGGTGGTGTGGCGGTTTGAGCATGGCTGAATCTTTAATTAACTTAACAAACGCTGATCGTTCTGATGATCAAACTCGGGTGTATCAAGAGATTGCAAGGCGTGGTGAATGCCCTTTTTGCATAGATAATCTTCATAAATCCCATCAGCAACCTATCATTCGAGAAGGTGAACATTGGCTAATTACGCCGAATCAATGGCCTTATAGATATACCGCTACACATTTATTGGCAATAACGAAGAAGCATGTGATGCGCATCTCTGATTTCGGAGAGGAAGCGGGCGAAGTTGGCGCTGAACTCTTTACCCATATAAGTTGGGCGGAGTCTGAGTACAAAATTGCCGCGGGTGGATTAGCTATGCGTTTTGGCGACACGACAAATACGGGCGCATCTGTGGCGCATTTGCATGCGCATATCATTCAGCCGGATCCAGGAAAACCCAGCGATGCAAGAGTTAAGTTTAAGATTAGTTAACTAGGGTAGGGTCGAAGCCGTTGGGGGTTGGTTGGTGGGACAGTGATATCAACCTTTATTATTTCAACGCCGAACGATTTGAGGATAGATTGTCCGTCTAGAGTCGCGTAACCTTCTATGAAGTAACATTGGCTGAATCCGCTTTCGGCAATAAGCTTGGCGCAGTTTGCACATGGGAAAGTAGTTGTGAAAATGCTTTTGCCCTCAGTACTCTTCCCCTTTCGTGCATACTCAGCTATCAATTTCGCTTCGGCATGTATATCTATACTTCTGTCTATCTCCTCGCCACGTCTGGTCGTTATACGAGGATCACTATCGATTGAGCTGCTAAATTCGGTTGGCATCGAAGAGTTGTGGGCCATATTCGGCGCTTCATTCGTGGTGTCGTAGACGGCGGCTGCAACGTGCCTCCACCAATTGGGACTCTTTGAAGCCTCTTCGTATAGAAGTTTAATAAAAGGATCATCGGCGGGCGAAGTTACAACTCTGTCTGGTGACACCACAGATTCTTGAACTGAGTTATGTCGGTCCCATCTTAAAAAGACCGGGACAAATTGGGGCGACACGCTAAACTCTTTTGCCAATGAGCGAGATATGTCATCGTCAGGCATAATTAAATCGTTAGCACGCATGGTAGTTTCTAAAGATAACTCTGTAATAATTCTTGCCGACCGACCCAATCCACTTATTAAGGCGAGCGACTGTTCAGGCTCTAGAGCTCGTATGTCTTTTCTTAAGTAATTAAACCTCGGGGCTAAAACGTCTCGCCCGAAAATACCTACGGGAGCAGCAGCGTCCGTCTCTATAAAATCAAGATATGATGAATGGATTACAGGAAAATAGCCTGCTATGAGTTTTTCGCGGGATTCAGACATGGACTACCCGTTCCCGCGTAACTTAAGGGCTATGTCCGCTAGTTCCCGCTTTAGGCCGTCGGATAAGCCGTTCTCTAGAATAATTCTTTGCAGAGTTTCTTCTATAACTAACCGTTCGCCGATTTGGATCTTACGTATCTGAGCTCCCGTTGATGTGGTTGCTTGAGGTTCTAGGACTACTACTCTTTTGCAATAAAGCTTTTCGAGAGTACGGATTTCTTCAGGACTATAAGTTTCGGCGGTTACAACTAAGACCTCGGGCCGAACGAGCTTGATTAACCCCCATTTTTCTTCTTCGGGTTCTTTGAGTGTCAGTAAGTCGACACCTCTTATATGAGACAATAGTCTTACTCGCTCATCTTCTTTTACTATCGGTCGGCTTTCGCCTTTTCGGGCCTTAATCTTACGATCCGAGTCGACACCTACCACTAATATATTACCGAATTCAGAAGCTCGTTCGAGGTATTTGGCATGACCAATATGCAAGAGATCAAATGAGCCAGAGGTAAGAACCACAGTCAGACCCAATGACTTCAAGCTATTAATCGTGTTGGCTAATTCGGCTTTGTCGTTGATGAAGCGCTTTTCAAATGATGATCTCGTTGAGAAAATTGTTTCGGCTGATAATGCGTCATGCCCAGATTTATCTCCGTGTGAGCGATTCCATATGGTTTCAGCCCGCTCAAGATTATCTACGACGTGTTGAGGGGTGATGAACGGGTGTTGTCGAATATCGATATCGTCGAAGATCTCTTCAATCAGTGGACGCGCTTGATCGAGCGACTGAGCCACGGGGGCGAACTTCTCCGCATATGTTATTAGGTGAGTAAGTTGATTCGAGAGTACTCCCAACGATAACGCGCCCAAATTGGCTGACGCTGGATTGTCGGGTTCATTCTTATACTGCTTATAAGCCAAGATGCTTGTTCGCAAGCAATTCAGTCTTCTTATAGCATCAAATACTTCTCCGAGTTTTGTTGTGCGGTCGTAGATAGTTTTTTCTACGATAAAGCGTTTCTTGATATCTAAATCGGGTGTAAGCTCATCAAACAAACTGTGTAGTTTCTTTCGTCTTTGTTCGATTTCTTGCGAGGTTAAGAACTCATAGCTAATGTCTGCACCAGGGCTTTCGGGTGTGCTGAAGCTTTTGCCCCAGTTCTGCATAGCGGCTGCCAAATATAGTAGTTCTGTTTCTTCTTCGCTGAGCCCTGCGGTATTATCGGTGTCTCTTTCTAAAAATAACTCGGTTAACCTTATGATGACTCGAGTGTTATCGAGTCCGTCACTGTCTGCGTGCAAAGCATGACGCCACTCGGCATCGTTAATTAGCTCGGGTTTATAACGTGACCAACGAGGGTTATTTTTTAAATGCTCTGCATAATCCGTTTTGCGAAACGCTTCATCTACAGATCTTGCTCGTAACGCCCCTTCACTCTTCATTGTGAGTAGTATATGGTAAATATTTGTTTGTCTGCAAGCATAGGCTTTATAACTGTTTGGAAATAATAGTAAGCGCATAAATGCGCTTACTAATACTCGCTTAAGGTTTTCAGAGCTCTACTTTAATACCAGGGCCCATGGTGGTCGAAACATGAGTGCTGACAATGTACGACCCCTTCAGGGAGGTTGGTTTGACGCTGTTCAGGCTGTCGAAGAATGCTTGAGCGTTAGCAACTAGTTTGCCGCTTCCGAAGCTGACTTTACCGATAGCCAGGTGGACAATCGACTGCTTGTCGACGCGGTATTCAACCTTGCCGCCCTTAGCCTCTTTGACTGCCTTGGCGACGTTGGTCGCGACTGTACCGCTCTTGGGGTTCGGCATCAGGCCGCGCGGACCGAGTAAACGGGCATATTTGCCGAGTTTAGGCATGAGTTGCGGGGTGGAGACCAATATATCAAAGCTAATCTGCTCTTTGTCGAGTAGCTTGGTGATTTCTTCTTCGCCAGCGATATCGGCGCCAGCTTTTTTGGCGGCTTCGACTTCGTCACTTGGGACGAAAGCAGCTACTCGAATGGTTTTGCCGGTACCGTGCGGCAAAGCGACGGTCGAGCGGATATTTTGATCGGCTTGACGCGGGTCGACTCCGAGAACGACGTGAACTTCAACACTGGCGTCAAATTTAACAGGGCTAGTTTTAGTAGCTAGCTCGATAGCTTCAGCTAAGCTGTAAACTTTACCGGCCTCAACTTGCTTAGCAAGTTCACGATATTTTTTGCTGCGGCGTTCAATAAGGGGGCGGGTTACTGGTTTCGGGCCACGCTTCATATGCGCTTCAGCTTCAGCACTTTGCGGTGTGGTGTCGTGAGCTTCTTTACGGGCTTCTTTTTCCGCCTTTTCTTCGGCCTCGGCGAGGGCTTTTTCGCTGCGTTTGCCAGCTTTGGCGACTTCGCTTTTACGCTCCGCAACAACTTCTTTTTCGTCACTTTTCTTATCGCTGGCAGCCTTAATAGCGGCTTCGATCTCAGCGATAGTATTTTTTGCGCTAACCTCAAGCTTTAGCTTGGCGGCCTGCTCGAGTAGTTCGGCTTTTTTAGCCATAACAGATATCCTTTCGTGGTACATAACGACGGGGTTTACCCGCCTCCCAACTTTGGTTAATAACTAAAATAGTATACAACAGAGGCGAAAGCTTGTAAATACAGTTATGCTGATTGCACTATTCTCATCGCTAGATAAGAACACTGTGTTCAGGCCGAGGGAGTTTTTTAGTCTCCCTCGGCAGCCGAGAATGGCTCGGCACCAGGCTATTTTTGAAAGGATTTAGACCAAATCCTTGGTGTCTCACCGTCCGGAGTCGAAACTCCGATCGGCCCACCCGAAGATCTGCTCGATAGTCTCAAGAGACTCTCGAAGAGCTTCACCGATGACCGGGATGCTGACGTTGAAGGTGTCAACAAGCGCCAGGACACCGATGATCACGATGATTATTCCGATAATTCTGGAAATCATCGTGCCATGTGCGATCACCCCGACTCCCCACAGGATGAAGACGATGACCGTAAGAGGCCTCGTCCACGCCGTCGGAATGTCGTACCAGGGGAATGAATCAAGCAGTAGATTCATCCCTCCCAGAAGGGGTAGAACGCCCAAGAGCTTGATGACTAGTGGTGTTGGCCTCTGGCCGGGACCAAGGGTACCTGTGATAGCCCAAGCTCCGAGACCAATCAGGCCGACACACACGACTAGCAGAATCAAGACATTCACTCAGTCCCCACTTTCTTTGTTAGTCTTACCTTGGGTTGCGCGTTCTTGTGGACCAGTGCCACCACTCGCTAGGTACCGTTCGGTAAATACCGATCGGTGGTCCATGTTTTTGCATGAACCGGTAGACGGCTCGAGTCATGTTGAGGTCGACCGCTAAGCCGAGCTCATGGAAAGAGGTACCTGGTCGTGCCGTATCCGGGGAACAGGCACTGGCTGGCATCTGGTAAATCGCGTAGTGGCTGGTGCCACAGTGTTGACGTCGCAAAGTAATCTGTTGGGAAGCGGTCCGGAAACCACCACCAGTTAGATTGATACCCTCTTTGCGCGCCTTGGCAACTAGATACGCCCACTTGTGGGCGATCTTGGCGTTGACGGTTATACCGTTGACACGGCAGACACGGATGTATCCACCGTTCCCCACCCTCAGTTGCCGGGCGTGAACCCCTGACGGGCAGACGGTGGATTTAGTTGAAGGTGGGTCAACGACCGGCCCGTTCTGGCTGGGTTTGGGCTCATCGCACACCTTAATCATGGTGCTTGCGAGGGTGGAGCCGCCCTTTGCGTTGGCGAAGTACGAACTGTATTCCTTCGCTGCCCGCTTTATATACGGCAATCCCCAGTTTTCGAAACCGCTGTACGGCCCGGCGTTGTAAGCGCCGAGTGCCCAGGTGACAGTTCCTTTTTTGGGGTTACTCACGCTTCCGAACGCCGAGTTAGCTTTGAGGCGTAGTTCGGCTTTCAAATAATGAGCTGCTGCGTATGCAGCGTCCACCAAATCGTTGACGTTACCTGGTCGGTGGGCCGGATTGGAGTTCCGGTAAGCCCGCCAAGTACCCGACATGAACTGGAAAGGACCTCGCGCCCCTTTATATGACACTGGCCATCGCGGACCATTACCATACGGCGGGGGTGGCTCACGGTAGTGGCCGTTTTCGTTGTAGTACACCAAGGCTAGAACGTACGGCTGGATGTCGTACTCTTCGGCTGCCTGGGTAAAGACTGCTCCGAGCTTGGCAGGTACTCGATCTGGAAGTTTGCCTTCGGCGACCGAGCACTGATTGGGGTAGTCGGACGTAGTCGCCAGACCTGTTAGAACGACGCTGCCAACCGCAATCAGCCCGATGAAGGCGAGGCCTATGACCAGGAGCTTGAACAAACTCAGTCTCTTAGTCATTTTTACTCACCACTCTCGCAAGCGAAGCCACTGAATTCGACGATGTCGCTCACTCGCCAGCGACTGTCTTGCGAGGTGAACTCGACTAGGGCGGTGACGTTATCGATCTCGATTGGCTCGTCGCCAAACTTGATCTCCATCTCGACATAGGCGGTAAGTATTACCCTACCGCTTCCTTGGGGTTTGGGACCGCAAGCGGTCGGGAAAGAGACGTTAAACGTCTTAAACGATACGCCCTCACCGGCACCGACCCACTGGTCTTTCAACCAGTGAGTAAATGTTTGAGTGGCGTAAGGCTGCAGTGTAGTCGTGAGGTCAACGTTCGGTTCCGGAGGAACAAAAAACGCGCGCAACACGACATGAGCTGCAGCTTGCCACTCTTGCGTAAGAGCGGGAGTTATCTCCGGTGCGAGTCCGTCAGACGATACCTGGGGTGCGGGAAGCGTTCCAGATGTCGCCGCTCCGTTGGGAGCCAGGGTTGCTGCATCTGGACTAGTGGAGGTAGACGGCGCGGGGTTGGTCGCAATCAGCCAAACGACTGTCGCGACCAATACCCCAACTACAACCACGCCAAGCACTCGGAGGCTGACCGACCTAAGTCGGTAATACCTCTCGGTTTCCATGTCACTCCTGGGGGGTGGGTATTCCGATGTACTCAAGACCGTTGGCGTTAGCGAAGGCCAACATGTCGTTCGGTGAGTCCAGCGTTGGTCGCTGAACGATGCCCCGAGTAGCCGAGTTGCTGTCAATGAGAGTCGCCCGTTCTAGTGGTGTGGCGACAACTCTCACAAACTGCATGAACTCGTTATCGCCGAGCTTGAAACCGAACGTGCGCTTGGGTAGCGCCGTCAGCATCATGCGGTCGACGTCAGAAATGTGTTCTCTGGCTTGGACTTCACGGGCGCTGGCTTCGTCCAGTCGTCCGTACATGAACAGCCCGGTGTTGCGGATGATCTTCTCGCCGAGGCGGAATTGTTCGCTGTCGACTCCACCCTGGCGGATGGAATCGAAGCTATGTGTCACACCCATGTGGAGGGTGTGCATACCCCGGGCGATTTCGGTGAAGTAGGCTCGTTGACGGGCGTACTGCAGGTTACTCATCGCCCGGTGTTGTTCGTCATCGATTTCGATGTGGGGCAACAGGTCCTTGCGGTTGAGCTCGCCGGCCATGATCTTGATCTGGGTGTCGAGCATCCGCATCAAGGTCTCGGCTTTGGGGTTCATGCCGCGCCAGTCCTTGTTGACGGCTCGCTGAGTAAGCGTGTCGTACAACGAGTTCTTAGCACCAAACATGCCGCCGAGCGGCCCTTCGAGCAGGTTACCCAAGCGAGCTTCAACCCTGATACCAGCGTCACGAATGACGCCGAAGGGTACGTTGCGCTTGATGGATACCAGCTCTTTGATCTCAGCCCTGATGTGCTGCTGAATCTCAGGGTCGCCGACACGACGAAGGTTCTCTTCGACCTGGGCGACGAGCTTGGCGTCGAGGACGTCGTGGTAGCCTTCCATGGTTGCCGGCTGCAGTGACCCAGCAATCCGCTGGAGTTTCTCGGGTGACCAGGTCAAGTCGTTACCCTGACTGATCATCCCATACATGGCGATACGCATGGCATATCGCTCAATCTCGTTCATTTCCGTTGCGTCATACTCACACAACAGCTGAGCGATACCGAGCAGACCGAGCTCGTAGGCGTCGTGGCTGTCGTTCGAATTTAAAAACAGCCTTCGTTCAAACGGGTTGACGCGCATGTCGCGCATCGTAAACGGCTTGCTCTCAAAGAACTTAGCCAGGGCGCCATACTCGCTACTGGAGTCCTCTGGCTTGTAGTCGTTGATGGCGATGCGCATGATCGAATAACCCATAGAGAGCATGTACGATCGGGCGGCCAGCATCTTAACCAGTGCGGACTTGCCATGCTTGAGCTGGGCAAGTATCAGGACTGTAGTGGCGCTGATGACTCCAGTGACTTGCAAGAGCCACGGGTCAAGCATCACCAGCCGGCCGTTACGGATATTAATACCCAGCGGTACACCGGGGTACTGTTGAGCTTCCGAACTCGCAAACGGATGACCGAGGGCTACCAAACTGGTGGGCCCTACGAACGAAGGACCTCTCATGGCACTTGCCTTTCTGGGTGGGGTGGGTCTTGGAATTGTGAAGGTTTTCTAGGTGTTCTTGGAGTTTTAATAATTACTCTTAGGACACCTCAGGTAAAATATCGTCCATTTCCGACCATAGTTTGTCTGAGGTGTTCTCTCCCAGGGCCGGCGCGTGCTGCACAAGCCCTGGGAGTAGCGAACGTAAACATCGTCTTACGTCTAGAGACGAACGGCACCGAGGGCGCCCGTCAGGAATGCATCAACCTGCAACGCCATGATGTCAACTACCTGGACATCCTTGAACTGGCGAGCTTTGAGGTCGGCGCAAAGCGAATTGCGCTGTTCTTTGAGCAGGGCGTAGCTCGGTGCTACGACGACCCAGTACTCGTTGAAGAGTTGAGCGATCGAGTTAGCCGAAATAATCTCCGACTGGACCGCCAACTTCTCCTTTTGCCGCTTCGCGCCCGGGTGTTTGACCACCGCATGCTCGAAGATGGCGTCATAGAGATTTGTGAAGGCTGATTCCTTCAACATCAGCGCCAGGGTCTCGGTGTCACCCGAGATTGACTCACCGCCGATGTAGTGACGCATTCGCACCCCGGGTTCGACCGAGATATAGTGCAGACTCTGGTAGTGATCTTCAGTCACCTGCTCCGGGAGGGAGCAGATGCGGACGACACTGATCCAGTTGTTGTCCATGCGGATGCAGTCTTTGGAGGGTGAAACGATCGCCGTCTCGGGCCAGCAGCTCAGGGTTTCAGTCAACTCCTTGAACATCTGGCGCTGATTGGTGATCGTGATTTCCTTCACGAGTCGTTCCGGTAATGAATCTGGCTTCCCGTTTGTGACGGTATTGTTGTTCAGATCCGGCTGGTCGGCATCGGGGTCGTATTGCTCCCCCTTTACCCACTGAGTAGTGTGGTGGTCTTGCCGAACGCCAGCGACTTCGGCTGCCGTTTTGCGTTCGTAGTCGGTCACGATGGCAGCGTATTGCCGGTAGAAGTCCTCGATGCCAGTGGTGTCCCACGACATCCGATCTAGCATGAAGAGTTCTTCTGGTGTCAGAATGTGCACGTCATGCAGATTGAGGCTAGTGCTTGCCCTCAGATCTTCTTCCAGGCTACGGCCGAGTTGGAGCACCGGCAGGTTGTAAAGCTGCTCGTTGGTCGCCTTGCCAAGGGCGGCCTTTTTCCAACCCTCCTTGCGACGGATCGTGACTACCAACAGGCCCCAGTCTTCAGCAGCATAGTGAGCCTGCATTTCCGGGACGAGCTGGTTGGCCAAAGATCGCAGACGCTCAACGACTTTTGCTAGTCCGTCGTCAAGCTTGAACTGCTCAGGCCTAGCCACGATTGGATTCATGTTACGCACCATATATGGCAGGTATGTTGCGTACTGGTTGAGAGGTGCGGTGACACGCAGACAGCCAATCCCGGCTCGAAGCTCGGTCATGCTGAGGGTGCGGTCAAAAATCCGTGCCAACTCTCCGTTCAGCCGATACTTCTGGAAACTGTCCACCGAAGCGAAGGCGCCGCCTTTTGCTAGAATGTACAGCTGGTCGTACGGCTTGTCGATGTGATGATGGAGCGGGATGCGATAGCGCTTACCTTCGTAATCGATTTCAATGACTTCGATCCGAATAGGAATCGTGCGCCGCATCCTTTTTTCCCGACGCTTTGGCTTGGCTGCATCAGACGGCTTAGCTTCCCACCAGACACCTTGCCGCCGTTCGAGACGACTACTTTTATTCAGCAGATGAATCTGCCAGTAGCCTGGTCCCCAGCCGTTTGCCGGGACGTAGACCAAAGAAGCGAGAAGTGCGCTGGTTACCAAAATACTCATCAGTGCCACAAGGGCAGATTCGGTCAATCGGTAACTCAACACACCTACCACAACGGTGGTCAAGATGCTCAAGATGAAGGGTGCGAGCGAACCAATGGACGTGTTGTCCACCATGCGACCCCTCAGCTTGTTTTGTACCACCAGGTGATACGGTAGAGGTTTGTCGCTCATGAACCCTCCCTATGAGGTGTTAGGGGGTGTTGTTGGGGGTGGCGGTCCTTGTGTGCCACCGTTCTGAATTTCCGGTCCCGGGTTGGGTTGGGGTGCCGGGGTTGGCATACCAGGGTTGGGAGAATCCGGTGGTAGAGGAGCTGGAGGGATTTGGCTGGTGACCTGTGTCTCTTCCTGGGCAGCCTCTCGTTTGCGCTCCTCACGATTACGCATAACAGTGTCCGCTGCCGAAACAAGCGATCCTGCGATCGGATGTCCTGCCATCGTCAAGCCTGTGCCGGCCGCATCGGCCATCACATGCTTGATATCCTGGAAGAAATCAGCTTTTGAACCACTGCTCGCTGCCACGGTTGTGGCACCGGTTGCAAGATGAAGGCCAAAAGCCTTGAAGGCTCCTGACCCACCATGACCCTGATCATCCATCGGTGGCAAACGATCCATGCTGACGGCGCCGTAGGCTCGTGTTTCGACAGAACCAATCAAGCTGCTAGACCTTTCGTAAACCAAGCTGCCAATTGCAAACGGCAACCAGATGGCTAGCATCGACGCTGTTATGGCGGTTATGGCTTGGGCGATAGAATTCTCACCCAAGAGCCACCGCTGCAAAAGCCGCGGTAGCAACATGCCAGCAGTCATCGCCGACGGTCCCAACAGGGCGACCGCCAGTACGGCATTAGCGGCATGGAACAGCCGGTCAAACATGCCCCCAAGTGGGCGGAGCATGACCATCACAGGGTAGATAAGCATCACCAGGATTGTTACACCCTGGATTGCCATTGCTACTCCGTAAACAATCAGGCCCAACAGTACCAGTAGAACCATGACGACTAGCTTCATGACGTTCTCGGTCAGGTTGAATGTTGTCACAGTTTTGTCGAGTGCGCCTGCGACCTGAGTCGGCTCGACTCCCGTCATGATGCTGACGATAATGTCTCGCAACCACGTCGCAAGCGACAGGCTGAAAGTCACAATCGGGTAAAACGCCACGACGAGAAGCGCCATCGTCCAGATACTGGTGAGTATCTTGCCGATCGGACGTCCTTGGATGCCCTTGAGGGGTTGGAGGATCATCCTGAGCCCGACAAGAATTGTGACGAGAGTAAGCAGAGCTTGCCCAAGTCCTATGGTCGAGCCGAACGTGGTCCTGAACCAGTCTGTCCTGAAGACGACGATGGAAGGAATCATGCTCGAGCTCAACAACGCAGCTATGGCTGAGTAAATGGAGTTGTAGGCTTCATCTAGGTTCAGCCAGCCGAAGATATCGAACATGGCTCATCCTTTCCCTTGGATGGTTCCTTGGCGGGGCTCTCGTTTCCAAGAGCCCCGCCGCCATCCGCCATCTAGCAGGAGTTGTTCATGATCGTGATGATGGCGGTCCCGAACATGATTGCCAGGATCATGCCGATCACGATCACGAACGGCAGCGGGAGCAGCTTGACGTACTCGCGACCACGGTGAGAGACGACGGTGAAGAGGGCCAACAGGCCAATCAGCACCGTCACCCCCAGGGCGATCGGGATTGTCAGACCGCCGAGAGCGCCGGTGATCTCACGGACCATCGGTCCGGCAGCTGAGAGCAACCGATCGTTCGATGGCATGCATGCATCCATCGGTACCAGCAGGGGCTGGATGACAGGGAGTGTCATTTGAGTTTCCTTTCGGGAGTGCACATAACCAGGTTGGCTTGTGCTATGGGGGTGATTAGTGAGCTTTACGGGGCAAGTTGGCCACCATCGGCTCACCGATTTCGGTACCTGTTTGGGCACCGACGAGCTCGTAGCTCGCTACGGCGAGTTCCAGGTAGGAGATTTTGGTCTCCTGCCCGATCGCGTCGAAATCGAAAGGCATGAGCTCGCCTGCAGCGTCCTTGCGGCCGATGCTGGCGTCACTCGGGACGCAAATTCCCGTACCGTTCCAAGGCTTGAGGTCAGCTGAGTTGACACCTTGGTCGCTGGAGCGAGCGAAGTGATCGAAGTCGACCTTTCCGCCTGCTTTGGTTGCGACCAAGATGGAACGATTGACCTTCTCTCGAGTTGGCACGGTGATGCCGGTTGCTTCCTTGTTGCGGAAGTTGGAGTAGAGCTCGTGCCATACGTCCTCAGGTATGCCATCGTCGGTGTTGTAGAACTTGATGGTGTCCTTGAGTGACACATGGGTGACGGGCGCATCCTCCATGAACGGCAAAACCAACACATTGCTGAGTCGGGCTGCTTGGGTAGCGATGGAACGTCGGCTGATGTTGTCGTTGCCCAGATCGAGGATCAAGGCGCTGACGTTTGGCAGCGTGACGTCTATCGCCTCCATGTACGGGACGATCAACGCGTCGTCGGCGTCGTTGGCAGAAGAGTTGTTGCTTTCGACGATAACGCCCAGTCCCCACTTGGTACGGGGGAGCCTCCGCTCCAGGGTTCGGAACGTGCCGTACATCCTGACATGCGTCAGGTATTCGTCGATGGGAAGCATGTTGCCGGTGATACCGGCCATCCTCCCTACCGTCACCGTTGCCGTGTTGGCTGTCGATGGAATGAGGATCGTCATCTTGCGGGTGTATTCCGCAATGACAGTTCCCATACCGAGAGCGGTTGACGACTTGCCGGATGACTTGACGTTGGCCACGCAGATGACTGGCTGGACGCCGAGAGAGGCAAGGTGGATCAAACGTCCCACCAAGGCCTGCTCGTAAGCAGTGCGCGCCTTGTGATGAAGTTCCGCTCTCTGCTCGGCGTTGATGGCTGGCACCAGGTCGGGCCTGCGGAAGAAGCTGTTGACCGCGTAGCGGATTTTCGGCCAACCACGATCGGGTATGATCGCGTCAGCCGGCACGACTCGTTCCGGCTTGGTTTTCGCCAGCTTGTCGTTGTCGACGACCTTGGCCGGAAGTGCCCGGGCGGGCGCTTGGCTGCCGGGATCGGCTACGACAATACTTACGCCCCCGGAGGGGTCGTTGGTAGACATGATGCCTCCTTCGTAGAGCATCTCGATGGGGTGGATTGAGTTGTAAGACGATAATGTTAAGTTTCGCTCTGTTCGCGTAGCATCAGGCGTAACCCGATACTTCGAACCCGGATTTTTGTCCGGTAGCCATCAACCATAGTTGAGAGTTATCGGATAAAAATGTTTGCGATTACCCCGAGGGTTTTATTCCCCGGGGTAATCAAGCCAAACGAAAATCAGCCGCCTTTTACGGCTGGAGGTCTTCACTCATGAGCGGAAGCTCGACCGTGTCGTCCTCGGAATCAGCTATGGCAGTCATAAGCCTAGCTGGGGGTCGAATCGTCTTGGAATGACCTTGCCCTGCCAACCTTTCCATGACCACCTTGAGCCGCTCCGGGTGTTTGACAAAGCGCCGCCCTGGGATTGGCTCCGGCTCATGCCAACTCTGGATCTCGATGTGGGCGTAGCCGAGAACGAGCCCTAAGAGGGTTGTCTTGAGCACGACAGATTGGAATTCCTTCATCTCGCCGCGACGGTTCTCGATATCCTGGAACGGCAACCGTCGTGACGTCACGACGTAGCTGTCGCGGGTGACAGTCAGTCGGTCGCGCTGGAACAACCACACTACGTAGCTGACCCAGCCGACCGTCCAAACAGTCATTACGACGACTGCAACGATCGACCAAAAGGCTGCAGCCGAGACATACTCGGAAAATTGCGGGAGTGAGGCGAAAAAAACCTCATAGGCAATCAAGCCGATTGTCACCAGCCAACCACCCAACCAGACTGCCCAGGTGTACTCGGCTAAAGTCCGGAAAAACAGGTAGATGCTAGCGGCGGTCTTGCCGTCCGGAATCTTTTCGCCGTGTTCGGCGAATGGATTGAAGAAGAGCCGAACGGCTACTACCCAGTGCTGAGTATCGTCGATGTAGGTCTGGCCCAGCAACTGTTCATCGCTAAGACCTGACCAGCGCCGAGTGAACAAAGATGCCTCGACACGATGGAACATCTTGTTGTGTCGAAGTTCGGTACGAACCCGTTGAATGTTCCCGACGCGTTCGCGGTGAGCTTTGATGCCTTGTCGTAGCCGCTGGTGGTAACGGATTACGATATTGGCCACCAGGACTGCCATGAAGGCTGTCAGGTAATGGTCTTTGATTGTGAACAGCAATAGGCCGCACAAAGCAACCGTGGGTGCGATTACGGTCACTATGACCGACAATCCCACCTTAATTGCCCGTGTGACTTGCTGGTCGGACAGGTTAAGCGTAGTGCTCAACCGGTTACGGATCGGGAGCATTGCCTGCTCACCCCTTTCGTTTGGCGAATTGTCAATGGAGCGCTCGACGAATTTGGGCGCTAGTGGGTGTATTGTCCAAAAGCACCTCGCGTTCGGAACGCAGAGGTTGAGGTGTGTTTTAACACGCCAACATCCGGATTTTCGTCCGGATCAAATCTCTGGTGCGCAAACATAAATAGAGCTAACAAACCAGGTATAAAATCCAGATAAAAACCCCTTCTCTAGATTTTGTCTGACGTTTGTTGTTTATCTTATATTAATTCAAGCATGTATTTGACATTCTGGCAATCCTTGACAATCGCACCACAACGTGCTATAATGATAATATTGAAGTGTGAAAACGCTTTGATGCCCTTCCCCAACTAAAGAAAGGACGGACTCGGGTATGAACGAGTTCTTCTTCAGTCCGGTCACTGCAATCGTTCTGGTTCTGGTTGCGTTGACAGCTGTCGTATGCGCTATCGTCGCTGACGAAGTCCAGCCTGCGACCCACAAGTCGCGCAATTGGTTCATCGTCGCGTTTCTGGCATGGTTCGCAGCTGTCGATGCCCAACCTTCGACGGCACTGATTGCCAGTGCGGTCGTCATGCTCTGCGTGTTCGCAGTTGCACCGGTAATTGTTCACCAGCTGCGCTACCCGCGCAGCAAGGAGGCCGCTACCAACCCCGTCTTCATCGATGAAGATGGCCGAATCGGCTTGTAAATTTCTGGGAAAGGGACGCGCTCCGCTTTTAAGGAGCACATGGGGCTTGCGGCTCCTAGAGAACTCATGAGTTCTCGGGGCGCGAGCCCCTTTTCCTTTGTTAGCGAATTTTTTCAATGTCACCGTTGTCGTGAATGCGAATAATTTCTGAGGCGTGGGCAGTATCTGGTACTTCCCCACCATCAATATATAAATCAACTTGTTTGCCGAAATAACTTTCGGCTTCTTTTATATTCCGAGCTGGTGGTTGGTTTTCTGGATTGGCACTAGGCGCAACTAAAGGCCCGACGGCCATTATGATGTCGTGTAATAGTCCTTCCGGTGGAACTACTCGGTAGGCGACGCTATCGCCACCGCGCGTAATCCAGTCGGGCTCGTCGGATACCGGCACGATTATACTGGTCGGCGTTTCGCTCGCCTCGTTATAAAACTCAATTAACTCACTGTGAGCTGGAACTGAATTTGGGTCAGCCAAAAGGACGATACATGGTTTGTCGGGAGCGCGCTGTTTGACTTGGTAGAGCTTTTCGACAGCCGACTTACTGGTTGCACAGGCGACAATACCATAAATGGTATCGGTGCGGATAACAACGATACCATTAGTTTTAAGGGTAGAAATAATTTGACTTAACATCTACTTCTCCGGTAACTGCTCTTGTTTGGCGTCAGACTTTTCAGCTTCAACCTTAGCGCGGCCCCTCGTCCAGTACGCTAGCATTTCGGCAGCTGACAGTAATTGCTCTAGATCCTTTTCTGGCGGACGGTCGTTGTAACCGTCTGTTTCTACTGACATTTTTCTAGCCTTCGACAGTAACACCCATACTGCGGGCGGTGCCGGCCACAACCTTGACAGCAGCGTCGAGGTCATTGGCGTTTAGGACGTTCATTTTAACTTCTGCAATCTCTTCGAGTTGCTTGCGAGTAATTTTACCCACCTTGTCCGAATGCGGTTTGCCTGAGCCAGCCTTCAATCCAATCTTCTGTTTGATTAACTCGTCAACTGGTTCTCCCAGACAGGTCCAGCTGAAAGTACGGTCTTCGAAGACTTGCAAGTGAACGATAACGTCTTTACCGTTGTATTCCTTGGTTGCTTCGTTAAACGGGTTGATGAAATCCATCATGTTTAAGCCCCATTGACCCAAGGTTGAACCAACTGGTGGACCGGCGGTTGCGCGGCCACCTGGGACACGGAATTTGATGTTACCGATAATTTTTTTAGCCATGTGATTATCCTCTATGTAAGTAAATTAACTAAATTCTATGTTTGAAGCAGTGAATCTAAAGTTGCGTAACAGCGGTAAATTGTATCAAAGGCTAGGCATTATGTCAAACGACTTCTTTACATATAAAGACATGATTGTAAAATTACTATTAGGCGTCACTGTTTGTTGGTGACGCTAGACAATTTCATAATTCATGAATCACACCCCCAACCCCTAGTTAGGAGCGATGATGAACCGTCGCACTATTTGGCGCACTTGCAGCGCCATCGTTTTGGCATGTGTCGTCGTGCTCGGCATGTCGAACATAGCTGAAGCAGCCAGCTCATGCCGATTTGTGGCTGGCATCAAGTACAAGGGCGGCCCGGGCCACCGGTCTGACACCTATGCCGGCATCTTCGAGTGCGGCAAGGGCAAGGACTTGGTGCGTGGACAGTGCATTGACCCTGGCAAGCGTTTCCCCGTCAAGGGGAGTGTCAAGTCGGGCGACAAGCTGCCGGGCATGAACTCTGCCAGTACTGCCGCACTCCGGCACCTGTGGATCAAGCACGGCTCTACCAAGAATAACCAGGTTGCAGCCGCCCTGGCGATTTCCACTTGGCGCTACCAGAATGATCCCGACATGAACAAGTGGATCAAGTGGTCGTACGGTCAGGGTAAGAAGTTGTCCGATGGCGAAGCCCGCAAGAAGCGGTACATCACGAAGGGCGACATGACGCTGTCCGACCAGATGATGGCTGACGCCAAGCAGAACGCGGTTGCTGGCAATTGGAAGATGTCGATCGAGTTGCAGAAGATCGCTTTCGGCCAAGCGTCTGGTGTCGGCAAGATCACGGTCCGCAACGCCAAGAACCAGCCACTTGCTGGCATCCGGCCTACGGTTGCGCTCAGCAAGAATGCCAAGGTCGTGACTGCTGTCGGCAAAACCGACACTGCCGGCGTGGCCAGCTTCAGCTTCACCCTCATCAACCCAGGTGAAGTCTCGGCCGTGGCCAAAGCCAAGCAGCCCACTGGAGCCAAGTGGACGACGTACAAGAACAACGTGCAACGTCTGATGGTCGGCTTCAAGTACCGGACTCTTACGGCGAAGACCAAGTACATCACCGGTCCTCGGTTCGATATTGCCGCTACCTGTGACTCTACCTGTGAAGGGGTTGCCAAGGTGACCTTTGTAGGGAAACTGGTGGCGGGTGAGGCTGCGGCACGTTACACCTTCGCTACCGGCGACAAGGTGTGGGCGGCATTCGATGTCCAATCTGGCAGCAGTGTCAGCAAGACGGTGGACATTCCCGACGCTACTCTGGTGACGCCTTCGGCTGTCTATCTGGACAAGTCAGGTAAGCCTATGGGCAAGCCGATGATGTTCAGCAAGTACGAAGTCGTGTGCCCTCTCTGGGTGACAGCCCCCTTCACGGGCGACTGTGACTGTGAAGGTGCGGCTGGTCTGTCCTTCAAGCTGACAGCTCCGGGCGGTAAGCGTTTCTACGTAGCTACCGTCAAGCTGAACGGCAAGAAGGTCACCACCAAGAAATTGGGCAACCAAGGCAGCGCGCCGGTTTCCGTTGTGCTGTCCCGTGGAGACCGTCTGACGATCGACTTCCGCGTCTACGCCGACAGTTCCTACAAGAAGCCATTGCGAGCGGACGAGACTATCGTCGATCTCCGCTGGTTCTGAGTTAGGAAATAGTCCCCGCTGGCAGTAAGCTGGCGGGGACTACTCATTTTCAGACTAATTTAGTTAAACTTTTTTGACTTGCAAAGCGTCGAGCTCAACCGGAGTTTCGCGGCCGAACATACTGACCAGTACTTTGATCTTACCTTTTTGAGAGTCAATCTCGTTAATTGCGCCGTCAAAGCCCTTGAAAGGACCGTCGGTGATATTAACAACTTCACCGACACTAAAGTCAATGTGATGCTTCGGATCTTCGACGCCCATGCGTTTTTTGATTTTGGCGATTTCAGCGTCTGATACCGGTGTCGGGTCGGTACCGGTACCGACAAATCCAGTCACACCTGGCGTGTTACGGACAATATACCAAGCATCCTCGGTCATTTTCATGTCCACAAGCACATAGCCTTGGAATATTTTCTTCTCAACAACTTTGCGTTTGCCGTTTTTAATCTCAATCATTTTTTCTTTTGGCACCATTACGCCAAAGATTTTGTCGGCCATGTCGACGGATTCAACGCGTTGCTGGATACTTTCAGCCACTTTTTCTTCATAGCCGGAATAAGTATGTATGGCGTACCACTGCCTGGTTGAGTCGTAGCGGTTTTTGTGCGAACTCATAGAATAATCTCCTTAAATAAATATGTAAAGCCAAGGTCGAGCAGGAAAATCAGACCACCGATAGCCAGAGAAAATACAATAACGGCCAGCGTCAACGCCCAAGTCTGTTTGCGGTTCGGCCAACGGACTTGGCGCAACTCCGTCCAAGCGCCTTTGAAATAGCGGCCGAGAGCTTTAAGCGGGTTGTCGCGTCCCTCGCTGGGGTTTTTTGCATCTTCGGTTTTTGCGGATGTCTTTTTAGTAACTTTTTTTACGGCACTTGCCGTTTTGGGCGATGATTTTTTATCTTCACCGGCTACGAACTTATGTACTGCCATGGTTACTTTCCTGCTTTCTCTACGGACAAATTAAATAGACTGCTTCTTGCAGTCCTGTCAAGTCAAGCATAAATTATGAAGCAGTTTATGTCAAATCTGCTCCCTATAGCAACTGTTGCTATATAAGCTTGTGTTTAGTAAGCTAGGAGAAGATAAACTATCAATAACCCACGATCGCTCAACTACTGGCGATTATAAAACGGAGAGAAAATTACAAAAAGCTATGGCTCGCTTACCTCAGCCTGGATCTGATGCTGGAACTTGGGGTGATATTCTTAACGAATATCTTTCAGAAGTCCATCAAGCCGATGGCAGCCTGAAGCCCAACTTAGTCGGCGAAGACAAATTGACTCCAGGGGTGCGGGCCAAACTTAATAGCAGTTCAGCTGGCGCTACCGGTGCGACTGGACCAGTCGGGGCTACGGGTCCATCGGGCGATATTGGCGCTACCGGTTCCACCGGACCAATCGGGGCAACTGGTGCCGATGGCAACCAGGGCGCTACAGGGGTTACTGGTAATCCCGGTCCTGTCGGCGCTACTGGCGCACAAGGTTTAGCTGGTACCACCGGTGCGACAGGTGCTGCCGGACCAGCTGGTCAAGCAGGTGCTACCGGTGCACCGGGACCGTCAGGGGCTAGTGGTGCTTCCGGGGCGACTGGTGCAACTGGACCGCAAGGTAGTGCCGGTTTGTCTGGAGCGACCGGCGCGACAGGTCCTGTCGGTGCAACGGGAGTGGGAGCAACCGGCGCCACTGGTGCGGTCGGTGCAACGGGCCCTGCTGGCACTGCCAGTTTGCCGGGGCGTACCACCGCTTCGGTTACGACGACTTCTGTAGCTGACGGTGAAGTTTGGTCTGATATGATAACCATCACCAAAGCTTATCGCTTGCTGGCCGTCACTACTGACAAACCGGCGCGGGTGCGTGTTTATAGCACCATAGCCAAACGCGACGCCGACATAGCGCGGCCGATTGGCACCGACCCAACAGGAAATCACGGCGTACTCCTCGAGTTTGTGACGACAAGCATACTGCTTTCGAGTGATCTTTCTCCGCTGGTAGACGGCGCCTGTATGGAGACTGAACCGACTAACAATATACCGATAAATATCACCAACATGTCCGGTGAGCCGGGTACGGTTACAGTCACCTTTACTTATCTCGCAACCGAAACCGTTTAGAGTTTATTTGTCGTTAGTGATATTGCCGCGCGGCCAAATTTGGCCTTCACGCGGTACGGCTGGACCGGTATAGAACGAAATCGTGCCTGCTATGTAATAACCCGTCGGCTCCATTAACTTAATGACGTCTTCAGGATCGATTAATGCTGCTCCCATGTACTCATTAGACAACTCACCTGTTTCATAGTCGTTAACACCCATGATATCGGGCAGATTTACGATGGTCATTTCTCCCAGGTCAGCCATAATTTACGCCCTGAAGAGTAACGAATAGCCGATATTGCTGCCAGTACCGCTACTGCTAGTTAGAATCCATGGATCACTTGATATTGTGGTAGTGTCGCCACGTACAACTGTGCTGGGTGTTCGAGCGGTTGCGATGTCTGGCAAGGTTCCCCATAAGACATTGTTGATCGTATCATTTGAATAAGTGGTCAACAGGACAGGTGAAGCTCCGCGTGCGCTAAAGCTGCTTAGGTTGCCGCTAGGTAGTGACGGCATAAATAATAAGTCTGCTACTGAGCGGGTTTTAATAGACAAATAATACGCATAACCATACGTTCCCGAAGTTGACATCCCAGGTATTCTAGTGAATGCGCATTCTCCGTTTCCGCTTGCGGTAGACGAGTCAGCGTTATTATGTAGTTTGGCCGACACGAGCGGGTATACAGAGGATTCACCTACGGCAGCTATATGAAGCGGATGTGGATTATAGAAACCAGTGTAGAGAAGATCGTTAACGCCGGCAGACGATAGGCCTATAATTCTGTCTGGCTTGATTGATATCCAATAACCAAACGACGATGTGCTTGTTAGAAAACTAATCCCTGCACTTATGGTATTCCAGTTGGTCTCGAGGGCGTAACCGGTCGAACCATAACGTGAAAAAGTCGCCACATCAACTGGTGCAGCTCCGCCCCCACCTATATAAGGCCCTCTATAACCGAGATGGGTCGCAGGATCATAATGTTCAAACGGCGCGAACCACATATTGCCCGCACCAGTCGTCGAATAGACAACATCAAGGTACCAGTCAAGGTTATGTGAGTTGTTAGCGGCTGGACATTTCCAGACTTTGTGGGTGCGGGTGCTTATAACGACCGTATCAACGAGCGTGAAACCCTCGCTGCTTAGTCCGTCGGCTATGGCAGTGTAAAGCGTAGCACCTGGACTTGCGTCACTTATCGTTCCATAAACAAAAGCCATGCAAGCTACCCCCGCACCTTTCCTTTAGAAGATGTTACAAACATTAGTACAATCATAAGACAGTTGGAGCCCCTACGTCAATCTATTCTTGAGTAATTAGCTAGTTTTATTTGACTGGTAGAATAAAACTAAAGGTCGAGCCGTGGTTTAAGTGTGAGTCAACCTCAATTGTAATACCCAGTTTATGAGCCAGTTTCTGTACCACATAAAGCCCTAGTCCCGTGCCGCTTGTTTCGCGGGTGCGGTAGTCTTCGGAGCGGTAGAAGCGCTCAAATATCCGTTTTTGGTCAGTTTTACTAATACCAATACCGGTGTCTTTGACAGCAATAGCCACTCCCGCGCTAGTTTTTCGAAGCGACACAGTGACCGAACCCTGCTGGGTATATTTGATAGCGTTAGTGATAAGGTTTTGTAGTATTTCCTCCAAGTAGAGGCGGCTAGTTTCGACTTTGCCAATTCGGCCAATAATGTCGAGGTTGAGCTGGAGTTTTTTATGACTTGCCCGCGGGGCGTACTTGGCGTATAGATCGCTTGCTAGTTCGTCAAGATCAATCAGTTCGGTGGCGTCTCCTACTCCCCGTTCGGCTCGTGACAGCGTGCCGAGGTCGTTGACCATATTGGCGAGGTAGACTATCTGCTCATGAGCCTGGTTGAAACTATTCTTCAAAAGTTTATAGTCGGCCTGGCGTTCAAGCAACAGGAGCGCATTAGATATCGAACCTTCCGAGATAGTTATCGGGGTGCGAAGTTCATGACTAATAACCGAGATGAATTCATCACGCTCTTCTTCGAGACTTTTTTCTTTGGTTATGTCTTCGATAACAAAAATATAGCCTTCAATGGTGTTATGTCCGCTGCGTATAGGGTTGATGGTTATACCCAATCGTATGCTATCGTCCACGTCATAATTCAGCACCAGCGACTCGTCCCGCACCATAAACTTATTTGACTTGGCTAAGCTCATGAGCTTGCCAAGTTTGCCAGCGGTTGTTTTCAGCCCGGTAAAAGCATCGTCAACGTGCCAACCGGCAATATTCTGGTTGGTATCGAGCAGACCCAGCAGGGCGGCGTTATAGAGTCGAATTACACCTTTGGCGTCGACATTCATCATACCGACGCTCATGCTGTTAAATACTGTCAGCAATTGCTCATGTTCAGGATTTTCAGCAGCGTTATTCTTCTTGCCGAGGTGTCTTTTTAGCATTAGCTTTATTATTGCATAAAAACAGCTGTCGATAAAACAAAGGCAGAGGTTATTTGGTCGGTACAATGCTTTTAAGGCGCTGGCGCCGGGTTTTGTAGTCGGGCATGTGCTGCTCGACGAGCGCCCAGAAGCTTGCTGAGTGGTTCATATGACGGGTGTGGCAAAGTTCGTGCGTTAAAACGTAGTCGATAAGCTCGGCATCGAGTGCCATTAGGCCGACATTTAGCGATATCGTGCCGCTAGTCGAACAACTGCCCCAACGCCCTTTTTGAGTCCCAAAACGAACGTTTTTGTAACTAAGTCCGTAGGCCTCAGCCAGATATTTCAGTCGTCTAGGCAGGTAGGCCCTGGCCTCTTTTTGTAGAATCTTGGAAACGTGAGTCGCTATGAGGTCCTGGACATCACTATCTTTCGCTGATTTCCCGGGACTTAAGTAAACCTCGAGCGTAAGGCCGGTAACTCTAGTGGTCGTTTGGTCGAGGTTACTGGGTAGTATGCGCAGTTTGTGAGACTGGCCAATCTGCTGGCCGTCTTCCAGGACCGGTTGATTGACATGTTTAGCCCGCCAGCTCCTGATAGCAGCGCGTGATTGGTCTACTAAATTGACGGCATGACGCTCGCTAGCGTAGGGCGGCATAGTAACTACCAGTCGACCGTCGGTTTGCATACGCAAGCGAACATATTTTGCCCGTGCGTTATAACGCAGGGCTATTGGACCAAATTCACCGTCCACCAGTTGTTTTTGAGTAGGTGACGAGCGTTTAGTTGATCGAAATAGAGCGGCGACCTGGTTCCGGAGCCGTTTGAGTGGTTTTCGTTTCGGTAGATTCATTTTCCGGTATCATTTTCTTTAAAACTATGCGAGCCTGTGAATTGTAAGTGTGACGTCCACTTATAACGACATATGGTTCGAATTTACTGGGCGGGGTGAATTTTTTAGCTTGCGATTCAAACTCAGCGTCGCTCAGTGAGCGGTTAAACTGATCGTTTTTGCTGCGGCCCCGTCTAGTAGAACGCGCTCTGGCAGTTCGTTCATCGGTTTGGACCCAGATATTGAGCACGCCGTACGAGTTGGCGCGAGCAACTTTAGCCAGCTCGACACGGCTAACTTTTGGATTGTGACCACCGTCGATCAATATGGTTTTTTTAGTTTTCATAAGCTCACGCAGCTGCAGACCAGCTACACGGGCGACGATAATATCTTCGTCGGGAGTATAAGTGATATCGTTAAACAGCTCGTAACGTATTTCGTCAAAACTAATCAGCGGCGCACCGAAAGTTTCGCTGAATTGGCGCGCAAAGAAGCTCTTACCACCACCGGGAGGACCGATAGTCACTAGGATAAGCGGTCTTGACGTAGACGCGTTATTCATACATACCTAGTATACACGATTTAATTACTTCCCTGTATACTGTAAAATGGTCATTTATAGGGGAGTAGCTCAATTGGTAGAGTAGCGGTCTCCAAAACCGTTGGTTGCAGGTTCAAGTCCTGTCTCCCCTGCCATATAAAATACCAGCCAAGTACGGCTGGATTTTTAATACCTAATACAGTGTTATAGTGTCGAAGCCAGTTGTTTGACTTTGACGAGAAATTTTTTGCGGCGCGGATCGGTGTCTTTTTTGAGTGTCATATGGTCCAGGACGAGCATTTTGCGTTTCTTAATACCGGTATAGAAAAACAGGTTACGGGTCAATGGTTTTTGCGCGCTGTTCATGCCGTATATCCAGGCAAAGCGTGGTGCCCTTGCCGTGATGATAATGTCAGCAGTGCGCCCAGCCAGTAAGTGTTCAGAGCGAATAGCGTTGATAATACGGTACGAATGACCGGGCACAAATACCCTCGAAATCCAGCCGCTCATGAGCGAAGGCATCATGCCCCACCACATCGGGTAGGCAAAAACGATATGGTCAGCCCACTTTATGAGGTTTTGTGAACGTTTGACTTCTTTGTCTTCGGGCATAAATTCACGGTAACCAAACCGCAAGACCGGGTCGAAAGTGAGCTTGCCGAGGTCAAGGCGCTTGACGGTGTGTTTGCTTTTGTCTAACCCAGCGATGTAGTTGTCGGCAATAGCCATGTGGAAACTCTTTTTGTAGGGGTGACCGTTGACGTAAAGCACGTTCATATTAATCATCATACCACTTTCCGTAAAAACGCCTTTGCGTCACCCAGACTGTGCCGAAAAAATTCGATGTGAGGCTTACTACGACTTTGGCCGACTAAGCTTGCACAGCAGATATAACAGGGTTATACTTGTAAGCGTAAACGATATCAAACTTGGGGGTCTTTCGAAAGGTACTTAGTTGAAGATATTAATGCTCGGGTGGGAACTACCTCCCCACAACAGCGGCGGGCTTGGCGTTGCCTGTTACCAGTTGTCGAAAGCTCTGGCGGCTTATGGCGTGCAGATAGATTTTGTATTGCCTGAAGCCGAACAGCCGCACGACATTAATTTTATGAATGTCTTCCCTGTTAAGTCTTCTACTCTTAAGGAAAAACAAATATACAAACTGAGCTACGCCACTAAAGATATTGGCAAGGTCGGTAAAATACAATCTGACTACAAGCGTTTTGTGGAAAAGCATCTCAGTGACAACGGAGCGCCACATATTATTCATGCGCATGATTGGTTAACACTCGATGCCGGTGTTCATGCTAAACAGTTGACCGGTGCGCCACTAATCGCTCATGTCCATGCCACCGAGTTTGATCGCTCGGGCGGTGGCTGGGGCAACCCTTTCATTCACGAAGTCGAACAACATGGCTTGATGCTCGCCGATAGAATCATCGCTGTCAGTGAGTACACTAAACAGCTGGTGGCGCGAACATACCACATACCCCTCGACAAAATCGAGGTTGTTCATAACAGTTACCATAAGGAAGATTATGGGTCGGCCGAGCGAGTCGCCTACCGTTACCTTGAGATGCTGCAGCGGGACGGAACGGCTATCGTGGCAACCGTTGGTCGCCTAACCCTCCAAAAAGGACTTATGCAATTCATGGAAGCGGCTTCAAAAGCAGCCCATCGCTATGACAAATTGGCGTTTGTGATTGCTGGTGACGGCGAGCAACGCGACGAGCTAATCGCCCGCGCGGCCGAACTTAACATCGCTGAGCGCACCTTGTTTACCGGCTTTGTCCGGGGTATAGCTCTACGGCAAGTGTATGAAATGGCCGACATGTTTGTTATGAGCTCTATCAGCGAACCTTTCGGCATAACAGCGCTCGAAGCGGCTGCACATAGCACACCTACTATAATCACGCGGCAATCAGGCGTAGCCGAAGTGTTGACTCATTCGCTAAAATACGACTACTGGGATGTCGATAAGCTAGCGGATATGATGGTCAATGTTGCATCTTCAAAAGGCTTAAGCCAGACCTTGGCCGACAATGCCCTACGTCAGTTGAACGATATTTCCTGGGACCGCATGGCTGAGCGCTGTCTGTCGATATACCAAAACGTCACGCTTAGGAGTTACGCCCATGCGTGATGTCGTTTTATACCTGCACATGCACCAACCTTACCGTATAGGACCTTACGATGTTTTTGCCATCGGTGAGCGTCACGATTACTTTCAGTCTTATGATATCAAAACCGATAACCAAGCCATTTTTAGTAAAGTAGCACACAAGTCTTATTACCCGATGATAGCCCAGTTAAAACGCCTATGCGATGAGTTGCCTGACTTTTCGTTGAATTTAAGTATAACCGGCGTGTTTTTGGAACAGTGTGAGGCATGGGAACCAGCTCTTTTAAGCGATATCAAGCAGTTGGTTGCTACCGGTAAAGTCGAGTTGGTAGCTGAGACCTATTATCATTCGCTGGCTTTCTTCTATAGTCGGTTCGAGTTCGAGAAGCAAGTCCGAATGCATGAAGAGGTGCTACAGAAACATTTCGGCGTTCGATCACAGGTATTTAGAAATACCGAACTAGCCTACAACAACGAGCTGGGTTATTGGGCTGAATCGGCTGGTTATAGAGCCGTTATAACCGAAGGATGGGACACTGTATTAAACGAGCGCACTTCGCATAAATTGTACGCGCCCAAGGGTGCGGCTAAAACCGCACTTTTCTTGAAAGACTACCGCCTCAGCGATGACATAGCATTTCGCTTTTCTAATCGTCAGTGGGCCGACTGGCCGCTAACGGCTGAAAAGTACAAAAACTGGCTAGATAATCTACCGGACGACGAGAAGCTTATCAATCTGCTTATGGACTTTGAGACTTTTGGCGAACACCAATGGGAATCTACCGGAATATTCGAATTTTTTGAAGATTTCATTCGTCTATGGTGCAGCGCCGGCAATCGTTGCTTAACTTTCACCGGCGCGCTAGAAGCTCATCAGGTTGCCGATACGCTTGATGTGCCGGAAACTATTACCTGGGCCGACAATGAGCGTGATTTAAGCGCCTGGCTTGGCAACGCCCTGCAGCGCGAAGCTATTGAAGCGTTGTATCGGTTGGAAAATTCAGTTCTACATTCGGGGGACCCAGAACTAATTGAGGATTGGCGACGCCTTCAAGCCTCCGACCTACTCTATTACCTGTCGACCAAGTGGTATGACGACGGTAATGTACACGCCTACTTTAGCCCGTATGATTCGCCCTATGACGGGTTTTTGAACTACATGAATGCTATCCGTGACTTAAGGTATAGGCTGTCAGAAAATAACCAAACCAGAGTGGAGGTTGGTAAATGAGCAGACCAATAGTACTAGCTAACGGCGAGTTGCACGTCGGCCTAAATCGTTACGGAGAAGTGCATGACTTTTATTTTCCTTACGTCGGCTTAGAGAATCACGCTGCCGCCAGTGGATTGCGTCACCGTATAGGGGTGTGGGTCGATGGTCGGTTTAGCTGGATAGATGACGATAGCTGGCAATTTACTTACAAATACCACGACCGGGCACTGGTGGGCGATATCGTGGCGAAAAATGACGACCTTCAGCTCAGGTTAGAATTTACCGACTGCGTCGACGCTAACAAGCCAGTCTTCGTGCGCAACATTCATGTCATCAATACTTCGGGGGAAGAGCGCGACGTACGGCTTTACATGCATCAGGTTTTCGTTATCGCTAACTCTCGTATGAGCGATACCGTTCAATATCTACCGGAAGACCAAGCCATTATGCATTATAAAGGTCGGCGGGTGTTCGTGGTCTCCGGGGAGCATCAAGATCAAACGTCTTTTGATGACTATAGCGTTGGTATGTTCGGTATAGAAGGTCGTGAAGGCACTTTCCGGGACGCCGAGGATGGTGAGTTGCAAAAAAACGTCGTCGAACACGGCCGCGTCGACTCTGTGATAGGTTTCAGCATGAAACTGGACTCGCTAAGCTCACACCGGGTATTTTACTGGATAGCGGCGGGTCGATCGCCGCGCGAAGCTTTGTCGGTTCATAATAAAGTTAAGCACGACAACGTTCTTCATAGTATCGTCTCGACAGCGGCTTACTGGCGAGAGTGGCTCAAGCCGAGCGAACACCTTTTAGACAAAGTACCAAAGCAGTACGGTAAGCTGTTACAAGACTCCTTGATGATCATTAAAGCTCATATCGACAAACGCGGAGCGGTGATAGCCAGCCTGGACAGTACCATGTTGAATTATATGAAAGATTCATACAGCTACTCGTGGCCACGTGATGCCGGTTATGTCCTGTGGCCTTTACTCCGACTAGGTTATACCGAAGAAATACTTAACTACTTAGCCTTTGCGCGACGCGCTCAACAAGAAGGCGGTTATTTGTACCACAAATATCAGGCTGACGGGGCGCTTGGTTCATCATGGCATCCTTGGTTACATCCTCACAATATTAGCGGACCGCCGATACAAACCGACGAAACAGCCATTGTATTATTCTTGGCCGGCCAATATTACCGAATGCATAATGACAAAAACTTTTTAGATAGCCAGTATACCGGCTTTATTGAACCGATGGCCAATTTCCTGGCTTATCATACCGACAAAGAAGGGTTGCCTCTGCCGTCATACGACTTGTGGGAGCAAAAATACCTCTCGACAACCTATACGGCAGCTATAACCTACGCCAGCCTACTTGAGGCCGCCGATATGGCTGATGCCATCCATAACGCCGATGACGGCGCGAGGTGGCGCGCGGCTGCTGAAGCCATAAAAGGCTCGGCCCATGTTTATTACAACCCCGATAAAAAATGTTTTTACAAAGGTTTCATCGACAGTGAAGATAAAAGGCGTGATTTTGACGATACTATAGACGTTTCCAGCGTCTTTGGAGCTTTCATGTACGGGCTATTTGATATTGATAGCGAAGAAGTTGTTAATTCCCTAGAAACGGTTCGCGAAAAACTAAAAAATTCTAATGAACCTCAGGCTTATATACGTTACGAGGGTGATGACTATTATCGTGACGGTGACCAGGATTCACCAAGCAATCCATGGCCGGTTGTCTCGCTTTGGATGGCACAAATCGCTCTGGAGCGCGGCGAGACGGAACTGGCTGAAGCGGCCCTCCAATGGGTGTTGGGCATGACTAATAATTATGCTTCCGTCGCAGAGCAGGTTCGCCCGCAAAACTTCGAACCGGCCTCTGTGGAACCGCTGGTATGGAGCCATGCGGAATTTGTCAGCGCCTTAATAGACATGGCGCAAAAGCAATAGGTATTACCCTTTTATGAAACGCCAGATATTTCAGACCATCACTCTCGAACAGCTTCGTAGCCGACTAGGCAATACGCAAGTTATTCGTCGTTTTGCCGAGAGTTACGATATGGTATATTTTGGTAATATTAATCTGCAAGACGAAGCCCGTTTAGTTAAGGGATTGACATTATCGCGTACTCAACAAGACGCTCACTACTGCGTAGGTACGACTCACGGTCATGATGTTATGTTTGTCCAGCGTAGCGACTCGTTAAAGTGGCCGGGCGAACGCAAGGAATCGTATACCTGGAATATACTGGTGGTCGACATGAAGGACCAAGTTAAGCTGCCTCATGTTTACCTGGAGGGTAAGAAACGCCACGGCAAGGCTTTTTATGAAACTCTGAACGTTAAACACCGAGAGCTTAGTGAGATACCAACACACCTACTAGCGGGTTATGACCCGATGTTCGGTGAGCGTTTTACGTGTCGTACGCCCGTGGTTCAAGCCGCCAACCTGCCTGTTGTTTTAAAACCGATAACCGCTGCCACCCTATCTCACCATTTTACATCTTATGATTTTGAGTGGTTTGAAGATACAGTCTATGTTTACTACCTATCTCATCAACCGAGTCGAGATAAACTCAATGACATGGTACGGGCCGGTATATGGCTGGCCGACGAGTTTGAAAAAATCGTCCAAGACTAATTGAAAAAGAAAACTGGTACGTATTTCGGCCGGTTTTAGAGGTGCGGCGATGCCGTTTTCTTAGCTCTTGCGGGCTTTGACTTCGTTGCGACCAAGGTTCTTCTTAGTTTCTTCGTAGACTTCATGCTTACGAGTAATCGGATCGTACTTTTTCAAGCTAATCTTTTCAGTCGTGTTCTGGGTGTTTTTAACGGTATAGTAAGTCCGATGTCCGGAAGCCGCAGACACCAAACCGACCAATTTTCGTTTCGTATTCTTCTTTGCCATAATCAGCAGCTATTCTAGCATAAGATTTCTCTCTAGTAAAGCTTAGTCAGCGACTTTTTCACTGGTAATTATTGGACTGTCGGAAACCGGCGCAGCTTTAGCACTAAAAAGTATAATAAGACCTGATACGAGAAGGACGATAGCCCCCAATGCGGTTGACGCAGCTTTGATGCTATTTTTGCGAGTCGGAAACATTGTTACGCTTTATTTCGCTTTCTGTCGGGATAATTAGCCACAATATTAAATAAGGTATTAGGCCTGGTAGACCGCCAGGCAAAAGCAGAATAACAAAAATAACCCGCCAAACGGTCGGGTCAACGTCAAAATATTCTCCTAAACCGCCGCAAATGCCAGCAATTTTCTTATCTGTTTCAGAACGGTAGAGCTTTTTCATACCATGAACTATTATACACCTCTATGGAAATCATGTGACAATTTATTGTAGTTTGAGGTGTCATAAACTTGAGGTGTGCCGTTCCATAACGCGAACCATTTAACACCGCTTTGAAGTGCCGGTCGACTACACACTGCGCAATAAGGCGTGTCGGCAGCTGTTAACTCCCCGTCTTGGTTAATTCGCAAAAAGTAGAGGGTGGAGTCTTATATCGCTTTACCATAGCGCTTACAAGCATCGAGAATAGCGTTCCATTCGGCGTGTACGCAACAGGTTTTGTCGTATTTCGGTTTAACCTCGTAATTGTAATCACCGACTTCACGCGTTCTCTGAGTTTCGTCATCGTCCGGGGGAGAATTGTGTCCGCGACCGATTTTTCTGGTCTGTCGAAACAATCGCACAACCGCATTGCGCCCGTCGGCATGTCGCCAGTTTGGCTTCATCGGCTGCTTCTTTGAAATAGATCTTGTCAATGCCTGGCATATGTACTACCAATAGTTATAACCATTGAACTAGTTGTTGAGCGTCCCGATTGATACTTATCCATGTCTCATTAATCGTAAGAGAAGGAGCCTATGATTAATCAGATATGGAGCCACGACTGGGACTTGAACCCAGGACCCCTTCCTTACCATGGAAGTGCTCTACCACTGAGCTATCGCGGCGTCGGAAACATTGTAACAAAACAGAGGCAAAAGTGCTATAGGTGGTAGTAACGTTTCAGCCATAATTCTTTTAGTTCGTCGAAATTTCCTTGCTCTATGGACGCGCGAATATCATCTACTAGTTTTATGATGAAATGCTCGTTATGGTTTGATACCAGTATGGCTGCCAATATTTCCTTGGCTTTATAGAGATGATTAATATAAGCACGGGTATAATTTTGGCAAGTATAGCACGAGCAGTCCGGGTCAAGCGGTCCAAAATCGTCAAAATACCTAGCCGCCTTGATGTTAAAACGCCCATCGAGGCTGTAAGCAGCGCCGTTACGGGCCACTCGAGTCGGCGAAACGCAGTCAAAAGTATCAACACCATTTTCAATAGCGGCGAAGATATCGTCGGGCTCGGAAATTCCAAGCAGGTGTTTAGGTTTTTCTACCGGCAGCTCTTCGGTGCACCAGCGGACTATTTGAGCCAACTGGTCTTTTTCGATAGCGCCACCGATTCCAAAGCCGTCGAAATCCATTGAGCCTAAATGTTGGGCGGTTTGACGACGCAGATCTTCGAAGTTAGCGCCTTGCAATACGCCAAATAGCGCCTGATAAGGCCTCTCGTGCTCACCTTGCAACCGACGGAACTCACTGACTGACCGAGCTGCCCAGGCATGCGTCCGCTCGAGCGCCTCTTCTTGGTATTTCCTAGGGTCAGCCAAACTAGTCAGCTCATCAAAAGAAAAACATATATCAGCCCCGAGCGAGTGTTGTATCTGCATAGATTTTTCCGGGGTGAACCGGTGGAGCGTACCGTCACGGTGACTTTTAAAGTTGACGCCGTCATCATCAACGAAAGCGTGCCGAGTGCTCTTAGCGGCCACGATAGCTTCGTCGCTAACCATCGAGACAACCTTTTTGTAACCACTACCCAGTGACAGGACCTGAAAACCGCCGCTGTCGGTGAATGTCGGGCCGTTCCAGTTCATAAATTTGGCAAGACCGCCAGCTTTTTCGACCAGTTCATGCCCAGGTTGTAAATACAGATGATAAGCGTTAGACAAGATAGCTTGAGCGCCGTTGTCGCGCATCATCTCAACCGTGAGGGCTTTGACTGTCGCGGCCGTGCCAACCGGAATAAATGCCGGCGTCGTAATGTCACCGTGCGGTGTATGAATAACGCCGCTCCGCATCAAATACGGCTTGCCCGGCGCGTGGGATATCTTGAAAGAAAAATCGGCCATAAATCGCCTATCAGTATACCACTGTTTACTTGCCTAATAACGCCCATGCTTTCATAATGGACATAGTGAAATACCAGGTGAAAAAAGACTTGGGAGCAATACCCCGCCAGGGTGGTGTGGAATTTCGTGTCTG
Organism: Candidatus Parcubacteria bacterium; assembly: GCA_023432475.1. GTDB lineage: Bacteria > Patescibacteriota > Saccharimonadia > Saccharimonadales > Saccharimonadaceae > JAPUDS01. Next base: position 5,474 of record JAEYUN010000013.1, on the reverse strand, counting down.
GGCACCTTTTGCTCAAAAAGTCATGCTGGTAGATAACTTCTACGATCAGTCCGGTAAATCCATGAAAAATGAAGGCGATGGCTACTGGTCGCTTTTTGTCGAAAATGCCGAAGCCGGGTACGCCTATCAGTACCTTATAGAAACTCCTGACGGTCAACTTTTGAGACGAAACGACCCGAGGGCGCGGACTATAACTGCTTCGGAAAACGGTATGTCCATAGTGACGGCTAATGACTTTGACTGGGGAGATGACGTTTATATGCCCCTACCAAAGCAAAATCACGTTCTGTATGAGCTGCATATTGGCACTTTTAGCCGCGCTGATGCCTCAACTCCAGGCACATTTTATGACGCTATAGGTAAGCTTGATTATTTAGCTGACTTGGGGGTCACCATGGTTGAACTCATGCCGGTAACCAGTATGGCTATGTCGCACGGCTGGGGTTATGCTACCGATCATATCTTCGCTGTCGAGGCTAGTTATGGTGGCCGTCATGGCCTGATGGAATTCGTCAAAGCTGCCCATAGTCGTAACATCGGTGTTATGGTTGACCTAGTCTATAACCATTTTAGTGAGACGTCCGACCTATGGCGGTTCGATGGTTGGAGTGAAAACGACCGCGGGGGTATATATTTTTATAACGATGAACGCGGAGACACTCCGTGGGGTGGACGACCTGATTATGGACGCCCCGAAGTGCGTCAGTTCATACTCGACAACATAGTTATGTGGTTGAGTGAGTATAGACTTGACGGAATTCGGCTAGACTCAACAGTTTATATGCGCAATACCGAAGGCCAAAACGACGACCCGGCTCACGATATCGCCGATGCTTGGGCCTTACTGGGCAAAATAAATACAGTTGCTCACAAAGTAAACCCTGGCGCTCTCATGGTGGCTGAAGATAGTTCAGTCAATGACTATATAACCAAACCCATAAAACACGACGGGTTAGGATTTGACGCCCAATGGGGTTTGAATTTCCCTCATGGCATACGTGCTTTGGCAGGTATCAACGTTCCTTTTCCGGTCGATTTTTACGACGAATTGATGCGGAGCTATAACTTAGATGCTTTTGCCAGGGTCATATTTAGCGACTCTCATGACACCGCCGCCAACGGTCGTAAGCGCCTAAACGAAGAAGTTACGCCCGGCAACGCCGAAAGTAGCCTAGCCAGAGAACATACTTTGCTTGCTAGTACCATGACACTGACCGCTCCGGGAGTACCCATGCTGGTCCAGGGGCAAGAGTTCATGCAAGAAGGTGATTTTAGTGACTGGAAAACGCTCGAATGGAACAAAACCGAACAGTTTAGCGGTATTGTGGCGGCTCACCGCGATCTCATAAATCTGCGGCTTAACAAATTTGGCAATACAGCTGGACTGCTGGGCCAGTTTATCAATCTGTTTCACCGCGACGATGACAATAAAGTACTGGCTTATCACCGTTGGGATAAAGGCGGCGCCGGCGATGACGTTTATGTTATAGCAAACTTTGGTAGTGGTCATTTCGATAATTACCAACTAACAGTACCGGTCGGTGGTGCCTGGCGCGTTCGTTTCAACTCATCATGGCAGGGCTATAACCAGGATTCCGCAGAAATTCAAATTGAAACTGTAACGGCAAACCATGACAACGTGATCACCTTGTCGCTGACACCCTTCAGCGCGCTCATTTTGTCGCAAGAGTAGTTGAGCTTATCAGGCCTCTTTCTCGTTAACCTGTTTAAGCACCTGTTCAATTATTGACCAGTAATACCCGGCAGCAGCGACATGCCAAACGTCGCCGTGGACTGCCCCGTCGCCTACTTCGGTAAAAGTTACGTCGGTATATTGGCTTATCTTCTCGACTGCCTGCCTAACATTAACAGTATTGTCATTTGTCGATGAGCCAACGTAATCAATACTGACATCTGGTCTTATGTTATGCATACCGCGGCGTAACCTTTCGAGTTCGCTGTGGGTTAGTTGGGGTCGAGTTTTAGAAACATTATCTATAGTATGCCACCAGGCTTGCCTGTCAGTCATATCACCAGCCGCTACTTGGCCAGCAATGGCTTGGATAAATATAGGCAGACGGCCAAACGCGGGTAGGGGTATTTCTAAAGGTAAATGCTTGAGCCATGCCACCGGCATAATACCGAGAATGGTAGTATTGATGTCTTCCATATCTTTAGGTGTGGCTATGACGATAACCCTCTCCAGATCAATACTATCGGAATTCATAACTGACTCATGGGTGGCGATATCTTGAGCCAGGGTACCACCGAGACTGGAGCCGATAAAAACTACTTTCTTTTTTTCACCAGCCCTCACCATTTCATCTATAGACTCTTCCACTGATATGGCTGAAGCATCGGGATCATAACGATATCCAGACCAGTGGAACATTGAACACCCGCCATGCTCTTCAACCAAGGCGTTGTAAACCGAAGCAGCATAGTGACTAGTTTCCATACTGGTTCCACTGAAATGCACGACTACAATATCACTTTCTTGACACTTCTTTATTAGCTCCGGACTGACGGGCGTGATTTTGGCTTCTTCCTCAGGGTTTTTAGCTGCAACTATTTTCTAATCATGCACACTGGTAGTTGGTGGATCGAGCGTGTCAAATGCGTAGGACAGTTTGGTGTCAATATCTAGAACAGTGGTCGTACTGGCTACAAAGCTGAATGCTGATGCCCCTAAACCAACTGCTAGTTTTTGCAAGCGACTACGTTTTGGAGCTTCTCGACGCTCGTAACTAAACTTCGGGGTGTTGGGATTCGTTAGCTCCATATCTCTTCATACTAGCATTACAAGAAAACCAGCTGCAAGGGGTGGTTATCTTTTCAGACTGTGAGCAGGATATCGGCTGCGCAATAGGACACTTCTCACATCAACTACACTACAAAATAAAATAGCCCGCTGAGGGACTATTTCATTTTGGTGCTGGGAGTAGGATTCGAACCTACGAAGGCGAAAGCCAACAGATTTACAGTCTGTCGTGTTTGACCGCTTCACTATCCCAGCATGGCCAGAACAAGTATAGCATGGAGCCGCTTCAGGGACTCGAACCCAGGACCTGCTGTTTACAAAACAGCTGCTCTAACCAACTGAGCTAAAGCGGCATGCGCAAGTTATTCTAACATATCTATTAACAGATTGGAACTATCCTACATAACGACGCGTCGCGGCGGCTGTTGGATGCGTTTTGGTTCGCCCGGAGGTATGATCATCTTCTGGGCTTTTTCTCTTAAATCTGTGGCCAGTTCTTCCTGTCCATTGCGATCGTAAGCGTCGGCTAGTATACCTAAGCTTTGCGGGTTAGGCTCGAGAGCCACGGCTCGCTCGAGTGAGGCAATCATTTTTTTATAATCACCTAACTTTTCCTGAACCTTAGCATAGGCTATATGACGGGCAGCTAAGTCATTCTCCAAGCTAAGGGCTTGCTCGAAAGCTAGCGCTGCCTTTTCAAACACACCCGTCTCATAATAAATGAGGCCGACGTTGTGTAGCGAGCTGGCGCTTGGTTCAAGACTCTGGGCAATTTCAAAACACTCGATAGCGTCTTGGTAGGCCCGTTGTTTAGCGTACAGTATGCCTAGTCGGTTGTATGCACTAGCATTGCGCTCATCAACCCGTAGAATAGTCAGCAGTGCTTTTTCAGCCCGCAAATATTTCCTATCACGAATACTTTCGGTTGCAATACCCCACAACTTATCCAGCTGGGACGAGATTTTTGAAGGCAACTCATTACCCGCTTCATCGAGCGGTCGTTGATAGAGTAGCACCCAAACACCCAGAGCAAGTATTAACAGTAGTCCTAACATCACCTATATTGTATCACGGCATAGCGCTAGCCAGATACATGAGCTGGGTTTTGACGTGACCATTACTTTCGAGATGCGCCGCAACCTCTTCGACAATAGGCGCCGTCTTTAACAGGCGCGGTTCATGGCCTCTGCTATACATAAACTGCAAAAGCAGGCTCAACATCCGGGTTAATTGCAGAGCATCTTGGCGATTCGTAAAATTACTCACTGCCACTAACCTGTCGTACAGCGACCCCTCTATTAGCTGTCGGGCAGCTTTGACGTATTTGGAACGTTCTTCGAAATAGTCGGTTGAATTTGCCAACCTAACCAGCTCAGCCGGTCGGCCTTCGGCGATAAAAAGTATTTGACTCAGCTTGGTTGGTTCTTTGACGCTATTTTGCCGGAGTAGGCGTTCGCTACTATTTTTGTCTATAAGTTTTACGTCTATGGTCGTACTGCGCGAAACTATAGTTGTTAACAGCAGTTCGAGTTGGTGGGTGGTCAAGATAAAATGAATTTGCTTGTTAGGTTCTTCGAGTAGTTTTAGAAAAGCATTTTGAGCGTCCAGACTCATAGCATCAACATTATCAATAATAACTACTTGCCGCGCCTGACGAACGTCGCGCGTTTCCACATAAAGGTTGCGTACTCTTTCGATAGACAAGGTACCTTTATCGTCGGGTGAAACTACTAACACGTCGACGGGGGATTCTACCAGCTCAAGAGCCAAAGCTTGGGCTAAAGTCCCCAAACCCACACCCTCCTGCCCCGTCAACAGTAAGGCGTGCCGCGGGTTGGCTATATAGCTGTCGAGCAGTCTCTTAGATATGTGGTTTAGTAGCAGGTTTTCATATTTCATAACCGATACGCCTCATAAGCATCAATAGATCTTCCGGTGGTTCAGCTACGAAAGTTTGCCGGTTCGATGGCGGTATGGTTATCTCTAGAGCCAAGGCATGCAGACACATCCGCTCGATAGGACTTTTACCACCGCCGTAAACACTATCGCCGATTATGGGGGTACCTATGTAGGCTAGGTGTACTCGCAACTGATGTGTTCGTCCGGTTTCAGGTTTGAGTTCAATAACGCTATATTGGGCGTTGGACGCTAAAACACGATAGGTTGTTACGGCTGACTTTCCTTTAGCGCCAACCCGAAAACTACTTGGCGCTTTAGGGCTTCGCTCAATTGGCAAGTCTATCCGTGCTTCAGGTAGTTTAGGAGAGCCTTTGACGACGGCTAGGTAGGTTTTGTGGGCCTTGCGGTCTTGGAATTGTTTTTGAAGCAAGCGTTTCGTAGCGCTATCTTTGGCGCACACCATAATACCGCTTGTGCCACGGTCGAGTCGATGTACGATACCGGGACGGTTAGTTTCGTCAGTTTCGCTCATGTGCTCGCGCATAAACTCGGCAACGCTGTATTCTTCAAGTAAAGCACCTTTGGCATGAGTTAGAACGCCAGCTGGCTTATTTATGACTACCACGTGTTCGTCTTCGTACACTACGGGTAGCGTGTCGTCTTCAAATGACACTACAGGTAGTGTACCGACACTGACTTCGTCGTCTTCGCCCAGAGCGTAGCGAATAGACGTAACTACTGCGCCGTTGACTTTGACTGTACCCATTTCGATATATTTTTGCCAGACCGAGCGCGAGTATTCCGGCCAGTACTG